>NZ_JAIMBZ010000004.1:0-237514 GCF_025499445.1 Acidiphilium sp. AL
AAGATGCGCAATCCGCTCCCATTGGTCAGCCCTCAGCCCATAACGCCCCATCGATCAGCCTTTCGGAATGCTGATCTGCTATGAATCAGGAAAACGGTCGCGCCGGAATCCCCCCGGTCAAATGACGACACACCCTAATTCTATCGCTGACATGAATTCGTCATTGAACATGACGATTTCCAGCCAAATACGGCATTTTCGCGAAGCTCGCCGAAAAATTTGATATTTGTCTCAAACTTTGTTAATGAAATTTAAGGTTTAAGTTTCGTGAGTGGGCACAGAACTTTTTCAAAGAAAGATCGAGAACGTGAATACGGGTTCAAATGTTGATTTCATTCATGGAAATTTAGAAAACGGACTCTCCGTGAATTTTGGAAAAGAAGGCAATATTAATTCTTTCAATGTCTCTGGTTTTGATCTCAATGACGGGGATTTTTATTCCTGGACCGAAAAACAGACTGCGTGGATCGATATCGCGGCGCGGTGGCCGGCCAAGGATTTAAGTATTAAACTGTCAGCAATGCCGTATCTCGCCGTCGACCAAATAATTCAACAGCAAATCTTCATTCACGTCAATGGACTGTTCTGTGGGTTTCATGGATTTTTTGAACAGGATGATTGCAGTTTTCTGATTCCGCGCAATGCGATTTCTGGACGGTCGACAAGAATTTCCATCACGATCCCGACGGCGATTTCACCAAAACGGCTCGGGCTCAGCGAAGACATCCGGGAACTGGGTATTGCGATCACCACCCTGTCGCTTTTATCCGTATGATGGCTTGCGCCAAATGCCGCCGTTTTGTGCTGGAGTTCGGATTGAATGCTCAATCAGGTCGATCTGCCCGAAAAAACCCGGCCGAAGGATCGGAAAGCCAGCGCCCCCGATTCGGCGGATAAGGCCAAACCATCAGCCAACGGTCAGTCCCAGGGGTGGGGGTTCGTCGATGAACTGAACCTGCGGCGCATCGTCGGATGGGCCTGGAACCCCGAACGGCCGGACGAAACGCGCGAACTGGAGATACTCGACGACGACCAGCATCTGCTGACGATTCCCGCGAATCTCCGCCGGCCGGATCTGCTGGACGCGGGCATCGGCAATGGGTATCACGGCTTCGCGGTCGAGAATATCGCGTTTCTGCTGCCGAAATCGCGCCACCTGCTGCGGGTGCGATGCGCGAAAACCAAGGCCGAGCTGCCGGGGTCGCCGCGCCTGATTGTCCGCCCCGATTCGGGTTTCGACGATCACGCGGCGGATTTCATCGACGGCGTGCTGTCCTCCCTCGCGGCGCATGCCTCCGACATCCGGCTGGTCGATGAGGCCTTGGCGCTGGTGCTCGGGCGGCTCAACGATCTGGTGAACGCGCGGTTCCGGCTCGAAAGCGGCGCGCGGCACGAGGTCCAGGACATGGTCTCGCGGGTGCGCCTGACCGACTGGACGCACGAGCTGGTGACCAATCTGCTGCATTCGTACCGGCCGATCGAGATCGAACCCGGGCCGGCGCCGCTGGTGTCGGTGGTCATTCCGGTGCACGACAAGTTCGAGACGACGTATCGGTGCATCGAATCGATCCGCCTTCACCCGCCGAAATGCCCGATCGAGATCCTGATCGTCGATGACGGGTCGAAGGACGAAACCCTGTTCGCCAGCCTGCTGTTCGCCGGCGCGATCCGGGTGATCCGCACGCCGAAGAACGGCGGCTTCATCGAAGCCTGCAATTTCGGCGCGGCGCAGGCGCGCGGCGATTACATCTTTTTCCTGAACAACGACACGCTGGTGCGCGACCGCTGGCTGGACGAGCTGGTCGAAACCTTCGAGACGATCCCCGATATCGGCATCGCCGGCTCGCGGCTGTTCTTCCCCGACGGAACGCTGCAGGAGGTCGGCGGCATCGTCTGGCGACTGGGCGATGGCTGGAACTGGGGGCGCGGGGGCGACCCGGCGGCGCCGCAATTCAACTATCTGCGCGACGCGGATTACGTGTCCGGCGCCGCCATGCTGATCCGCCGCGCGCTGTTCGAGGCACTGGGCGGGTTCGACCGGCATTATCTGCCCGCCTATTACGAGGATGTCGATCTGTGTTTCCGGGTGCGCGCGGCGGGCAGGCGCGTGGTGGTGCAGCCGGCCTCCGAGATCGTGCATCTCGAAGGGGTGAGCAACGGCACCGACACGGCGGGCACCGGGCTGAAGCGCTATCAGGCGGTCAATCACCGGAAATTCTTTCTCCGCTGGAAGGACACGCTGGCCCGGCACCGGATGAACGGCGAGCACCCCACGCTGGAAGCCGAACGGGATGTTATCCGCCGCGCCTATTTCATCGACGATACGATATTGACGCCGGAGCAGGATGCCGGTTCCAACGGCGCCTTGCAGCATATCCTGGCGCTGCAGCAGCTCGGCTACAAGGTGACGTTCATTCCGTCCGACAACATGGCACGGCTCGACCCGCATACGCGGGCGCTGGAGAAAATCGGCGTCGAATGCCTGTATGCGCCGTATTTCTGGTCGGTCGAGGAGGTTCTGCGCAAGGCGCTGGTGGCGCCGGATCTGGTGTATTTCCATCGGTTTTCCAATGCGTCGAAATACGCCGCGATGGCGCGCGAGAAATTTCCGAAATGCCGGCTGGTGTATAATGTGTGCGATCTGCACTTCCTGCGCGAGGAGCGGGAAGCCGAACTGGCCGACGACGCCGCGCTGCGCGCCAGTGCGGCGGTGAAGCGCAAGCGCGAGCTGGCGGCGATGCAACAGGTGGATTGCGTGATCGTCTATTCCACCGCCGAGGCCGAATTGCTGCGGACCATTCTGCCGGAGGTGCCGGTCGAAATCGTCTTCTGGGCGGTCGAATCGCGCCCGACGACGCTGCCATTCGCGCAGCGCGCCGGCTATGCGTTTTTCGGCAGTTACAAGCACCCACCGAACGAGGATGCGGTGCTGCATTTCGCCGACGCGATCATGCCGCTTCTGCCGGAATTACCGGATCAGCGGTTTGCGGTGATCGGCAGCAACATGCCAGAGAGCATCGCCCGGCTGCACGGGCCGGCCATCGACGTGCGCGGCCATGTGCCGGTGCTGGCGGATGCGCTTCACACGCTTCGCTGCACCATAGCACCGCTGCGCTACGGCGCGGGGGTGAAGGGCAAGGTGCTGGAGAGCTTTGCGCACGGGCTGCCTTGTGTCATGAGCGAGATTGCCGCCGAGGGCCTGCCGATCGAGGGCGATCTGGCCTGGCTGGTGGCGCGCTCGCCGGAAGATTTCGCGGCGAAACTCAATCGCGTTCTGACCGATGCGGCGTGGAACGAAAAAATGGCGAGGGCCGGGCTGGCGATGATCGACGAGAAATTCGGTAAGGCGGCGATGGTTAAAGAAATGCAGAAGGCGTTGGAGCAAACGCGGTGATCGTCAATAGTCATAAAATTGATAATGATCTGTGTTCGTTTCTATCGAGCATCGCCAACGAGCAGAACACTGTAGAGTTAATTTCAGTAATATACGCTGAAAACATTACGGAGGCAGAGTTCTGCACGATCAAAAAAATTGAAAAATATGATATAAATATTTAACAAGAATTGAGGGCAGATCAATGTCACATAAAGATTTTTACGAAGTTCATTGCGACAATGAAAATCAGTTTAATGAATTAGCTGTTCATGATGATAAATTTCCGTATATAAGAGACTGCATCGCCGATATATATTCCAGGAACGGTGCACCCCAAGAGGCGTTCGGTCGGTGGAATCATTTAGACGTCGTCAAGCATGGAGGATTCGAAATTATATGCCCATTCTCCGGGATCAAAATTGGTTCGAGTGACTCAATTATTTTACCCAATAAAACTACTTTTTTCAGATTTCCGGCTCAGCCCGATATCTTGGCGGCCGTAGCCAATTTAGGACAGGGCTTTCCTATATCATCAATTATTGTATTGTCTGCTCGGATCATCTTTAATTTTGGCGATCCACTATGGGGGGTAAAAATCGCCGACGCAGAGAAAATCTTAGAGATACTTAGCAAGCAAGAATGGGATATAATATCTCGAGAGTCTAAGGACGTTAGAATTGTTGTCGGCGACCCAAATTTTGCGCACTATGCTTGGAATCAACTCGTCGCATTAGAGACGCTAGCTGGAATCATAGATCACTCACGGTCTCTCTCAATCATTTCAACGCATGAGCCACTAGGTCAAACTTCAGACTTATTTCCAGAATTCCAAAATTGGATTCACTCTTATCATGCCGATAGTTTATTGCTGGAGTTAAATAAGCCGGGTTGTACATTCGTACCAGTTGGCGGCTTTCGCGTTACAGAGCGTGTACGAAATCGCTTAATGAATTACGGAAGCAAAAAACTTTCAAGAGAAGGTGTGGATCTTGTTGAGCAGATCCAGGGGAAGTACTGGCCAACAATATGGTTAAGCGTTCGCACTGAGAATAGGACGCCGGTTAATCAGGTTCAATTTTTGACGGTTTTGATCGATCGTTTTTCGCAAAAATATCCACAATGCTGTTTCATTATTGACGGCTATTCACTCCAAGACGACTTCCCAATCAATCCATCATATGACAGATATGCGGCGAACAAAATAATTATGTCCGATAAGTTGGCATATGAAGAAATTAATAGGTCTGTTATATTAAATAAAATGCTATCTGATAGGCAAAAAATATTTTCCGCCATAGGAGAAAATGTACTTTATTCTTTAAAAATTTCCAGTGTTGTTGATTTTTATTGCTGTCATCACGGTACAATACAGCATAAAATTGGCTGGTTTTCAAATAAACCAGGAGTTATACATTGTAATTCAGAAATTTTGCAACGAAACCCTGCTGAATGGGTTGCAAATCAAGCGGAAGGAAGCGTTTTTCCGTCATATTGCCTTGAAGAGTTTATTAAAGACGTTGATATAAATAATGAAAATTTATCAGAGGAACAGATTGATTTAGCCCACGGCTTATATTGGATTGCTGATATTCCTAAAATGGTAGATTTCGTTTTAGACAAATTTGATGAAACTCTCCTTTCTGTTGAAGATCATAAAGGATTACATTACACAGATTTATTGACGTTGTTTCACAGAAAATTGAATCCTCGATCTTATCTTGAAATAGGGGTCCAAAAAGGTGTAACATTTTCACTTTCGCAGGCCAGATCGATTGGCGTTGATCCTGAGTTTCAAATTAACGCAGACAGCATTGTGGGAGAAAAGCCTAGCGCGCTCCTGTTCCAGACCACTAGTGACGAGTTTTTTGATAATTATAGGGTTGATGCGCTTTTAGGTGTGCCATTAGATATGGCATTTCTTGATGGGATGCATCATTTTGAATATTTACTTAGAGATTTTATTAATGTAGAGAAATTTTGCCGTCCGAGTTCTGTGATTCTGATGCATGATTGTCTTCCAGTTGAAGTTCCGATGGCTGATCGTGCACCAGGGTTGCCATCGATCCGGGAAAGCCGGAGCGGCGCGTGGACGGGAGATGTCTGGAAAGTTTTTTTGATTCTAAAAAAATATCGACCAGACCTAAAAATAGTTGCATATGATGCGCCCCCGACAGGTTTGATTGTTGTTACCAATTTATCACCAAATTCAATAATTTTAAAACAGAATTATTCAAAAATTATAGAAGAAATGTCGGGGTTGGATTTAAAGGAATTCGGTTTGTCGAGACTTTTTGCTGAATGTGATGTTCAGTCAACCTCTGTTCTTGAGAATGAATGGCCATTTGACTTGATGCTTTAGAAAATACTTAACTCAAATCCCGGCGTGTTTAGGAGCAACCAAGTCACGCGGCCCAATGGTGAAGGGTGGCGGCGTGACCGGATCGACCTCCCGCGGCAACCGCCCGGACATGGACCGTCGCCAGAACGCTGCATCCGGTAAATTTGAATAAGGATTGGACACCGATTTGGATTAGGGGACAGGCGCCTCGCCCGTCAAGAACCGAATGATCCGGGCCAGGGCGGTCGCTGATCGCGGCGAGCATGGATCGCTTCGTCGCGTTGCTTCTCGCGATGACGGCAATGATGCGGCATTTCTGAATTGTTTCGTCGGCGGAGTCTCCTCGCGTTCAAGGTCGGGTTCCGCGTGATGACGGTCGGCTGGATCGTCGAGCCTCATCCGCCGATGACGATGGTGTCAGAGACTCAACCGCCGTAGCCTGCGACTCACGCCTGACGCCAACGCGTCATTGCGACGCCGGGCGTCACACGAAGGCGTGCATTCGCACGACGCGCGGCGGAAGCAATCCATTTTTCCGTGCATAACACTGTAATAAAATGGATTGCCTCCGCGCCGTTCCAACAATCCCTTGAATTGCCGGAACCTTTCGACGCTCCGCCGCGCCGGCTCGCAATGACGGGGTGATGGGTCATTGTCCAGGGCGGCCGGTATCATACTCCATGGACCAAAAATGTTACTAAAATCTAAAAATTGAGTGACATTTCTGAAAACGGACGTTAAACGAGACGGTAACCGTCCGAAAGCCAGACACGCCCATGAGCACCATCACTCTCACGGTCTCCGGCTCGCTCCCGTCCCTCGCCAGCGGCGAAGACGTTGTCGTCACCGGGTCCGGCGTCGTTGTCACCGCGACGAACGGCACGCTCGGCGGCAACAACGTGGTGACCGCGCAGGACGGCGCCACCTTCCTCGATAACGAATCCGGCAGCCTGCTGCTCGCAGCGAAACCTTCGTCGCCGGGCCGGGCGGCACGCTCGCCTTCGGCGCCAATGCGAGCGCCGGGGCGCTGTTGTCGGCGGACACATTCGAATTTTCCGGCACCGGCAGCACCATCCTGTTCGAAAGCGGGGCGAATGCCGGCCTGCTCGCCGACGTATCGGGTTACGCGGTCGGCGACGATTTCGTGTTTTTCGGCGACGGCACGGCGGGAAGCGTTGCCATCGTACAGAATCCGGGGATTCTGGGGCTCGGGGCGAGCACCGCCATCGAATTCGTCAACGCCACCGGCGGCACCTTCGCCAGCTATACGCTTGCCGCCGTCAACTGCTCCCTCACCGCCGCCGATTTCTCGGTAACGCGCGACCCGACCGGAACCGGCATGGAGGTCGCCTATATCGCCTGCTATTGCCGGGGCACCAGAATCGCCACGGATGGCGGTGAGCGGCCGGTGGAAGATCTCGCCATCGGCGATCGCGTCGTCACAAGCGGCGGGGGGCTGCGGCCGATACGCTGGATCGGGTATCGCGCCTACGCCGCCCCGTTCATCGCCGGCCAGGCGCATCTTCTGCCGATCCGCATCGCCGCCGGTGCGCTGGATGACAATGTTCCGGCGCGCGACCTGATGGTCTCGCCCGAACACGGCATCTATCTCGACGGCGTGCTGATCCCGGCGCGGCACCTGATCAACGGCGAGTCGGTCCGGCAGGAGGACGCGCGCGATCTCATCGAGTATTATCATGTCGAACTCGACAGCCACGGCGTGCTGCTGGCCGAGGGGGCTTCGGCGGAATCCTACGTCGATGACGGCAATCGCGCCATGTTCCAGAACGCGGCTTCGTATCGGGCCGCGCGTGGCGATGATGCGGCGATTCCCGCCGCCTATTGCGCCGAGCGGCTGACGCGCGGGGACCGGTTCGAGGCAATTCGCGAGCGGATCGACCGGCGGGCCGGGTTGCGCGGGCGGTTCAGCGACGATCCCGATCTGCATCTGCTCGCGGACGGGGTTGTGGTGCGCCCGAGCGAGGCGGACGGCGAGCGGTACCGGTTCGACCTGGACAAGCCGGCAAGGACCCTGATCGTGAAATCGCGCATCGGGGTGACGGAGGGCGATGATGCGCGGATCCTCGGCGTCGCGATCAGCGCAATGCAGTGCGACGGCGCGGCGGTCGATCTCGCGCAACTCGCGGCGCCGGGATGGCATGGCGCCGGGGGCGATTCCGCAAGACGCTGGCGCTGGACCGATGGCGCGGCCCATCTGCCGCCGGGCGAAGTAGCCAAAAGTTCCTGCAATCTGCGGAATTGCAGGAATGGCTACGAAGGGGGAGCGCGGCGGATCGACATCACCGTATGCGGGCGATTGCGGTATCGCGAGATTATCGCCGAGGCGCCGCCCGGCCGCGTCGCGACATCCTGGCGGCAGCCGATGCCGACCGCGCGATGACGGGCAGGACAGCGCGAACAATCAGGCCGAGGCGCCGCCGAATTTCGGGATGACGGCTTCGATCCGCTTGCGCGCCTTGCCGATCCGGGCGACGTCGGCGAGCCTTCGATCGAGAAAGGCGATGGTTTCGGCATCGTCGTCCGAGGTGTCCCGCAGCCAGAACAGCAGCGTGCTCGTATAGACCCCGGCGAGCAGCGCGCGCTTGGTGTACCATGAAAAATCCGCCGATCGGTCGCCCGCCGCGTGCCAGATCGCATCCACCGTGCGCGCGGTGATCCGCGCGGCGAGCCGTGCATGGCCCGGCACAGCGAGCACCGCCAGCGCCCGGCGCAGCGCCTCGCGATGCGGGCGGTTATGCTCAAGGCGCAGCGAAACGATCGCCCGCACCCGCGCGGGCGTGCGATAGGCGGCGAGATCGGCCGCGCGCGCGGCCGCCACCATGTCCCGGTCGGCGAGCTCGGACCAGGCTTCGATCATCTCGGGCGCACCGCCGGGAAACAGCAGCACCGCATCCGCCGGGTCGCGGCCATTCGCAAGCAATGCGCGCCGTAAGGCGCGCGTCGTCCATCCGTCGAACGGCACGTCCACGAGCAAGGCGCGGATCACCGCATCGTCCTCGTGGTGCGTCGGATCGGTCCCGGTCATCGCCCCTGCTCCCTCATCACATCGCCCGCTCGGCGCCGAACGCGAGAATGTCGTCGCGGTACCGCGCGATTTCCTCGTTGAACCCGATCATACGCGGATCGTCCATCCGGGCCAGATAGAGAATGCCGTCGAGATGGTCCGCCTCGTGCTGGATCACCCGCGCGTGAAACCCCGAAGCCGCGCGGGTGAACGCCGCACCCGCGGCATCCCGGCCGCGCAGGGTAATCCGCGCGGCGCGGGGAATCCGGGCGGTCAGGCCGGGGATCGACAGGCAGCCCTCCCAGTCGGCGACCATGGGGCCGTCATGCAAAGTGAGCTCCGGGTTGATCACCGCCGAAAGGCCGCGCGGCGCATCGTCCTCGGCGCCGCTGCTCCGGCGTTCGGGCACCCGGTAGATGAACAGGCGGAGCGGCACGTGAACCTGAGGTGCCGCCAGCCCGACGCCGCCGGCATCGTCCAGGGTTTCCGCCATGTCCGCGAGCAGGCGGGCGATTTCGGGCGCGGTCGGGTCGTCGACCGCCTCGGCGCGCGCGAGCAGGACGGGATGGCCCAGCCGGGCCAGTTTCAGAATCGCCATGGACCGAACATGGCGCGAAACCCGGCTTTCGCAAACAGGCGTTTGGCGGGGATGACGGCCCATTGCCCACCCTGCCGTTACCCGGCATTTTCGCCGGTCACGGTTTCAAGGAGGCACGATGCCGGATCTGTTGATTTTGCCGGGCCCTCGGCAATGCGGAAAAAAGGGGTTTGGCAAAGCCTGGATTTTTGCTATAGGGCGGCAAGCGCACCGATTCCAACCCGGTGATCGAGCCCGCTGCGTCTTGCCTGACGCGGCGTTTTCTTGTTTATCGTAACGCCTTAACCCGATGGAGTGTCAGGCCAAGTGCAAGTTCTCGTTCGCGACAACAATGTCGATCAGGCGCTGAAGGCGCTCAAGAAGAAGCTTCAGCGTGAAGGCGTGTTCCGCGAGATGAAGTTGCGCCGCCACTACGAAAAACCCTCCGAGCGCCGCGCCCGCGAAGCCGCCGAGGCGGTTCGCCGCGCCCGCAAGATGGAGCGCAAGCGGATCGAGCGCGAAGGATTCTGAGGCCGGTCTATCTATGCGTTCGTCGAATTCGATGAACGCATCATTTGATCGGGGTCGAGATAAGGCGCGGGGCCGTTCCGCGCCTTTTGGCTGTCAGACGGGCGGTTTTCCTTATCCCGGCGAATCCTGTATGAGCCTGAGCGTGGAGACCCGCACATGACCCCTCCTGCCGATTCCGTTCTCGATTTCGCCGGCCTGGACGCGACGCCGGTTTCGGCCGATCCCTTCCCGCATCTGCTGTTGCGCAATTTCGTCCGCCCTGATCGCCTCGCCGATGTGGTGGCGAGCCTGCCGCCGCTCGGCAGCCGGGGCAGTTTCCCGGTCGAATCGGTGCGTCTCGGCCCCCCGGCAGCGCAACTGATGCGCGAAATGCAGGGTACGGCGCTGCGCGCGGCGATCGCCGCGAAATTCGGGCTCGACCTGTCGGACGCGCCGGTGATGGTGACGCTGCGTGGCCAGACCGGCGAGCGCGACGGCCAGATCCATTGCGATTCGGCGGCCAAGCGGGTCACGGTTCTGCTCTATCTCAACCCGGCGAGCGCCGCCTGGGCGCGGCAGGAAGGGTGTCTGCGCCTGCTGCGCGGGCCGAACGACCTTGAGGATTACGTCGTGGAGGTTCCGCCGGTGGACGGCACGCTGCTGGTTTTCCCGAACGGGCCGACGACCTGGCACGGCCATCGGCAATTCGTCGGGCGGCGCTACACTGTGCAGCTCAACTACATGACCACCGATGCCAAGGCGAAATACGAAATGCGCCGGCACCGGGTTTCGGCAATCGTCAAGCGGCTGCTGCCGGCGGCCTGATACGCGTTTGCCTGCGGTTCGGTTTCGCCGGAATCGCGGGTAGAGTTGATATCATGAGGGATGCGCCAGAGCTCGGCACCGCGAAGGCGCCGCACCACCGGGTGCGCGGCGTGCTGCTGCTCGCCGGGATTCTGCTGATCGCCGCCAATCTGCGCCCGGCGATCGCCTCGGTCTCGCCGCTGCTGGTGCCGATCGGGGCGGCGCTCGGGTTCGGCGCGTTCGGGCTGACCGCGCTGGCGACAATTCCGGTGGTGTGTTTCGCCGCCCTGGCCCCGGCGAGCCTGCCGTTGCAGCGGCGGCTCGGGCTGGAACCGGCGATGCTGATCGCGCTTTCGGTGCTGCTCGCGGGGCTGCTGCTCCGGCTGTTCGACGCGGCGCTGCCGCTGTTTCTCGGCACCGCCCTTGCCGGTTCGGCGATCGCGATCGGCAACGTGCTGCTGCCCGCCATCGTCAAGCGCGATTTTCCCGGCCGGATCGGGCTGGTCACCGGGCTCTACACTACCATGCTGAACGGGGCTGCGGCGGTCGCCGCGGCGATCAGCGTGCCGTTGGCCGATGCGAGCGGGCTGGGATGGCGCGCCGCGCTCGGGTTCTGGGCGATCCCGGCACTGGCGGCGCTCATGCTGTGGCTGCCACAGCTTCGCCATGGCGTCCATCGCGCGACCCTGCCGCGCATTCCCGGCGGCTTCATCCGGCTCGCGCGGATGAAACGCGCCTGGGCGGTGGCGATGTTCATGGGGCTGCAATCGCTCGGCTATTACGCCGTGCTGTCCTGGCTGCCGGCGATTCTGCATTCGGTCGGCATCGCGCCGGCCCGCGCCGGGCTGATGCTGTCGATGACCACGGTGGTCGCGATTCCGGTCGCGCTGATCACGCCGGGACTGGCTACGCGCGGCCGCGACCAGCGCGCGCTGCTGGCGCTGGTGCTCGGCGTCACCGCGATCGGCTATCTCGGGCTCGATATCGCGCCTGGCGCGGCGCCGTGGCTGTGGGTGGTGATCATCGGGATCGGCCAGGGGGCGAGTTTTCCGCTCGCCCTCACCCTCATCGTGCTGCGCGCCGGCGGGGTGGTCGAGGCGATGAGCGTTTCGGCGTTTTCCCAGGCGATCGGCTATGCGGTGTCGATCGCCGGGCCGCTCGGCATGGGCGCGATCCATGCCGCGACCGGGGCGTGGTGGCCGGCGACGGCGTTCCTGACCGCGACGCTGATCCCCGCCCTGCTGTTCGGCCTCGCCGCCGCGCGGTCGGAGACGATCAGGCTGTAACGGCAACGCCGAGGGCGAGGGCGGCTTCGGTCATTTTGCGGTCGAAGGTGGCGATGGTGGCGCCGATCCGGTCGGCGATGGCGATGTGCAACGCGTCGCCGGTGCGGAGCGGGGTGTCGAGCCGGCGGATGGCGGCAGCGGCGGCGATCAAGTCGGCCGGGGCGGTTTCGATGCGGGTGGCGATTCGGACGGTCCACGAGTCGAAGGCGGCGAGGGCCGCTTGGGCGGCGTCGGGTTCGAGCAATTTCATGCGGCAGCGTTGCGCAACCGCGGACCCGAATTCGAGTTTGGCAAAGTCGCTGACCAGGAGTTCGGCATCCGCGCCGTTCAAGAATTGGATCGCCCGTTCGTTCAGGTCGTCCTGGACGAAAAAACTGACGAGGATGTTGGTATCAAGATAGAGGGGCAAGGCGCTCATCACTCTCGTCGCGCAGTGCTCTGACGAGGGCGACGGCGTCCGGGCCGGGCAGGCATGGAACGCGGTGGCGGATCAGCCAGTCGATATCGGCCTGGGTGATGCGGCGGGGTGGCGGGGTGACGGGTTTGAGCGTCACCACCGGGACGCCGTGGCGGGTGATCACCACCTGCTCGCCGGCAAGAGCGCGATCGATCAACGCGGAGAGGTTGTTTTTGGCTTCGACGACACTGGTCACGGGGGAAATATAGCCAGAAAATGGCCAGATGTCCAGAAAATCCAACCCCGCCGTGTCGCCACGGCGGGGTTGGAGCAAAATTACTCGGCGGCGGCTTCGTCGCGCGGGCGCGCGCCTTTCGGGCCGACCTGATCGGAAATGTCCGCGCCGGTCGCCTGATCGACCACCCGCATCGACAATTTCACCTTGCCGCGATCGTCGAGACCGATCATCTTGACCTTCACGACATCGCCCACCTTCACGACATCGCCGGTGCGGGCGACGCGGCCCTGGGCGAGTTCGCTGATATGGACGAGGCCGTCGCGCGCGCCCATGAAGTTCACGAAAGCGCCGAAATCGGCGATCTTCACCACCTTGCCGGTGTAGATCGCGCCCACTTCCGGCTCGGAGGTGATGCCGCGAATCCGGTCGATCGCCTTCTGTGCCTGTTCGTCGGAGGTCGCGGCGATCTTGATCGTGCCGTCATCCTCGATATCGATCTTGCAGCCGGTCTGTTCGACGATCTCGCGGATCACTTTTCCGCCGGTGCCGATCACGTCCCGGATCTTGTCCTTCGGCACGGCGATCACGGTGATGCGCGGCGCGTTGGCCGAGACATCCGCCCGCGCGCCCTGCAGCGCCTTGGCCATCTCTCCAAGGATGTGCAGCCGCCCGTCGCGCGCCTGATCGAGCGCGATTTTCATGATCTCCGGCGTGATCGAGGTGATCTTGATGTCCATCTGCAGGGAGGTGACGCCCGCCTCGGTGCCGGCGACCTTGAAATCCATGTCGCCGAGATGATCCTCGTCGCCGAGAATGTCGGAGAGCACCGCGAAGCCGCGATCTTCCTTGATCAGCCCCATGGCGATGCCCGCGACCGGCCGGGTGAGCGGCACGCCCGCATCCATTAATGCGAGCGAGGTGCCGCAGACCGTCGCCATCGAGGACGATCCGTTGCTCTCGGTGATCTCGGAGACCACGCGCAGCGTATAGGGGAACTTGTCCTTGCCGGGGAGCAGCGGGTGGATCGCCCGCCAGGCGAGCTTGCCGTGGCCGACTTCGCGGCGGCCGGGGCTGCCCATGCGGCCGGTCTCGCCCACCGAGAAGGGCGGGAAATTGTAGTGGAGCATGAAATGCTCGCGATATTCGCCCTCGATCGCGTCGATCAACTGCTCGTCCTGCGCGGTGCCGAGGGTGGCAATCACCACCGCCTGGGTTTCGCCCCTGGTGAACAGGGCGCTGCCATGGGTGCGCGGCAGGACGCCGACTTCGGCGAGAATCGGGCGAACGGTCCTGGTGTCGCGCCCGTCGATGCGGATGCCGTGATCGAGGATGGCGTTACGGACGATGTCGGCTTCGAGATCCTTGAAGAAATTCTTGGCCCTGTCCGCCGCGAGACCTTCCTCGGTCAGTTTGGCGATGGCTTCCGCCTTGACCGCGCCGAGCTTCTCGTGGCGGGCGGTTTTCTCGCGCTCGGCATAGGCGGCGCGAATCCCCTCGCGGGACAGCGCATCGACCCTTGTTGCGAGGGTTTTTTCCTCGTCGCTCTGCTCGGTGAGCGCCCAGGGCTCTTTCGCCGCGTGCTCGGCGAGTTCGACGATCGCCTGGATCACCGGCTGGAACGCCGTGTGGCCGAAGGTGACGGCGCCCAGCATGATATCTTCGGAGAGTTCGTGCGCCTCGGACTCCACCATCAGCACGCCCTCGGCGGTGCCGGCGACCACGAGGTCGAGCTTGCTGTCCTTTATTTCGGCGGAGGTTGGGTTGAGCACGTAATTGCCGTCGAGATAGCCGACGCGCGCCGCCGCAACCGGACCGAAGAACGGAATGCCGGACAGCGTGAGCGCGGCGGAGGCGGCGACCAGGGCGACGATATCCGGCTCGTTTTCCAGATCATGGCTGAGCACGGTGACGATGACCTGCACCTCGTTGCGGAACCCGTGCGGGAAGAGCGGGCGGATCGGCCGGTCGATCAGGCGCGAAGTCAGGGTTTCGCGGTCGGTCGGCCGTCCCTCGCGCTTGAAGAACCCGCCGGGAATCCGGCCGGCGGCGTAGAATTTTTCCTGGTAGTTCACCGTGAGCGGGAAGAAATCCTGCCCCGGCTTGGCCGATTTGGCGCCCACGGCGGTGGCCAGCACCACGGTATCGCCATAGGAGGCGACGACGGCGCCGTCGGCTTGGCGGGCGACCTTGCCGGTTTCGAGAATGAGCTTGCGCCCGCCCCAGTCGAGTTCCTTGCGGAAATATTTGTCGAACATCATGCAGTCCTTAAACACGGGATCGGACCGGCCGGGTTCGGTGTGCGCGATGCGGGAGACGGCGTCTCGGGCGGCATGGGTCGGGCTGTGGGAGACGAAACTCGTCACAGCCACGGGCCATGTGGCCGGAAACGCCGGGCAAATCCCGGCTTTGCGCGCAACCGACGGACCTGGGACCGTTCCGATCGCTCCGGGAGACCATCCCCCGGTTCAGCCGCGCCATCCCGGCGCGTCGTGGGGTGATAGCGGAAAACCAGCGCCTCCGCTACTCCGGCTTGGAAATGGGAGAGTCGCGGTTTGAGATGGATCGCTTCGCTCCGCTCGCGATGACGATCAAGCAAGGTCGATCACGCCGTGCTCAGAAACTCGTCCATGACGCGGATCAGCTTGGTGCGCGACTCGTCATCGGCAAGCGATGCAGCCGGCGGGCCGAGGCGATCGGCCGGTATCGTGGCGAGATTGAAGACATCCAGAACCACGGCGGTTCCATCGACGATGAATCGCGGAGCCAGATAATGCGCCTCGACGGGCGCGGCCGATTGGCGAACCAGGGGCGCGACAAAGCGTGTCGCGCTGCGGCTGAGACGGTCGGTTTGCAGGACGACGACATACGGGATCGCTTCCCTCTGGCGCCCCGGATTATGGTGAACGTCGAATTGCGCCACGGGTCAGAGGGCGGAAAATTCGTCGCTCAGCAGGCCGTGGCTGTGGTGGAAAGCGTTGAGACCGTCGATCACGCGGTCGATCGCCGCGTCTTCGTCGCGGCGGCGCAACGCTTCCCGGTCGACGAACTCGCCGAGCAGGGTTTCGACCGTCGCGCTCAGATTTTTCGTATAGGATCGCGCCCGATGAACCAGGTTTTCGTTCATGCTGAGATTGATGGGCCGTTTGCGGGCGTTGCGATCATACCCCATCGATTTGTCCTGCGCACGTTATGCGCATGAATATGGCTGAAGGACCGAAATCGTGCAAGAGTTCCATCGAAAGCTCAGGCGCGCAGGTTGAACGCAGTGAGGGCGGCGAGATCGCGGTCGCCCCAGCCCTCGCGCGTCGCATCATGCGCGAGGCGGCGCACCGCCTCGGTCACCGGCAGGTTGAAGCCCAGCTTGCGGCCGGCTTCGTCGATCAGGCGCAGATCCTTCTCGACCGCTTCGAGCGAGAAGCCGACGGTGTTGGCGCGGCGTCCCTGCATTTCCGCGAGGATCGCTTCCGCGCGCAGTCCGATGGCCGGCGCGCCGCCGGGGCTGCCCGCGATGATCGAGACCAGCCTTTTCTGGTCGATTCCGAAATCACGGGTCAGCAAAGCCGCCTCGCCCAGCGCCTGGAACGCGACGAGGAGCGGCAGGTTGATCGCGAGCTTCATCGCCGCGGCCGCTTGCGGCGTGTCGAAGCGCTCGATGCGCTCGCACAGCTCATCGAGAACAGGCTGGACGCGGCCGATCGCGGCGGGATCGCCGCCGGCGAGACCGAGCAGCTTGCCGGACCGCGCCGGGCCGACCGTGCCGCCGACCGGACAGGCGACGAAGAAGCCGCCGGCGCCGATGACGGCGTCGGCATTGGCCTGCATGTCGGCGGGCTTCAGCGTGCTCATATCGACGACGGTTTTGCGCTCCAGCCCGACGGCGAGAATGCCGGCATCGCCACGATAGACCGTCTCCGCGGCGTCCTCATCGAGCAGCGAGACGAGGATGGTATCGGCACCGGCGACGACATCGGCGGGGCTGGCCTTGACGGCGAGGCCGCCGATCGCGGCGGCGCGCTCGATGGTCCGGTTCCAGCCGCCGACCGCGTGGCCGCGCTCGATCAGCCGTGCGGCCATCGCCGCCCCCATCCGTCCCAATCCGATCATGCCGATCCGCAAAACCATCGTGCCGTCCTCTTTGTTGCGCACTTGGGATATGGCGCGGCGCGGGCAGGAAAAAAGCCGGAGAATTGCTTCTCCGGCTTTCGTCATCGTTAGAGGACAGGGTTCAGCCGGGCGCGGGGAGCGGGCCGAGGCCGCCGGGTTTCGGCAGGTCGGGTTTCTGAGCGGTCGGCACCGAAGAGCGGCGGCTGTCGGGCGCCGGATCGTCGACCACCTTGCGGATGACCGGCTCGCCGCGCAGGACCGTGCCGATCTCGTCGCCCGACAGGGTTTCGTATTCCAGCAACCCGTTGGCGAGACGGTGCAGATCGTCGATCCGCTCGGTCAGGATGCGCTTGGCCTCGGCATAGGCGTGGTCGATCACCGCCTTGATTTCGCTGTCGATCTCCTGGGCGGTCGCCTCGGATACGTTCTTGTGCTGGGTGACCGAATGGCCGAGGAACAATTCCTGACCGTTATCGCCATAGGCGATCATGCCCAGCTTGTCGCTCATGCCCCATTCGGTGATCATCCGGCGGGTGATGTCGGTCGCCTGCTTGATGTCGCCCGAGGCGCCATTCGAGACATTCTCCGCCCCGAAAATGATTTCCTCGGCGGCGCGGCCACCCATCGCCTTGACCAGTTCGGCGAGCAGCTTGGCCTTGCTCATGGAGTAGCGATCGCCTTCCGGCAGGCTCATCACCATGCCGAGCGCACGGCCACGCGGGATGATGGTGGCCTTGTGAACCGGGTCGCAATGCGGCTGGGCGATCGAGCACAGCGCATGGCCGCCTTCGTGATAGGCGGTCATTTTCTTTTCTTCGTCGCTCATCACCAGGGAGCGACGCTCGGCGCCCATCATCACTTTGTCCTTGGCGAATTCGAACTCGGCCATCGCGACCACGCGCTTGCCGATGCGCGCGGCGAGCAACGCCGCCTCGTTCACCAGATTGGCGAGATCGGCGCCGGAGAAGCCTGGGGTGCCGCGCGCGATCACTTTCGGATCGACATCGGCGGCGAGCGGCACCTTGCGCATATGCACCTTCAGGATGCGCTCGCGCCCGTTCACGTCGGGGTTCGGTACCACCACCTGGCGGTCGAACCTGCCGGGGCGCAGAAGCGCGGGGTCGAGCACGTCCGGCCGGTTGGTCGCGGCGATCAGGATCACGCCCTCGTTGCTCTCGAACCCGTCCATCTCGACCAGCATCTGGTTGAGGGTCTGCTCGCGTTCGTCGTTGCCGCCGCCGAGGCCGGCGCCGCGATGGCGGCCGACCGCGTCGATTTCGTCGATGAAGATGATGCAGGGGGCGTTTTTCTTGCCCTGCTCGAACATGTCGCGGACGCGCGACGCGCCGACGCCGACGAACATTTCGACGAAATCCGATCCCGAGATGGTGAAGAACGGGACATTGGCCTCACCCGCGATCGCGCGGGCAAGCAGCGTCTTGCCGGTGCCGGGCGGGCCGACGAGCAGGCAGCCCTTGGGGATCTTGCCGCCGAGCCGCTGGAATTTCTGCGGGTCGCGCAGGAAGTCGACGATTTCCTGCAACTCGGCCTTGGCTTCCTCGATCCCGGCGACATCCTCGAAGGTCACCCTGCCCTGTTTTTCGGTGAGCAGGCGCGCGCGGGACTTGCCGAAGCCCATCGCCCGTCCGCCGCCCGATTGCATCTGGCGCATGAAATAGATCCACACGCCCAGCAGGAGCAGCATCGGCGCCCAGGACAAGAGGTAGTGCAGCAGCGGATTTTGCGGCGGATTCAGCGGCTTGGCGACGACGCGCACTTTCTTGGTGATCAGGGAGCCCACCAGGTTGGGGTCGCTCGGCGCATAGGTCTCGAAGGTCGAGCCCGATTTGAGTGCACCGGAAATGTCATGCCCGCGGATGGTGACGTGATCGACCTTGTTCGCGTTGACTTCGGACATGAAGGTCGAATAGGCGATCTGGGTTCCGTGGTCGGTCTGCGTCGCGGTGGGCTGGAACATGTTGAACAGCAGCACCAGGAACAGCGCGATAATCACCCAGACCAGCAGGTTGCGCCCGAGATTATTCATCAGACTTCATCCAGTTTCATTGTCGCCCGGAGCCTCTCCGGGTGGCCGGAAAGCCGGCCGAACACGCAAACGTCCATCAACATCATCCGTCTATATCATGGCATGGCGTGCCAGGCACCACCACCCGTCTTTCCAAATGGGCATGGCAGGCGATTTTCCTATCCCATGCCCTTGCTTCGCGCGCAGATGTGCATGGCGATTTATGCCGGGACGAAAGGCAAGGCGGCCGCCGGCGCCGGAGGCGCGAAGGCGAGGCGTGCGGACGGACCCGCGCCGAGATGCGGCACCGCGAGAACCTCGCCCGATCGGCAGAAGGCCGGCAGGGCGCGCAGAACCGCAGCGGGCAGCCTGGTCGCATGACGGAATGTCGTGGCGCGATCGCCGAGCGCGCCGATCGCATCGGCACCTTGCGGGACGGCGAGAATGCGGAACCGCCCATCCCACAGCGCGCCGGCTCGCGGTGCGGCGGGCGCGGCGCAGGCGCTCGCTTCGCGGAGCAGGAGCCAGCCGGGCCCGAGCCGGCCCGCCTTCATGATCCGCACGCCGCCCAGGGTTGCCGGACGCAGCCCCGCCGCGAGGCGCGCGACGCGATCCCGGCGCGGCGGATAGAGGGCACCGCCGATCGCGCGGATCAAAACCGCGAGCGCGTCCTCCGGTGGCCGGTCGGTGTGCAGAATCGCATAGCCTTCCGGGGCGATTGTCGTGTGCCCGGCGAGGAAGCGCGCGGTGTCGCGCTGGGCGGCGGCGAGCGCGGCTGCCTCGGACGGGTTTGGTACCGCCGGCTCAAGACCGGAGGCACGCAGCCGGGCACGTTCGAAACGGGGATCGGCGTTCGAGGGGTCTTCGATCCAGCCCATGCCGCGCGCGCGAAGTTCGGCGCGGAGTTCGGCGGGATCGGTGCCGAGCAACGGACGCAGCAGCACGATATCGTGACGTGCGGCGAAGCCCGCCATGCCGGCGGCACCGCGCTTGCCGCGCGCGGCCCGCATGGCGAGCAGTTCGGCCTGATCGCCGGCATGGTGCCCGAGCAGGAGATGGACCGCGCCGGCTGCGCGCGCCGCCTCCGCCAGCGCCGCATGGCGGGCGGTGCGGGCACGGTCCTGCAGGGCCGAGCCGGGGGCGATGCTAAGCGTGAGAATGCGCGCTTCGATGCCGCGCGCGGCGAGACGGCGTGCCGTGAGGGCGGCTTCGGCACCGGATTCCGCGCGCAGCCCGTGATCGGCGATCAGGGCGAGGACCGATCCCCGCGCCGGGCGAACCCAGTCCTGCGCGAGCAGGGCGAGCGCGGTGCTATCGGCGCCGCCGGAGACGGCGACGGCAAGCCGCGGCGTCGGGCCGAACGGTCCGAGCCGCGCCATCGCCTCGGCAAAGCGTTCGGATAGTGTCCCGGTCAGCCGCAATGCGCGCGGCTGCGCGCGGCGCGGACCTGTGCCGCGAGACCGGCGGGTGGCGAGGCGATTTGGTGGGTCAGCGAATCCAGCGTGTCGCAGGCCGCCTGATCCTGGTGGATCGCGGCCAGTGAGTTGGCGAGGCCGAGCAGCGCATAGGGCGCATGGGGGCCGGTTTTATCCGCCGTATAGGCATCGTCATAGGCGATCGCCGCCGCCTGATGATTGCCCTGATGGGCGAGCGCCTCTGCCAGGGTGAATTCGGCGGCTCCGCCGTCCGCGCCCTTGCCCTGGTGCGCGATCACCGCCCGCGAATCGGCTTCGGCGGTGCGGTAATCATGCGCCGCCAACGCGCGGCGCGCGGCGGTGACCGAGGCGACGGTGCGGACTGGGTGCGGCGGGGTCGTCCGGCTGGATTTCGGCAGTGTGCCCAGCGTGCCGCCGGCAGGCGGCGATGCGGGCGGCGCGCCGTTCTGCTCGGTCACGCCCCCCGAACCCTGGCCGCCCTGGTTGAGCTGGAATTTCAGATTGCCGATTTCCTGCTTGATTTCGTCGTGCTGGGTCGCGACCTCGTGCTCCAGCGTATCGACCCGGCCGCGCAGCGACTGGACCTGATCCTCCAGCGTCTGCACCTGCTGAAGCATGTTGGGCAGCAGCGGATTCGTCGCACCTTCATTGCCGGGGGATCGCGGCTGCGACGGGGCGAGCACGGAGCCGCCCGAATTGTTCTGCTGCAGCGCCTGGATCTGCTGGCGCAGCTCCAGGATCTGATTTTCGAGCGCGATGCCTTCTCGGCTGGAAATCATTTGCGCGCGGGCGGCGGAGAGCGGGATCAGGCTCGCCAGGGCAAGCGCGGGAAGGACGGACGCAGGACGAAGACGACGCATGTGACATCCTTGGGACGATGGCGGCGCGAAATGCGCGATGATGTCTTAAATCCGTTTGGCGGCAAAGGGAATTGTCGCGGCGTACAGCCTGGCCGCAAACGCAAACCGGCGACCCGTGCAAACGGATCGCCGGTGCCGGGCCGCCGGACCGCAATGGCCGGGCGGCAGGTCTTGATGGCTATTCGATCAGTGGCAGTTCTGGGGGTTGAAGCCCTGAACCGAGGTGATCGCGACGCGATCCTGCGCATAATCCTCCGAGGTATTGCCGGGGGAAACGAGGCAGGACTTGCCGTAGGACACCGTCTGGACGCGCGACGGGCTCACGCCCCTGGCGACCAGATAGTTGCGGGCGGCGTTGGCACGGCGATGGCCGAGGGCGAGGTTGTAAGCCTCGGTGCCGCGCGGGTCGGCATTGCCGGCGATCAGAACGTCCACATTCGGGTATTTGGCGAGCCAAGCCGACTGCCGGTCGAGCGTCGCACGGTCGGCGGAGGTCAGGTCAGATCGGTTAAAAGCGAAGAAAGCCCGATCGCCGACGCTGGCGACCAGTTGCTGCTCGCTTCCCGGAGCCGGGCCCGTGGACGTCGCCGTCGCACCGGAGCCGGTAGTGGCCGTGGTGGTTTTAGGGGCGCTCGAGCACGCCGCCAGCAGGGCAACAGCAGCAAGTGCGCCCAGAGCTTTGATTTTCATTGTGTACCATCCCGGTTTGTTTGGGTGCCAAAGATTGAAAGCCACCGATTATTCATCGGCTGGTGCAGTCCGTAACCTCGAGTCGTCCCGAGCTTCTTCCTTCGGAAAATCGTTTCCTGAAGATAGCGACACGAAACGCTCCGCGCAAATGACTAATTCGAAACGTTCGAACGACCATTTCGCTTTCGGGGCGTTTACCCCTACCGGAGCGGTCCTTCAAGCGGCCTCTGAACAAATGGGCGGGCGGGGCCGCTTCAATTCGGAAATTTCGCCGCAACGCGACTTTTTTGACACGGTTTGCGGCGGATTTGCCTCGGATCTGGGCGCGGGTGAGCGAGAAAATATGATGCGGAAACCGGCCGTTAATATCTCTGGCAGATAACCGTGATGAGGCCTGTGGTCTCCGTTTCCTCCTGCCGGCCGTGATCCGACGGCCCGCCTGACGGGCGTTTTCCGCGAATCAATCACGGAAAACGCCCGGTTTTTATCGGAGCCGGATTACCTGAAGCCGATCACGTTCCAGTTTTTGCCGAATGACCTTGGTTATGGCTCGGTTGAACCACCATCCGTTTCGGCGGGGTTCCGGCGCCGAAATCCGGCTGGAATCCCGCAACACCCAGTTGCCAGAACAGGAACGCGTCCTGATCGGCGAGCGAGCGGACATACTGGTCCTTGGTCGAGCCGATACCGTGGCCGGACTGGTAGCTCACCCGCAGCAGGACCGGCCGGCCGGACGTGCTCGCCGCCTGCATCCGGGCTGCGAATTTGGCGACTTCCCAGGGCTCGACCCGCGGATCGTTCGCCCCGGTGATCGCGAGGATCGCCGGGTATTTCACCCCGGTGCGGATATGGGCCATCGCATCCATCGCGTAGATCCAGTGGAAATCGCGCCTTTTCAGCACGTTGCCGAACTCGATCTCGTTCGGCGGGCCGTTCGGGCTGAACTGCATGCGCAGCGCGTTGGTGTCGCCGTGGCTGTCGATCGCCGCGGCGAACAGATCGGGCCGCCAGGCGACCGCGCCGCCGATGGTGATGCCGCCGGCGCTGCCGCCCTCCCCGGCCAGATGCGCCGGCGAGGTATAATGGTGATCGACCAGGTATTGCCCGGCGGCGATGAAGTCGAACACCGTGTTGATTTTCCACTGCTTCTGCCCGGCCTTGTGCCAGGCCTGGCCATACCAGCCGCCGCCGCGGACATGGGCGACCGCGAGGATGCCGCCGCGATCGAGCCAGGCCAGCGAGGTCGGGTCGAAATAGGGGGTGATGGTGATGCCGTAGCTGCCATAGCCGATCAGAAGCGTGGGATTCCTGCCGTCGAGCCTGGTGCCTTTTTTCATGATGATCGAGACCGGGATCATCGTGCCGTCCCAGGAGACCGCCTTGACCTCTTTCGATTCGATGCCGGCGAAGCTGACCTTGGGCGGCTTCTGCAGGCCGGTATTCGCGACTTTACCGGTCGCGGGGCTGAAATCGTACCAGGCGGGCGGCGTGGTCCAGCCGGCGAGATGGAACCAGACGCCGGGGGCTTGCGGATCGGCGATGATCTGGCCGAGGCCGCCCTGGAACGGCATTTTCACCTTAGTGGTTTTGCCGGACCGGTAGCCGACCCGCATGATCCTGCCCATGCCGTCGCGCATCGCGCCGACATAGAGCCCATCCTTGCCCGCGGCCAGGCTGGTGATGACGTCGCGGCCGGGGGCGACCACGGTTTTCGGCGCAGCGGGGGCGGTCACGTCGTAGCGGATCACTTTATAGCGAGGTGCATGGTGCGCGCTGATGATGTCGAGAGTCGCGCCGTGCAGGGCGAAGCCGGTGATCGCCGCCGCGCGCCCGGCCACCTTGCGCCAGGCCGGCGCGCCGCGTTCGAGATCGGCGACCTTGGCGGCGTAGATGGCGTCGACCGACTGGAGTTCCTCGTTTTCGGTGAAGACGCCGAGCGCGTATTTCGAATTCGGCACGGTCATCACCAGCGCGTCCTGCGCCAGGGTCATCGGCGCCGATCTGGCGACGCCATAGCCGAATACCGGCTTGTCCCGCGCGCCGGTGGGATCGTTCGCGCTCAGCAGATGCAGATAGTCGCGGCTTTTCTGGTAGAAATCGGTGACCGGCGCGCCCGCGCCGAATTTGTGCAGCCGGTAATAGATGAAACCCTTGGAATCCGGCAGCCAGGAAACCGGCGGGAAGTCGGTGTTGTCGCCGTCGACCCGCGTGATGCCGATCGGCAAGAGCTTGCCGGTCGCGACATCGAGCACCCGGAGCTTGGCCTGCTCGGACCCGCCGCCGGAGACGCCGAAGGCGACGTATTTGCCGTTGGGCGAGACGAAATAGAAATTGAGCGCCTGCGGGATATGGTTCGTGCTGAAGCGCATCGGGTCGATCAGCAGACGGGGCTTGGCGCCGATTTTATCGAGCACGAAGAGATGCGCGGTGTCCTGGCCGGGCTCGAGGCCCATGTAGAAGATCTTGCCCGCGGTGCGGGTGACCCAGAATACCGCGGCGCCGACATTGGCGTCCTGCTTGATCTGTTCGTAGAGCGCCTGCTTGCCGGGAATCGCATCCAGAACCTTGCGGGTATAGGCGTTCTGTTCGCGCATGAAAGTGGCGAGCCGCTTGCTGCCGGGCTTTTCCATCCAGCGATAATCGTCGACCACCGGCGTGCCGAAATCGTGGCTGACATGGCGGATCGCCGGGGCCGACGGTGGTTTCGGCGGCATCGGCGCGGCCTGGGCGGCAGGGACGAGGCCGGAAACCGCCAAGGCGGCGAGACCAATTCGTTTTGATATCAACGACATAAGGACGACTCCGAAATATTGTGTCGCCAGATTATCGGGCTATGCGGCGCGCCGGAAGCCCCCATTCGACTCGTGCAGGCGCGGTTTTCGGAAAATGTCTCCCGCCGTGTGGTCCATGTCGGTCTTGCGGCGTTTGTTATGAAACTGAGACTATTTCGCTAACCATCGTCCCAGGCGAGAAAAACAGCCAAAATATGATTTTGTTAAATTATATTTAGAGTTTATTGATTTAATTGGACTAAAATTTGACAATTCAAAGCAAAAATCGAAAAATTATTTAAATAATTTAGATTAGAATCGAAATATTTGAGAAGTTTTATAATATACATTCGAGTTTTTGTTGCGAAGCATTGATGTTAACGTTAGTGGTGCTCCCGAATTTTATTTTCCAGGGAGCGCTCTCATGGCCAATTCCGACAGCAGCCGAGGCACGATCGGCTCGACCACTTGGACTGCCGACAGCGACGGGAATAATGGATTCTACAGTAACTACAGTAACTGGTTCACCGGCTCGAACTGGTCGAACGGCGTGCCAGTCGAGTCTTCGGACTCGCTGCAAGGCGTGGTGATTCCGGGTTCGGCGACGCCGGGCCCGACGATCGCGTCCATACTGCAGGGCAATACGCTGCCGTCATCAAACTACAACGTTGTTGACGTCTATCAGGCGATACCATCGTATCAGGGCGGCACGCCCACCGCCTTCTTCGAATATCAGCTCGACGGCCAGGCGATCACCCTCGCCGCCGGCGCGACGCTGACCGAGCAAGGCCTGGCACTCGGACGGCCGGGCGGAACGGGCAGTCTCGGCGGCGTTGACGGCACGATTTCCGGCCTGTCGCCGGCAAGCTCGAAGACGCCGGTGTTCGACACGCTGGCGAGCATCGTCGCGCAGGGCGGCGATACCGTCATTTCCAATGACGTAAATCATAATTTCGGCTTCATCGGCGCCAATGGCGCCGGCAACGACCTGAACATCGCGATCGAAATCGGCGGCAATACCCAATCGCCGCATGGCCTGGTCAATTACGGCGAAATCGACGCCTCGAATCGCGGCACGGTCGATATCCAGGTTACCTCCGCCAGCGGCTATACCGTCAATTTCTATAACGAGGGCTGGGTTCTGGCCGATGGCGGCACCTTCATCGCCAACAGCGTGGCCGACAGCCCGAACGCGGCGAATCCCGGCCATGCGCCGGACGGCTATATCGAGATTTCCCATGGCGGCGAGGCGGTGCTCGGCACCGTCGCGGCGAAGGAACAGGTGGTTTTCGCGGGCGGGACAAACAACACCCTGGCTCTGACCGATGCCGCCGGATTCGCAGGATCGGTCGATGGATTCGGTACGGGCCAGACGATCGAGATCGACGGTTTTTCCGGCACGGCCAATGTCACCACCGCAACCGTCCACGGCGTGACCGAACTGGAGACGAAAAACGGCAAGAAGACCGACATCATCACCCTGGCCGGTTCGATCGCGCCATTCTTCACCGCGCGCACCATCAGCCAGGGCGGCAAGACCACGGAAATCATCACCGCGGGGGCGGACTATACCTTCACCGGCGGCGGCACCACCACGAGCTGGTTCAATCCGTCCAACTGGAGCGGCGAGGTTTCGCCCGGCGAGACCGTGTATCCCGGCGAAACGGTATCGATCCCGACCGGAACCGCCTCGATCGGCGGGACGATGGTGACCGATAACGGCACGATCGGCGTGACCGGCTCGCACACCAGCTTCACCGATACCACCTCGCTGGCGGGCGACGGCACGATTTTCATCGATCACGGCACGCATGTC
This sequence comes from Acidiphilium sp. AL, assembly GCF_025499445.1. NCBI lineage: Bacteria > Pseudomonadati > Pseudomonadota > Alphaproteobacteria > Acetobacterales > Acidocellaceae > Acidiphilium > Acidiphilium sp. AL. Next base: position 26,255 of record NZ_JAIMBZ010000004.1, read on the forward strand.
ACTCTGGCCAACAGCACCGGCAATGACGGATCGATCACCGTCGATTTCGGCACCCATGGGACCACGCTTGCCCCGAACGTGCTGGACATCAACGGCAGTCCGGCCGGTTTCGGCGGGACGATCAGGGGTTTCGGCCCGAACGACCGGATCGTCCTGGGCAACAGCACCGAGAAGACGCCGGGCAGCGCCAAGGATGTCAGCCTCAGCTATGATCCGAAGACGGGCGAACTGACGGTGACGGATATCGTCGCGGGCCATACCTATACCGAATCGCTGCATCTGACCGGCACGTTCGACACCGACCCGGCCAACACGCTGTATGATACCGTTGGCCCGAACGGCATCACGATTTCGGTGCCCTGCTTCGCCGAGGGGACGCGGATTCTCACCGCGAGCGGCGAGATCGCGGTGGAGGCGCTGGAGGTTGGCGACCTTGTGGTGATCGGCCGCGAGGGCGGGGTTCGGACGCGCGGCGTCGTGTGGATCGGGCACCGGCATATCGCGCTGGATCGGGTCAAGGATCGCGCGACGGTCGAGCCGATCCGCATCCTGGCCGGAGCGTTCGGGCCGGGTCTGCCGGCGCGGGACCTCACGGTCTCGCCGGATCACGCGATCTTTGTCGACGGCGCGCTGATCGAGGCCAAGACGCTGGTGAACGGCGCGACCATCCAGCGCGACCGGGCGGCCCGGCGCGTGACCTACTACCATGTCGAACTGGACGCGCATGACGTGCTGCTCGCCGAAGGGCTGCCGGCCGAGAGCTATATCGACGACGACAACCGCGCGATGTTCGCCAACGGCGCCGGTGCCGTGGCGCTGCATCCCGATTTCGCGACCGGCGCCAGGGCGGCGCGCTGCGCGGAGCTGCTGACCGGCGGCGCCCGGGTGCGGGACGTGCGGACGCGGCTGCATGAGCGCGCCAAAACGCTCGGGTTGCAAACAACCGATACGCTGGCGGCGAAACTGCTGGCGGGCGGCGATGCGATCGCCGCCTTGCCGGGCGAGACCGGCGTGCTGCGCTTTGCCTTGCCGGCGGGCGTGACAGCGGCGAGCCTGGCGGTCGCGACCGGGGTGCCGGCGGAGGTCGACCCCGGCTCGGACGACCGGCGGTCGCTGGGACTGAAAATCGTTTCGGCGAAGCTGATCGATGCGGCGGGGCGCCAACCTGTCGGGCTCGATTCGATGGACGGGCTGTTCGCGGCGGACGATCATCGCGGACGGTGGAGCGGCGCGCGGGTCGCGCTCGCGCTGCCGGAGGGCGTTGGCGCGCGCGTTCTTGAAATCACCTATGACGCCATCGCCTGCCGCTGGGCGCCCTGGGCGCAACAAGAGGCGGCGTTCGCCTGAGATCGGGATACCGGACGTGACGGGAAGCGGCTTCCGGGTGACCGGAAGCCGTTTTCCTATCTGGATATCGCGCGGCGCTGCTTGACATTTCCGGCCCGCCACGCTCCCTGCCCGACCATGTCAGACGATCTCTCCATCATCGAAACCGAAGCCCGCGACGCGATCGCCGCCGCCGCCGATCCCGCCGCGCTGGACGCCGTGCGCGTCGGCCTGCTCGGCAAGTCGGGCCGGGTCACCGCCCTGCTCAAGACGCTGGGAACGCTCGATCCCGAGACGCGCAAGGCGTTCGGCGCCTCGGTCAACGACCTCAAGGCGGGGCTGGCCAACGCGATCGAGCAGCGCCGCGCGATGCTGGATGCGGCGGCGCTGGCGGCAAGGCTGGAGGCCGAGCGGATTGACGTGACCTTGCCCGCGCGGCCGGAGCGGCGCGGTTCGATCCACCCGATTTCGCGCACCATGGAGGAAATGGCGGCGATTTTCGGCGCGATGGGGTTCGCCGTCGCCGACGGGCCGGATGTCGAGGAGGATTGGTATAATTTCGGCGCACTGAACATTCCGGCTCACCACCCGGCGCGGGCGATGATGGACACATTTTATCTGAAATCCGCCGGGCGCAACCGGCCGATGGTGCTCCGCACCCAGACCTCGCCCTTGCAGATCCGCACCATGCTGAGTGCCGAGCCGCCGATCCGCATCATCGCGCCGGGGCGGACCTATCGCTCGGATCACGACGCGACCCACAGCCCGATGTTTCATCAATGCGAGGGGCTGGTGATCGACCAGGGGATCACCCTCGCGCATCTGAAAGGCTGCCTGATCGACTTTCTGCGTGCCTATTTCGAGCGGCCCGACCTCAAGGTGCGGTTCCGGGCCAGCTATTTCCCGTTCACCGAACCGTCGATGGAGGTGGATATCGCCTGGGACCGCAAGAGCGGCGAGATCGGCGGCGGGGCGGACTGGCTGGAAATCCTCGGCTCGGGGATGGTGCATCCCAACGTGCTGGCCAATTGCGGGCTCGACCCGCGCGACTTCCAGGGCTTCGCCTTCGGCATGGGGGTGGAGCGCCTCACCATGCTCAAGCACGGAATCGCCGATTTGCGGCCGTTTTTCGAAAGCGATATCCGCTGGCTCGCGCATTACGGCGCCTCGCCGATGGCGCCGGTGACGCTTCACGAAGGGGATGCGCGATGAAGTTCACGCTCGGATGGCTGAAGACGCATCTCGAAACCGATGCGCCGATCGAACGGATCGCGGAGACGCTGAATGCGATCGGGCTGGAGGTCGAGGGTATCGCGGATCGCGCCGCCGCACTCGCGCCGTTTCGGATCGCCCGCGTGATCGAGGCGGTGCCGCATCCGAACGCGGACCGGCTACGCGTGTGCCGGGTCGATACCGGGAGCGGCGAGGTTTCGGTGGTGTGCGGCGCGCCGAACGCGCGCACCGGCATGACGGGCGTGTTCGCGTCGCCGGGCGCGTTCATTCCGGGGACTGGAATTACCCTGAAGACGGGCGAAATCCGCGGCGTCGCCTCGGCAGGGATGCTGCTCTCGGCGCGTGAAATGGGGCTCGGCGAGGACCATGCCGGCATCGTCGAGCTGCCGGAGGATGCGCCGGTCGGCGCGGCCTATGCGGCGTGGGCAGGGCTCGACGATCCGGTGATCGAAATCGGGGTCACGCCGAATCGCGGCGATGCCTTCGCGGTGCGCGGCGTGGCGCGCGATCTCGCCGCCGCCGGGCTGGGTACGCTGAAGCCATGGTCCGCGCCGAAAATCGTCGGTGACGGGCCGAGCGTGGTGGTCTGGCGCAACGACTATCCCGAAGCCTGCCCCTGGGTGCTGGGGCGCACGGTGCGGGGCGTGACCAACGGCGAAAGCCCGGACTGGCTGAAGCGGCTTCTGACCGCGATCGGGCTGCGGCCGATCAATGCACTGGCCGATATCACCAATTTCTTCACCGTTGATCTCGGCCGGCCGCTGCACGTGTTCGACGCGAACAAGGTGGCGGGCGGTGCGCTGGTGCTCCGGCGCGGTGCCGGCGAGACGTTCAGGGGGTTGCACGGGCGCGACGTGACGGTCGAGTCCGAGGATTGCGTGATCGCCGATGCGGCGGAGGTTCAGTCGCTCGCCGGCATCGTCGGCGGCGAGGCCACCGGATGCGATGCGACGACGACCGACGTGTTCATCGAATGCGCGCTGTTCGACCGGGTGCGGGTCGCGCTGACCGGGCAGCGGCTCGGAATCCATTCCGATGCGCGGCAGCGTTTCGAGCGCGGCATCGATCCGGCGCTGCTGCCGGCCGGGCTGGACGCGGCGACCGCGATGATCGTGGAAATTTGCGGCGGCGTGCCGAGCGAGGTGAGCGTGGCTGGCGCGGAGCCGGCGTGGCGGCGGTGGGCTGCGATGCGGTTCGAGCGGCTGGCCGGGCTGGGCGGCGCCGATATCGAACCGGAGCGCGCGATCGATATTCTGCGGCGGCTCGGTTTCGGCGTCGCGGGGCGGGGTTCGGATTCAGTCACCGTCGATGTGCCGTCCTGGCGCAACGATATCGCCGTCGCGCGATCCAACTATGCCTATGACCCCGATATCTATTTTGAAGGGTCCTTGACCGGCATTCTCGATCCGGCGCCCGATCTTGACGCCGGACGCGTCAGGACAGTGCGTGAAGGCGCTTCGGCGATCGGAGCAGAAATCGATCTGATCGAGGAGGTGCTGCGGATCGACGGGCTCGACCGGATCGCGCCGGTGTCGTTGCCGGGCATCCCGGCGGTGCCGCGCGCGACTCTGACGCTCCGGCAGGGGCGCGCCGTGCGGGTGCGCCGGCTGCTCGCCGCGCGCGGCATGGCCGAATGCGTGACCTTCAGCTTTCTCGACCGGGAGAGCGCGGCGCGGTTCGGCGCGACGCCTGAGGCGCTGGCGCTGGCCAACCCGATCGCCGCCGATCTCGACCAGATGCGTCCCACCCCCCTGGCGACGCTGGCGTTGGCCGCCGCAAAGAACGTCGCGCGCGGCTTTGCCGATCCGGCGCTGTTCGAGATCGGGCCCGGTTTTCGCGACGCGACGCCGGAGGGACAGGATTCGATCGCCGCCGGGCTGCGGGTGGGCGAAACGCCCTTGTCCTGGACCAGCCCGGCGCGTGCCGTGGATATCTGGGATGCGAAGGCGGATGTTCTCGCGGTTCTGGCCGAACTCGGCGTACCGATGGAGGCGCTGAGCGTGACCGCCGATGCGCCGGGGCACTATCATCCGGGCCGGTCCGGCACGGTGCGGCAGGGGCCAAAAACCGTTCTCGGGCATTTCGGGACGCTGCATCCGGCACTCTGCGCGGCGCTCGACCTGCCGGCGAACAGCGCGGGATTCGAGATCATGCTGGACGCGATCGCCGAACCGAAGCGGCGGCGCAAATCGGCGCCGTCGCTGCCGCCGTTCCAGCCGATCCGGCGGGATTTCGCGTTCGTCGTCGATGCGGGAATCTCCGCCGAGGCGCTGCTCCGCGCGGCGCGCGGCGCGGACCGGGCGCTGATCGCCGAGGCGGCGCTGTTCGACCGCTATGCCGGAAACAAGCTGCCGGGCGGGCAATTGTCGCTCGCCATCGCGGTGACCATCCAGCCGCGCGAGGCGACCCTGACCGACGCGGAGATCGAGGCGCTGTCGGGCAAGATCGTGGCGGCGGTGGCCAAGGCGACCGGCGCGACGCTGCGAAGTTGATTTATGCAAAGCCCTCAGACGCCGGGCGCGCGCATCCGCGCGCTTGGCTTCCGCAGCTAAAGCTGCGCGTCCGCGTTGCGGCCGGTAGCGGAACGAGCCAAGGCTACGTTCCGCTGTTTTTCAATCGGACGGCGTGGGCAGCGGTTCCGCCTGGATGCCGCTATTGCCCGAATAGGGCGGCGGGGTCGCCGAGGCAGGCGCCATGCCGACGCCCGGCGCATAGGCGAGCCAGTCCGGCAGGCTCTTCTGGATCTGGTATTGCAGCTCGACATTCATGTCGGCCATCATCCGCTTGGTCAGGTCGTAGAGGGCGGCGCGCATCCGGTCCGGACTCTCGTTCGACGGCGCGGTGGTGCTGCGCGACACCGTGGCATCGGCATAGCCGGCGCGCTGGCCGTTGCTGGCGCGGACATCCAATTCCACCGTCATCGTGCCGTCCAGCATGTCGCCAACCTGATCGAGCGCGGCGCGCTTGATGACGAACACGGCGGCGCCGGGACTGCCATCCGCGACCAGGCGTTCCTGCGCCATGCGTGCAAGCGCCGAGGCGGGCGCTTCCGGTGCCAGGGTGATCATCTGCGCCGCGTTCGGGCCGGGCAGGTATTCGTCGCGCACCTGAACGCTCGCCACCTTCAGGGTGATCGGCGGCAAATAGGAATAGTCGAGCGGCGGGAAACTGGTTGGCACCGGCGGCCCGCTCGAACACGCGGCGAGACCGAGCGGGACGGCGAGCAGGGCGGAAGCGAGCAGCCTGCGCGTCATTTTCGGGCGGGTCATCTCGATGTCTCCTGGCGTTCGGCGGGTCCGCTGGCTTCGATATCGGCGCGCGGGAACCGGAAATCGACATTGCAGAATTCGCAGGTCATGGTGATCGTCCCATCGACGGTCATATGGTCCAGATCCTCCTCGGAAAATCCGCCGAGCACATCCGCAAGGCGGGCACGCGAACAACGGCAGCCATAGGCGAGCGCGCGCGGGCGGTCCACCGCGACGCCTTCGCCGTGAAACAGTCGGTAGAGCACCCGGTCGGGCGGCAGCGAATCGTCGAGCAGTTCGGCCTCGGTGATCGTCGCGGCAAGAATTTTCGCGGTGCGCCAGGATTCTTCCTGCGCGGCCTCGGACAAAGCAGGGTCGATGCCGCCGGCACCGGCGATCCGCTCGAGGATCAGCGCGGCGGCGCGCCAGCCACCTGGCGTTTCGGCGCAAGCGAGATGGATCGCGCAAGGGAGCTGTTCGCTGGTGGAAAAATAGTGCAGTACCATGTCCGCGAGGCTGTCGCCTTCCAGGCTGACGATGCCCTGGTGGCGCTCCATGTCCGGGCCCTGATCGACGGTGAAGGCGAGAAACCCGTCGCCCATCAAGGCGCGGGCGGTTGGGGTTTCCGGGAGTTCGGCGGCGTCGGCGAGCCGGGCATAGCCGCGCAGCGCGCCGGATTCGGTGCAATCGGCGAGCAGGAGCGGCACCGCGCCGTCGCCTTTCACCTGGAGCGAGAAGGTGCCGGAGAATTTCAGCGCGGTGGCGAGGCCGGCGACCAGGGCCAGAGCCTGGCCGAGCAAGGCGCGCACCGGCGGCGGATGGTCGTGGCGGGTCAGCAGCGCATCGGCGAGCGGGCCGAGGCGCACCAGGCGGCCGCGCACCGGCTGTTTCGGCAGAAAGAAGGGCGTGACGCCGCGCGGCACCGAAAGATCCGGCACGTCGGGGCGGTTGCGGTCGAGAAACGGCGGCAGGTCGGTCATAGGGCTTAGATAGAGGCTTGCGCGCGGCTTTGCCATTGCCCGGCGGTCCGATCGCCATGCGGTTGAAACCGCTTGCCGGGCGCGGCCGCGCAAGCTAGCGATACGGCATGACCGAGCATGACGACGGCGACCTGATCGCGGCGATCCAGACCCTTTCGCGCGCGAGCGTGCTGGTGGTGGGCGATCTGATGCTCGATCGCTACGTCTATGGCCTGGTTGCGCGGGTCAGCCCGGAGGCGCCGGTGCCGATCCTGACCGTCTTGCGCGAGATCGCGATGCCGGGCGGCGCGGGCAATGTGGTGCGCAACCTGACCGCGCTGGACGCCGCGACCGCTTTCGTCTCCGTGGTGGGCGACGACCAGGAAGGGTCGGACCTGACCGCGCTGATCGGCGGGCAGCCGAATGTCGAGCCCTGGCTGCTGGTGGAGAACGGGCGGGCCACCACGGTCAAGACGCGCTATATCGCGGCGGGGCAGCATCTGATCCGCGCCGACCGGGAACGGACCAGCGTGCTGCCGGAAAAACTCGCCGAGCGGCTGCTGCGCATCGCGAACGATGCGATGGCGGCGACGACGGTGACGGTGCTGTCCGATTATCGCAAGGGCGTGCTGGCGCCCTCGCTCGCGCGCGCGCTGATCGCGGCCGCGAAGGCGATCGGCCGGCAGATCGTGGTCGACCCCAAAGGGGCCGACTGGTCGCACTACGCGGGCGCGGACGTGATCACCCCCAACCGGCGCGAATTGGGGGAAGCGGTGGGGCGGGAACTGGCCGATGAGAACGCGATTGTCGATGCGGCGCGGGAGATGATCGGGCGGTTCGGCTTCGGCGCGGTTCTGTGCACCCGCGCCGAGGACGGCATGAGCCTGATTTCCGGCGAAATCGTGCGGCATTATCCGGCCGAGGCAGCGGAAGTTTATGACGTGTCGGGCGCGGGCGACACGGTGGTTGCGGCGCTGGCGGCGGGGCTGGCGGCCGGATTGCCGCTGACCGTGGCGGCGCGGATTTCGAACATCGCCGGCGGGCTGGTGGTGGGCAAGGTCGGCACCGCCGTGGCACGGCCGAACGATCTGATCGACGCGGTGAAGCCCGCCTCCGGCGCGCTGCGCAAGGTGGTGACGCGGCAGGCCGCCGCCGAGGCCGCCGAGCGCTGGCGCCAGCGCGGCTGGCGAGTCGGCTTCACCAATGGCTGCTTCGATCTGCTGCATCCGGGCCATGTGCATCTGCTCGAACAATGCCGGGCCGCGTGCGACCGGCTGATCGTCGGGATGAACGCCGACGCCTCGGTGCGGCGGCTGAAAGGGGCCTCGCGCCCGGTGCAGCCGGAGGCGGCGCGCGCGGCGGTGCTGGCCTCGCTCGCCAGCGTCGATCTGGTGGTGATCTACGAGGAGGATACGCCGCTCGAATTGCTGGATGCGATACGGCCCGATCTGCTGGTGAAAGGCGCGGATTACACGCACGATACGGTGGTTGGGGGGCGCGAGGTGGAATCCTGGGGCGGGCGGGTGATGCTGGCCGAGCTGCTGCCCGGCCATTCCACCACGGCGACGGTCACGCGCCTGAGACGATAGTCGTCAATTGTTAGTGGACCGCTATTCCGCCGGGATGCGTTCGGCCTCCTCGGCGCGCAGCGGTACCGGCAGGAATTTGGCGTAGTCGCGCGGCACCACCATCCAGCACCTGGCAAGCGTGCGGCCCCACGCGTTGAGCAGCATTTCGGCGTAGCGGCTCTGGGTTTCGCGCGCGTGCTCGGCCACCAGGCTTTTCAGATGATCGGCCCAGTAGGGTTCGGTCACCCGATCCCACAGCAGGCTTTCCGGGTTGATGCGCAACTCGAACGTATCGTCTTGGTCATGGACGAAGGCGATGCCGCCGGTGAAGCCGGCACCGAAATTGTCGCCGACCGGCCCGAGAATCGCGACGGTGCCGCCAGTCATGTATTCGCAGGCGTTGGAGCCCGCGCCTTCGATGACGGCGACGGCGCCGGAGTTGCGCACGGCGAAGCGCTCGCCGGCCTGCCCGGCGGCGAACAGCTTGCCGGAGGTCGCGCCATAGAGCACGGTGTTGCCGATGATCGTGTTGTGGTTGCTCGCGATATTCGATGACGGCGGTGGGCGGACCACGATGGTCGCACCCGACAGCCCCTTGCCGACATAGTCGTTGGCGTCGCCGAAGACTTCCAGCTTCAGCCCCTGCACCGCGAAGGCGCCGAGCGACTGGCCGGCCGAGCCGCGCAGGCGCACGGTGACGTGATCGGGCTGGAGTTTCACGCCGCGCAGATTGCGGACGATGCGCGAGGAGAATTTGGTGCCGATCGCGCGATGCGTATTGCGGATGCCGTATTGCAACTGCATTTTTTCGCCGCGCTCGAAGAAGGCGCCGGCATCTTCGATCATTTGCGCATCGAGCGATTCGGGAACCTCGTTGCGGCCTTCCAGCGTGCAGTATCGCGCATAGGGACCTGGATCGGCCTGGGCGAGAATCGCGTTGAGGTCGAGATCGTCGAGAATTTCCGAGCCGCGCGAAACCTGGTGCAGGAGGTCGGTCCGGCCGATGACATCGGCAAGGCGCCTGACGCCGAGCGAGGCGAGGATGTGGCGGACATCCTCGGCGACGAAGGAGAACAGGTTGATGACCTTCTCGGGCGTGCCTTCGAACTTCGCGCGCAACGCCTCGTTCTGGGTGCAGACGCCGACTGGGCAGGTATTGGAGTGGCACTGGCGCACCATGATGCAGCCCATCGCGACGAGCGAGGCGGTGCCGATGCCGAATTCCTCGGCCCCCAGCATCGCGGCGATGACCACATCTCGCCCGGTCTTGATGCCGCCATCGGTACGCAGCCGCACCTTGTGGCGCAGCCGGTTGAGCATCAGCACCTGATGCGCTTCCGACAATCCCATTTCCCAGGGCAGGCCGGCATATTTGATCGAGCTTTGCGGGGAAGCGCCGGTGCCGCCGGAATGACCGGAAATCAGGATCGCGTCGGCTTTCGCCTTGGCGACACCCGCGGCGATGGTGCCGATACCGGAGCGCGAGACCAGCTTGACGCACACGCTGGCCTGCGGGTTGATCTGCTTGAGATCGTAGATGAGCTGGGCGAGATCCTCGATCGAGTAGATGTCGTGATGCGGCGGCGGGCTGATCAGCATGACGCCCGGCGTCGAATGGCGCAGCTTGGCGATCAGCTCGGTGACCTTGAAGCCGGGCAACTGCCCGCCCTCGCCCGGCTTGGCGCCCTGAGCGATCTTGATCTCGATCTCGCGGCAGTTGTTGAGATATTCGGCGGTGACGCCGAACCGTCCCGAGGCGATCTGCTTGATCGCCGACGCGGCGTTATCGCCGTTCGGGCGCGGCCTGGCGCGTACGGGATCTTCGCCGCCCTCGCCCGAATCGGAGCGTGCGCCGATCCGGTTCATCGCGATCGACAGGGTTTCATGCGCTTCGGGCGACAGGGCGCCGAGCGAAATGCCTGGAGACAACAGGCGTTTTCTGATTTCGGTGATGCTCTCGACCTCATCGACCGGAATCGGCGTGCGGCCTTCGCTGCGGAATGCCAGCAGGTCGCGCAGCGCCACCGGCGCGTGGCTGTTCACCGCATCGGCGTATTTGCGATACAGGGTGAAACTGTCGGTGGCGACGGCGGTTTGCAGCAGATGCACCATGTCGCCGTCGAACGCATGGGTTTCGCCGTTGCGGCGCAGGCGATAGGCGCCGCCCACCGGCAGGGTGATCACATCGCTGTTCCAGGCGGTTTCGTGCAATTCGATCAGCTTGTGCGCGATGCCGGGCAGGCCGATGCCGGAGATGCGCGACAGCATGCCGGGAAAAAATTCGGCCACCAGCGCGCGCGACAGGCCGATCGCCTCGAAATTATAGCCGCCGCGATAGGAGGAGATGACCGAAATGCCGAGCTTCGACATCACCTTGAGCAGTCCCTTGTCGACCGCCTTCTTGTAGCGGCCGACGCAGTCCTTCAGCGTGAGATTGCCGAACAGCCCGCGCCGGTGACGGTCGGCGATGCTTTCCTGGGCGAGATAGGCGTTGATCGTGGTCGCGCCAACGCCGATCAGAACGGCGAAATAATGCACGTCCATGCACTCCGCCGCGCGCACATTGACACTGGTGAAGGTGCGCAGGGATTGCCGGACCAGATGGGTATGGACCGCACCGGTCGCCAGGATCATCGGGATCGGCACACGGTCCGCGCAAAACGCCTCGTCAGTCAGAATGACATGGGTGCAGCCCGCGCGCACGCCCTCCTCGGCCTCGCGGCGAATGCGCTCGATCGCGGCGCGCAACCCGCCTTCGCCATCCGCGACCGGGAAGGTGCAATCGACCACGCAGGCGGCCTCGCCCATGGTGCGGCGCATCGCGTCGAATTCGGCGGTCGAGAGGACCGGGCTTTCGAGCTGCAGCAGATCGCACTGCTCGGAATCCTCGTCGAGCACGTTGCCGAGATTGCCGAGCCGGGTTTTCAGCGACATCACCCGCGATTCGCGCAGGGAATCGATCGCCGGGTTGGTGACCTGCGAAAAACTCTGGCGGAAATAATGATGCAGCCCGCGATAACGCTCCGATAGAACCGCGATCGGCGTGTCGTCGCCCATCGAGCCGACCGCCTCGTTCGCGTCCTCCACCATCGGGTGCAGGATCAGTTCCAGTTCCTCGAGCGTGGTGCCGACCCCCAACTGACGCCGGCGCAATTCCTCGCCGCCGAACTGCACCGGCTCGGGCGCGTCGGTTTTCACGATATGATCGATCACCGTGATGCGCCTGGTCCAGGCGCCGAAATCCTGCCGCGCGGCAAGCACGTCCATGATTTCGTCGAAATGATAGAACCGCGCCTCGTCGAGATCGACGGCGATGGTCTCGCCGGGGCCGACCCGGCCACGCTCGATGATCCGGCTTTCATCGAGCTTGACCATGCCGGTTTCAGACCCGACGATCAGCATGCCATCGTTCGTCCGCGTGTAGCGCAGCGGGCGCAGGCCGTTGCGGTCGAGCCCGGCGAGCACGAAACGCCCATCGGTCGCGGTGATCGCGGCCGGCCCGTCCCACGGTTCCATCACCGCGTTGCAATAGAGCACGAGATCGCGATGTGCCTGTTTCATCGTCGCATCCGCGCCGATGGAGGGCGGGATCATCAGCGTCTTTGCCATCGGCGCGTCACGGCCGCCATGCACGAGCAGTTCGAAGACAGCATCGAGCGTCGCGGTATCGGAGCCGCCGGCCTGGATGACCGGCTTGATGTCGTCGAGATGATTGTTCAGCATCTCGGCGGCGAGCCGGGTTTCGTGGCTTTTCATCCAATTCACGTTGCCGGCCAGCGTGTTGATTTCGCCGTTATGGGCCAGCATGCGGAACGGCTGGGCGAGCCGCCAGGTGGGAAACGTGTTGGTTGAATAGCGCTGATGGTAGATCGCGAATCGCGAGATGAAGCGCTCGTCCAGCAGATCGGGGTAGAATTCGGTCAGGCTTTCCGCGAGGAACATGCCTTTGTAGATGATCGACCGGCAGGACAGCGAGCAGATATAGAGTTCCGGGATCTGGGCCGCAATCGCGGCTTTCTCGATGCGCCGGCGGATGATGAAGAGATCGCGCTCGAAATCCGGCTCGGCCTTGCCGAGCGCGTTCCAGACCATGATCTGTTCGATTTCCGGGCGCGTGGCATTGGCTTTCTCGCCGATGCAGGACACGTCGATCGGCACCTGGCGCCAGCCATAGATGCGGTAGCCGAAATTGAGGATTTCGGTTTCGATGATCTGCCGGCAGCGTTCCTGCGCGGAAAGATCGGTTTTCGGCAGGAACACCATGCCGACCGCGACCGGCCCCTGGCGCATCCGGTCGCCGCCGCGCTCCACCGCCTCGGCGAAGAAATCCTGAGGGATTTCCACATGAATTCCCGCACCGTCGCCGGTCTTGCCGTCGGCGTCCACCGCGCCGCGATGCCAGACCGCCTTGAGCGCGTCGATTCCGGCGACCACCACGTCGCGCCGCTTGCGACCGTCGAGTGCCGCGATCAGGCCGACGCCGCAGGCATCGTGCTCCTGCGACGGATCGTAGCTGCCTGTCAGCTTGGCAATGTTGTTCTGCCACGCGGCGAGGAATTCCGTTGCGGTTTCCTGGGCGGTCTCTGGGGTCATTGCCGTCACTCCGCTGCCGTCGCGAAGGCGCTTGCCTCGCGCGCGGCGCTCCGTTCGAGATAGGTGTGCATCGAGGCCGCCGCGTCGCGGCCATCCTTGATCGCCCAGACCACGAGGCTGGCGCCGCGCACGATGTCGCCCGCCGCGAACACGCCGGGCAGTGCGGTCATGAAGCTGCGCGGATCGATTTTCAGCGTGCCCCAGCGGCTGAGCCCGAGGTTCTTTTCGCCGAACGCGCCCGGCAGATCTTCCGGGTCGAATCCGAGCGCCTTGATGACCAGATCGGCCTCGACGGTGAAGGAGGAGCCGGCGATCGGCTCGACCGTCTGCCGCCCCGAGGCGTCGGCGAGGCCGAGATGCATCCTGACCGCGCGGACGGCGGTGACGCTGGTATCGCCGAGAAACGCCTCGGGTGCGGCGAGCCAGGTGAACTTGATGCCTTCATCCTCGGCATTGGACACTTCGCGCATCGAGCCGGGCATGTTGGCGCGGTCGCGGCGATAGAGGCAGGTGACCGAGGTGGCGTCCTGTCTTATCGCGGTGCGCACGCAATCCATCGCGGTATCGCCGCCACCGATCACCACCACGCGCTTGCCCGCGGCATTGAGCAGGCCGGAGTCGAAATCGGGAACCATATCGCCGAGCCCCTTGCGGTTGGAGGCGATCAGGTAATCGAGCGCGGGCACGATGCCGGCAAGGCCGGAACCGGGGGCGGCGATCTCGCGCGCCTTGTAGACGCCGGTTGCGATCAGCACCGCGTCGTGCCGGTCGCGCAGTTCGGTGAAGCTCAGCGCGCCGCCGATATCCTGGTTCAGGTGGAACGCGATGCCGCCATCCGCGAGCCAGGCACGGCGGCGTTCGACAATGGATTTCTCCAGCTTGAAGCCGGGAATCCCGTAGATCAGCAGGCCGCCGACCCGGTCGTGCCGGTCATAGACATGCACTGCATAACCCTGGCGGCGCAGCGCCTCGGCGGCGGCGAGGCCGGCCGGTCCCGCGCCGATAATGCCCACGGACCGGCCGCGTTCGCGGCGCGGGCGGATCGGTCTGACCCAGCCGTTGTCGAACGCGGTATCGGTGATGTAGCGCTCGATCGCGCCGATGGTGACGCTCTCGAAGCCTTTCTCGATGACGCAATTGCCCTCGCAGAGCCGATCCTGCGGGCAGATCCGGCCGCAGATTTCGGGGAAGGTGTTGGTCGCGGCGGAGATTTCGTAGGCTTCCTCCAGCCGTCCTTCGGAGGAGAGCTTCAGCCAGTCGGGGATGTTGTTGCCGAGCGGGCAATGAATTTGACAGAACGGAATGCCGCACTGGCTGCACCGGCTGGCCTGGGCGCGCGCGCCCTCCTGGTCGAATCCGCGATAGATTTCCGCGAAATCCGCGCGCCGTTCGCTCACCCCGCGCTTGGCCGGCGGACGCTGGGGAAGACGCACGAATTGCTGCATGTGCTCGGCCATTCGGCACAACTCCGTTTCCGTAACTGGGTTTCCGAAGCGTGTTTAGCCGAGCAAAAGGGACGATGCCAGCAATAATCCGCCTATAAGGCAGTTATTATGACCTTTTTTCGTGATTTTCTGCGTTGCGGAAATGTATGGGTGCCGAAATCCTGTAAAATAGGTCCGATTTGTTTCCTATCGTGTTTTCCCTACTCGCGCAGCCCGGCGGGACGATAGCGCCGCAGATAATCCGGCACGATCAGGCGGATCGGCGTGGGCGTAATGCCGAGCGATTGCAGCCCCGAAGCTCCCTCGGCCACCACATTGTCGCGGCGGAGCTGCAGGAGCTGATCGCGGGTCAGCATTTTGCCGGGCAAGCGCTCCAGCAAAGCTGCCTGAACGCCGGCGAGCCAGCGCGGGATCGTGACCAGCGTACGATGCTGGCGGGTTTCCCGGAGGATATCTTCGAGCAGGTCGCGGAAGCTGTGAATGTCCGGGCCGCCGAGCTCGAAAATCCGGCCGGCCGCGTCCGGCCGGCCGATCGCCGCCATCACCGCATCCGCGACATCGCCGACATAGACCGGCTGGAACCGCGTTTGTCCCTCGATCACCGGCAGGATCGGCGAGACCGTCGCCATCCGGGCGAATCGGTTGAAGAACTGGTCTTCCGGCCCGAACACGATGGAGGGGCGCAGGATGACGGCTTGCGGGAAAGCGGCGCGCACCGCAGCCTCGCCCATGCCCTTGCTGCTTGCATAAAGGCTCGGGCTCGCGGGGTCGGCGCCGATCGCCGAGATATGGACCAGCGAGCGCACGCCCCCTTCGTTGCCGTTCCAGCGATGCTGTGCATCGCTGGAACCTTTGGCAACTCCGCCCGAAGCCGCGAGCCGGGCCACGGTTTCGGCGCCCTGGCGATGCACCCGATCGAAATCGCCGCGCCGGTGCTCGGCGAGAATGCCGACCAGATTGACCACGCAATCGGCGCCGTCGATCGTGCGTTTCATCGCGGCTTCGTTGCCGAACGGCGCATAGAGCGGCACGATCTGGCCGACCCGGCCGAGCGGCCGCAGGAAGGCGCAGCTTTCGGGATCGCGCGTCGCGGCGCGCACGATATAGCCGCGATCAGCCAGATGTTTCACCACATAGCGGCCGATGAAGCCGGACGCGCCGAATACCGTTGCGATCATGCGGGGGTCCATGGTTGCTCCTGACACAGCATATGGTGAGGCTGGTTGCATGATTGCAGCGCTCAGGACAACCGCGCCCCTACATTGACGCACCGGCGCGGCTTCGCTACAGCCCTGGCCAGCGGGACGGGCCGGTTCGGCGCCGTTCATCGAAGCCCCCTTGCCCAGGTGGCGGAATGGTAGACGCGCAGGTTTCAGGTACCTGTGGCCGCAAGGCTGTGGAAGTTCGAGTCTTCTCCTGGGCACCAGGGTTTTTCCGAGACATGATGTTCGGTGTGATGAAACCATGAGCCAGACGCAATTCGCCGCCGGGGCGACCATCCATATCCATCGTCACGATCTGCCGGACGGTGTCGATTTCGGCGCGATGGCCGCGATCGATACCGAGACGATGGGGCTCGATCCGCGCCGCGACCGGCTCTGTCTGGTCCAGCTATCGGCGGGGGACGGGGTGGCGCATCTGGTGCAGATCATCCCCGAGACGCTGGGCGGACGCGGCGCCGATTGCCCGAACCTCAAGCGCCTGCTGACCGATCCTGCCGTGACCAAGCTGTTCCATTTCGCAAGATTTGATGTCGCGGCCCTGTGCCAGGGCCTGGGCGCCGTGACGGCGCCGGTGATCTGCACCAAAATCGCCTCGAAGCTGGTGCGCACCTATACCGACCGGCACGGGCTGAAGGATTTGTGCCGCGACCTGATCGGGGTGGAATTGTCTAAGCAGCAGCAGACCAGCGACTGGGGCGCCATTGATCTCAGCCCCGAGCAATGCGCCTATGCCGCATCGGACGTGCTGCATCTTCATGCGATCTGGGCGCGGCTCGATGCGCTGCTGAAGCGCGAAGGACGGCGCGATATCGCCCAGGGATGCTACGATTTCCTGCCGATGCGCGCCCGGCTCGACCTGCTCGGCTATGACGAGCCGGACATCTTCAGTCACTGATCTCTTGCCGCGCGATTACATTTGGTTGCGCCGAGTTGAGTTGACCCGGCGCGCCGCATCGTCTCATACAAAGATATGATGACCAGCCAGACCGTGCGCCGGACGGAGACGCGGAGCCGCGCCGACCGATCGCCCGGCGAAATCGCATCCGATGTGCCGGAACTGGAGATCGCCCGCGACGTGCTGATGACCGAGGCGGCGGCGCTGTCCGCGCTGGCGGATTCGCTCGGGGCGCCGTTCGCCGCCGCGATGGACGTGCTGCACGGCGTCGCCGGGCGGGTGGTGGTGACCGGCATGGGCAAATCCGGCCATGTCGCGCGCAAGATCGCCGCGACCCTGGCTTCGACCGGCACGCCGGCTCTGTTCGTGCATCCGGCGGAAGCGAGTCACGGCGACCTCGGCATGATCGTGCCGGGCGATGCGGTGCTCGCTTTGTCCAATGGCGGCGAGGCGGCGGAACTCGCGGCGATCGTCGCCCATGCGCGGCGCTTCGCGCTGAAGCTGATCGCGATCACCGCGCGGGCGGACAGCACGCTGGCGCGCGCCGCCGACCTGGTTCTGCTGCTGCCACCCGCCCCCGAGGCCGGGCCGATCGGCCTGGCGCCGACCACCAGCACGACGATGCAGATGGCGCTCGGCGATGCGCTGGCGGTGACGCTGATGATGCGCCGGCGGTTGACCGCCGCGGAATTCGGCCAGTTCCATCCGGGCGGCACGCTCGGCGCCCGGCTCAAGCGGGTGCGCGAACTGATGCATGAAGGTGACGCGGTGCCGCTCGCCGGGCCGGAGACCACGATGGACCGGGCGATTTTGCGGATCACCGAAAAGCATTTCGGCTGCCTCGGCGTCGTCGATGCCGAGCGGCGGCTGCTCGGGATCGTCACTGACGGCGATCTGCGCCGCGCCATGGCGCCCGAACTGCTGGGGCGGCGGGTCGATGCGGTGATGACAAGCGAGCCGCGGGTGATCGGGCCGGACGCGCTCGCCGAGGAGGCGCTGCACGATATGACCGCGCTGGTGCCGAAAGTGACCAGCCTGTTCGTGGTCGACGCGGAGCGGTGCGTGCTCGGCATCGTGCATATCCACGATCTCTTGCGCGCCGGTGTGGCATGAGGCGCGCATGACCCCGCCGAATCCGGCAGGCAAACCGGCCAAGGCGGCGGCGCTGCTGTCGATCGACGGCGTGTTCGCGACGCTCGCGCGGACCCGCGACGAGCAGCGTGCCCTGCTCGGCCGGCACCGGCGCACTGTATCGATCGCGAAATTCGTGCTGCCCGCACTGGCGGCGGTGCTGCTGGTTGCGCTGGCGGTGTTTCCGAACCTGCGCAGCGGGGCGAATTTCGGGCGCATCTCCTATAAGAAGCAGACCACGGCGCATAAGACCCCGCTGTCGCGCATGAGCGTCGCGCGCTATCGCGGGGTCGACGCGCAGGGCCAGAAATTCACCGTCACCGCGAAACACGCCTTGCAGATCAGCGAGAACCGGCTGAGCCTGACCCGGCCCAAGGGCGATATCATGCTGAATTCCGGCGCCTGGCTGATGCTGAATGCCAGAACCGGCCTGTATCACCAGAAAACCCAGATGCTCGGACTCGCCGGCAAGGTGACGCTGTATCGCGCCGACGGCACCACGCTCCGCACCCACCGCGCGGCGATCGATCTCAAGAACGACAGCGCAGCGGGCAGCGATCCGGTCTTCGCCTACGGGCCGTTCGGCAAATTGCGGTCGAAGGATGGGTTCGCCGTGCGGGACCGGGGCTCGAAAATCCTGTTCAAGGGCATTTCGCACCTGACCCTCGATCAGGTAAGCGCGCCGCCTTCCGGCACGGGCGGCACGCAGTGACGAAGCACTGCGATGTTATCCTGGGCCTGATCGTGCTGATCGCACCGATCGCCGCGTCCGCGCAGTCGCTCGGCTTCGGCGGCAATTCGGGCGGCACGCCGCAGCCGATCAACATCACCGCGAGCAACGGCATCGCCTGGAACCAGAATGCGCGCACCGTGACCGCAATGGGCAATGCGCAGGCGGTGCGCGGCAAGGTGACCATCACGGCGGATCAATTGATCGCGCATTATCAGCCGAAGCCGGGGCCAAAGCCGGCGGGCGGGGCGGCAGGGACGAAGCCGGCAGCGGCGCCGGATGCGCTTTCAAGCCTCGATTCCGGGGAATCGCAGATCACCCGGCTCGACGCGGTCGGACACGTGCATATTTTCACCAGGACCGACCAGGCCTTCGGCGACCTTGCCGTCTATCACATGGCGCTCGGCGAGCTAGTGCTGACCGGGCATGATCTGAAACTGATTACGCCGAACGATACGGTGACCGCGCGCGACCAGCTCCAGTACTGGTCGAAAGCGCGCAAGGCGGTGGCGATCGGCAATGCGCTGATCGTGGCCAAAGACCATCGCTCGATCGCGGCGGACCGGCTGACCGGATATTTCGTCCCCGGTGCTGCGCAAACGGCGACGCAGAGTTCGGCCAATGCGACGCCCGACCAGTCCGACAAATTGCGCAAGGTGGTCGCCGAGGGGCATGTGGTGGTGCGCACCGCGACCGATATCGCGACCGGCGACCATGGCATTTATCATCCGGCGACCGGCATCGCGATCCTGACCGGCAATGTGCATGTCACGCGCGGACCGAACGAACTGGCCGGGCAGAAAGCGCGGGTCAATACCAAGACCGGCCTCGCCACGCTGCTTTCGGCGCCGGGTCAGCGGGTCGAAGGGCTGGTGCTGCCCAATTCGGCGCCCCCCCCGAAGCAAGGTGCCGCGAAACCGCCGCAATCCGGGGCGAAACCCGCACCATGAAGGAAAAACTGCGCGTGCTGGATGGTGGGTTGCGGGACGGCGGATCGCCCAATGCGGGCCTCATCGCGCGCGGGCTGGGCAAGAGTTTCCGCAAGCGGCCGGTGGTGCGCAACGTCTCGGTCACGCTCCGGCGCGGCGAGGCGGTGGGGCTGCTCGGCCCGAACGGCGCGGGCAAGACGACCACGTTCTACATGATCGTCGGGCTGATCCAGCCGGATACCGGCTCGATCATGCTCGACGGCGCGGATATCTCGGCCCTGCCGATGTATCGCCGCGCGCGCCTCGGCATCGGCTATCTGCCGCAGGAAGCCAGCGTGTTCCGGGGCCTGACCGTCGAGCAGAACATCACGGCGGCGCTGGAGGTGGTCGAGGCCGATCGCGACCGGCGCGATGCGATGCTCGATGCGCTGCTCGCCGAATTCGGCATCGCCCATCTGCGCCGCACCCCGGCGCTGGCGCTGTCGGGCGGTGAGCGGCGGCGGGTGGAGATCGCGCGGGCTCTGGCGACCGGGCCGAGCTATATCCTGCTCGACGAGCCGCTGGCGGGGATCGACCCGATCGCGGTGGGCGAGATTCGCGATCTGGTGGCGCATTTGAAGGATCGCGGGCTCGGGGTGGTGATCACCGACCACAATGTGCGCGAGACGCTGGAAGTGATCGACCGCGCCTATATTCTGCACGACGGCCAGGTTCTGATGGAGGGCCCGCCCGAGGCAGTGGTCGCGCATCAGGATGTGCGGCGGGTCTATCTGGGCGAGCGGTTTATTTTGTAGGGTGGGTTTCGGGTTGTGGGCCAAGGCGGTTTTGAGCCGAAAGTGCACGATGCGCCCACATATGGATTGTTTCCGCCTCGCGAAGCTCGACGTCGCAATGACGGCTGCGCCGTTCGCGATTGTTCCGCCATTTTTCAGGGTTGCTTGCCTTGGGCGGGGCGATCGGCTAATCCGGGCCGCGCCGGCACCCCTGGAGGCCGGCTTTTTCCATTGGATCAGGAGCGACATATGGCCACATTCGAGACCATCACGGCCGAGGATCGCGCGCGGGCCGGCAAGGGGGTGGCGCGGGCGACACGGCGGGACGGCAAGGTGCCGGCGGTGATTTACGGCGCGAAGCAGGAACCCAGCCTGATCGCGCTCGACCCGCGAATCGTGCTGCGCGAACTCAAGCGCGGCGGCTGGCGCTCGCGGCTGTACGAAATCGATACCGGCAAGACCAAGACGCGCGCGCTGATGCGCGACGTGCAGTTCCACCCGGTAACCGATCGGCCCGAGCATGTCGATTTCCAGCGCCTCGCCGCCGGCGAGAAGGTGCGCGTCGCGGTGCAGGTGACCTTCCTGAACGAGGCGATCTCGGTCGGGCTGAAGCGCGGCGGGATGCTCAACGTGGTGCGCCACGCGGTCGAGGTACTGTGCGACCCCGACAGCATCCCCGATCATTTCGAGGCGGATCTCGGCCCGCTCGACATCAACGACAATATACGCTGGCATGATCTGAAAGGCACCGAAGGCGCGCGCCCGACCATCATCGACCGGGATTTCGTGGTCGCGACCGTGGCCGCGCCGACCGTGATCGCCGAGACGGCGCCGGAACCGGCCCAGGCCGCGACCGCGCCGGCACCGGCGAAAGGCGGCCCGGCCAAGGCTGCTGCTCCGGCCAAGCCTGCCGCGAAGAAGTAAAGCCTCGCCGTGAAGCTGTGGGTCGGCCTCGGCAATCCCGAACCGGGGATGGCGCGGAACCGGCACAATATCGGCTTCATGGCGATCGACGTGATCGCCGACCGCCACGGGTTCTCGCCCTGGCGGCGGCGCTTCAGCGGTGTGGCTGCGGAGGGCAGCATCGGCGGCGAGAAGATCATCGCGCTGAAGCCGGCGACCTACATGAACTGCTCCGGCAATGCGGTTCAACCGGCGGCAGCGTTTTTCAAGCTCGCACCGGACGCGATCACGGTGTTCCACGACGAGCTCGATCTGGTTCCCGGCAAGATCCGGGTCAAGCGCGGCGGCGGGGCGGCGGGACATAACGGGCTGCGCAGTATCGACCAGCGGCTTGGCGCGCAGGATTACTGGCGGGTGCGGCTCGGCATCGGCCATCCGGGCGACAAGGCGCGGGTGCATGGCCATGTGCTCGGCAATTTCACCAAGGACGACGAGGACTGGCTGATCGCGACCCTGGAAGCGGTGTCCGACGCGGCGGCGCTGCTCGCGCAGGACAAGCCGGAAGAGTTCATGACCAGGGTTGCGTTGCTGAACAATAACGGAGCGTAGAATGGGCTTCAACTGCGGCATCGTCGGCCTGCCGAATGTCGGCAAATCGACTTTGTTCAACGCGCTGACCGCGACCGTCGCGGCGCAGGCGGCGAATTACCCGTTCTGCACGATCGAGCCGAATATCGGCCGGGTCGCGGTGCCGGACGCGCGGCTGGAGACGCTGGCGAAGATCGGCAAGTCGGCGAAAATCGTGCCGACCAGCCTGGAATTCGTCGATATCGCCGGGCTGGTGCGCGGCGCTGCCAAGGGCGAAGGGCTGGGCAATCAATTTTTGGCCAATATCCGCGAAGTCGATGCGATCATCCACGTGCTGCGCTGCTTCGAGGATGACGACGTGACGCATGTGGAGGGCGGCATCGACCCGCTGCGCGATGCCGAGACGGTCGAAACCGAACTGATGCTGGCCGATCTGGAGAGCTTGCAGAAGCGAGTGCCGAATTTGCAGAAAAAGGCGCGCGGCAACGATCGCGCTGCGGCAGCGGAGCTTGCTTTGGTCGAGCCGATCCTGGCGGCATTGGAGGCAGGCCGGCCGGCACGGGCCGCGATCCCGAAAGGCGAGGACGAGGCAGTGCGGCGACTCAATCTGCTCACCGCGAAGCCGGTGCTTTACGTAAGCAATGTCGAGGAGGCTTCGGCGGCGAGCGGCAATGCCCAATCGGTAAGGGTTGCCGCGATGGCGGCGGCGCAGGGCGCGGCTCATGTGGTGGTTTCGGCGGCGATCGAAGCCGAGGTCGCGCAATTGCCGCCGGGCGAACGCGCCGAGTTTCTCGAAGGGCTGGGGCTGGCCGATTCCGGGCTCGACCGGGTGATCCGCGCGGGCTACGATTTGCTCGGGCTGATCACCTATTTCACCGTCGGGCCCAAGGAAACCCGTGCCTGGACGATCACGCGCGGCACCGCCGCACCGGCGGCGGCGGGAGTGATCCATGGCGATTTCGAGCGCGGCTTCATCGCCTGCGAAACCATCGCCTATGACGATTACGTCACGCTGGGCGGCGAGGCCGGCGCGCGTGACGCCGGCAAGCTGCGAATCGAGGGACGCGCCTATACCGTGCAGGATGGCGACGTTTTGTTGTTCCGCTTCAACGTTTGAGCAGACGGTCACTCGGGGCGGGTCATGACGATCCGCCGGGTCGCGGTCCTGCTGCCTTACCCGTTCGACCGTGCGTTCGACTATGCGGTGCCGGCGGGGATGGAGCTTGTGCCGGGTGCCATCGTGACGGTGCCGCTGGGCAAGCGGATGATGCCGGGCGCGGTGTGGGACGATGTGCCGGACGAAACCCTGCCGGACCGGCGGCTTAAACCGGTCGCCGGGATGTGCGACGCCCCTGCCCTGCCCGCGACGCTGCGCCGCTTCGTCGACTGGGTGGCGCAATACACCATGGCGCCGCGCGGCGAAGTGCTGGCGCTCGCGCTGAAATCCAACCTGCTGCAACGCCCGCCCGAGAGTTTCGGCTGGGCCGCCGGCACGCCGGGCGATCGGCGGATGACGGCTTCGCGCGGTAGGGTACTCGCGGCGCTGGCCGAACTCGACCGGCCGGACACCGTGGCGCTGGCGCAAGCCGCCGGGGTTTCGGCGGGCGTGGTGCGCGCGATGGCCGATGCCGGGTTTCTCGTGCCGGCCCGGCGCGGCGCGGCAACGCCGGCTCCAGATCCCGATCATGCCGCGCCAAACCTGTCCCCGGAGCAGGCAGAGGCCGCCACAGTGCTGCGAAACAGCGTCGCCGCGCGGCGCTTCGGCGTGACCCTGCTGGAAGGCGTGACCGGCTCGGGCAAGACCGAGGTGTATCTGGAAGCGGTTGCCGAGGCGTTGCGGCAAGACCGGCAGGCGCTGGTTCTGCTGCCGGAAATCGCCCTCTCGGCCCAGTTCACCACACGATTCGCGGCGCGGTTCGGCGCGGCACCGACGCTGTGGCATTCCGGCCTGACGCCGTCGGTCCGGCGGGCGAATTTTCACGCCGTGGCGCGCGGCGCGAGCCGGCTGGTGGTCGGCGCGCGTTCTGCCCTGTTCCTGCCTTTCGCCGATCTCGGGGTCGTCGTCGTCGATGAGGAGCACGAATCCGCCTATAAGCAGGAGGACGGCGTGGCCTATCACGCGCGCGACATGGCGGTGGTGCGCGCGCGGCTGGCCGATGCGGCGGCGATCCTGGCTTCCGCCACGCCGAGCCTGGAATCGGCGGTGAACGCGGACTCCGGGCGCTATGCGCATATCACTCTCGCGGCGCGGCATGGCGGCGCGGCATTGCCGGCGATCGCGGCGATCGACCTTCGCGCATTCCCGCCGCCGCGCGGAAAATTCCTCTCCCCTGTGCTGACCGACGCCCTGGCCGCGACCCTGGCGGGGGGCGGTCAGGCGATGCTGTTCCTGAACCGGCGCGGCTATGCGCCGCTGACCCTGTGCCGCGCCTGCGGACACCGGATCACCTGCCCGAACTGCACCGCGTGGCTGGTGGCGCACCGCGCGCCGGCGGGCCTGCTGTGCCATCATTGCGGCCATACCGAGGCCTTGCCGGAAACCTGCCCATCCTGCGGCGCCGCCGAGAGCATGGCGCCGATCGGGCCTGGGGTGGAGCGGATCGCCGAGGAAGCCGCTGAATTGTTCCCCGATATGCGGCGCATCGTGATGGCGAGCGATGCGATCGCTTCGCCCGATGACGCGGCGGCGGCGGCGCGCGCCATTGTCGACCGCGAGGTCGATCTGATCATCGGCACCCAGATGATCGCGAAAGGCTGGCATTTCCCCGATCTGGCGCTGGTGGGCGTGGTCGATGCCGATCTCGGTCTCTCCGGCGGCGATCTGCGCGCCGCCGAACGCAGTGCGCAATTGCTGCATCAGGTGGCCGGGCGCGCCGGGCGCGCGGGAGTGCCGGGACGCGTGCTGCTGCAGAGCTTCGCGCCGGATCATCCGGTGATGCGCACGCTGATCGACGGCGATCTCGCGCAATTTCGCCGCGCCGAAGCCGCGCTGCGCGCCCCCGGCCATTGGCCGCCGTTCGGCCGGCTCGCCGCGCTGATCGTGAGCGCCGCCGATTCCGGGATCGCCGATACGGCCGCGAGCGCCCTCGCCCGCGCCGCGCCGCCGCCGGACGAGGCGCTGGTGCTCGGCCCGGCACCCGCCCCGTTCGCGCTGCTGCGCGGGCGGCACCGGCGCCGCCTGCTGCTGCGCACGCCGCGCAATGTCGCGGTGCAGCCGATCCTGCGCGCGTGGCTCGAACGGGCCGATGTGCCGCGCGCGGCCCGTGTTGATATCGATATCGATCCGGTCTCATTCCTGTGAATGCATGTGTTGCGCGGGCATGGGGGCTATGCTAGTCGCCGCACGCCGGCCGAAAGGGCGGACGGATAGCCGCGCCTGTGATGCCGAGAACGGTCATGGCCGGAATGTTCCGAGGCTGAAACGTCGAATCGCATCGGGAACGGGAACGCACGCTTGTCGTCCACCATGTCAGCATCTGGCATTTCTGAGCGGCCGTCCGGCCTGTCGCAGCGCTATGCCCGCGCGCTCTACGAACTGGCCGACGAGCAGAAGCAACTCGACCGGACCATCGCGGAGATGGAGGCGCTCGGCGCGCTGATCGGCCAGTCCGAACCGCTGAGCCGGCTGATCGAAAGCCGGGCGATCGACGTGACCGAGGCCGGACGCGCGATGGATGCGGTGCTGGCGAGCCAGGGTTTTTCCGATCTGGTGAAGCGTTTTGTCGCCACCGCGATCGCCAATCGAAGGCTGCACGAGCTGCCTGGGCTGATTTCGGGATTTGCCGGCTTTGTCGCGGAGAAGCGCGGAATCGTCACCGCCGAGGTCGCCACCGCCCACAAGCTGACCGACACCCAGCGCGCGCAGCTCGCGGCACGCCTCGCCGAAGCCGGGTATGGCCGGGTGGTCATTCGCGAAACCGTCGATCCCGCGCTGCTCGGCGGCATGTCGGTCAAGATCGGTTCGCGCCTGTACGACACGAGTTTGAAATCGCGCCTGCAACGCCTGCGCCATGTGATGAAGGGAGCCGCCTGATATGGAGATCCGCCCTGCCGAAATCTCCGAGATTCTGAAGCGTCAGATCGCGAGTTTCGACACCGATGCGAATGTCGCCGAGACCGGACAGGTGCTGTCGGTGGGTGACGGTATCGCGCGCGTCTTCGGCCTTGCCAACGCGATGGCTGGCGAACTGGTCGATTTCCCCAATGCCGGCGTCAAGGGCATGGCGCTCAATCTTGAAAACGACAATGTCGGCATCGTCATTTTCGGCGAGGACCGTGCGATCCGCGAAGGCGACACCGTGACCCGCACCGGGCAGATCGTCGACGTGCCGGTGGGCAAGGGATTGCTCGGCCGCGTGGTCGATGCGCTCGGCAACCCGATCGACGGCAAGGGCCCGATCGAGACCACCGAACGCCGGCTGGTCGAGGTCAAGGCGCCGGGCATCATTCCGCGCAAATCGGTGCACGAGCCGATGCAGACCGGCATCAAGTCGATCGACGCGCTGATCCCGATCGGGCGCGGCCAGCGCGAGCTGATCATCGGCGATCGCCAGACCGGCAAGACCGCAGTGATCATCGACACGATCATCAACCAGAAAATCATCAACGCCCAAGGCAACGAAACGAACGACGAGAGCAAGAAACTCTATTGCATCTATGTCGCGATCGGCCAGAAGCGCTCGACCGTCGCGCAACTGGTGCGCACCCTCGAAGAGAACGGCGCGATGGAATATTCCATCGTGGTCGCCGCGACCGCCTCCGAGCCCGCGCCGATGCAGTTCCTCGCCCCCTATACCGGCTGCGCGATGGGCGAGTATTTCCGTGACAACTCGATGCACGCGGTTATTTTCTATGACGATCTGTCAAAGCAGGCGGTCGCCTACCGGCAGATGTCGCTGCTGCTGCGCCGGCCGCCGGGGCGCGAAGCGTATCCCGGCGACGTATTCTATCTGCATTCGCGGCTGCTGGAGCGGGCGTGCAAGATGTCCGACGAGTTCGGCGCGGGCAGCCTGACCGCGCTGCCGGTGATCGAAACCCAGGCAGGCGATATCGCGGCCTATATTCCGACCAACGTGATCTCGATCACCGACGGCCAGATATTCCTCGAAACCGAATTGTTCTTCAAAGGCATCCGTCCGGCGGTGAGCGTGGGGGCCTCGGTGTCGCGCGTCGGTTCGGCGGCGCAGATCAAGGCGATGAAGCAGGTCGCCGGCAAGATCAAGCTCGATCTCGCGCAGTATCGCGAGATGGCGGCGTTTTCGCAGTTTTCCTCCGACCTCGACGCCTCGACCCAGAAGCTGCTGGCACGCGGCGCGCGGCTGACCGAACTGCTCAAGCAGCCGCAATATAAGCCGCTGCCGGTCGAGGAGCAGGTGGTGGCGATCTTCACCGGAACGCGTGGCCATCTCGACGACGTACCGATCGACCGGATCGGCGATTTCGAGAGCCAGTTGATTTCGGAACTGAAGGCCCGCGCGCCGGAGATTCTGAAGTCGATCCGCGACGACCGCGAAATCAAGAAGGATGTCGAGGCGAAGCTGACCGAGTTTATCCAGTCTTTCGCGAAGAGCTTCGCGTGAGCGACGGACCCGGCCGATGCCCAGCCTGAAATCGCTTCGCAACCGGATCTCCAGCGTCAAATCGACGCAGAAGATCACCAAGGCGATGAAAATGGTCGCCGCCGCCAAGCTGCGCCGCGCCCAGGCGCAGGCCGAGGCGGCGCGGCCCTATGCGACGCGGATGGCGAAGATGATGGCCGCACTCGCGCGCGGCGCGGCGAGCAATCCGAACGCGCCGGCGCTGCTGGTCGGCACCGGGGCGGACAAGACGCATCTGATCGTCGCGGTGACCGCGGATCGCGGCCTCGCCGGGCCGTTCAACGCCTCGATCAGCCGGGCCGTGCGCAACCGCGTGCGTGCGCTGGAAGCCGAAGGCAAGACGGTGAAACTGTTCGCCGTGGGCCGCAAAGGGCGCGATTCGCTGAGGCGCGACATGGCCGACCGGATGATCGGCGATGTCAATTTCGTCGGCCGCCGATCGCTCGAATTCACTGATGCCGAAGCGATCGCCAACCGGATCATCGCCGAATTCGACGAGGGCGGCTTCGATCGCTGCACGCTGATGTTCAATCGGTTCGTCTCGGTGATGGTGCAGACCGTCGCCGAAACGCCGCTGATTCCCGCCAGCGCCGGCGAGCCGGCGAACGACGACGGCGATACCGCCGATTACGAGATCGAACCGGATGACGGCTCGCTGCTGGAACGGCTGCTGCCGCGCAACCTCGCGGTGCAGATCTATCGCGCGCTGCTCGAAAGCAATGCCGGATTCCAGGCGGCCCAGATGACCGCGATGGATAACGCGACGCGCAACGCGGGTGACATGATCAACCGCCTGACGATGAACTACAACCGCACCCGGCAGGCGAACATCACCAAGGAATTGATCGAGATCATCTCCGGCGCGGAAGCGCTCTGAGACGACGATACAGGGAACCAGGACCATGGCGAAAAACATTACCGGACGGATCACGCAGATCATGGGACCTGTGGTCGATGTGCAGTTCGAGGGCGACTTGCCGTTCATTCTGAACGCGCTGGAAACCAAGGTCGGCGAGCGCCGGCTGGTGCTGGAAGTGGCGCAGGAAATCGGCGAGCGCACGGTGCGCTGCATCGCGATGGACAGCACCGACGGTCTGGCGCGGGGTGCCGAAGTGGGTGACACCGGCGATAGCATTCGCGTGCCGGTCGGGCCGGCGACGCTGGGCCGGATTCTCAACGTGATCGGCGAGCCGATCGACGAACGCGGGCCGATCGACGCGAAGCTGACCTACCCGATCCATCGCGAGGCGCCGTCCTTCGAGGATCAGGCGACCTCGGCGGAAATTCTGGTCACCGGGATCAAGGTGGTCGATCTGCTGGCACCCTACCTCAAGGGCGGCAAGATCGGGCTGTTCGGCGGCGCCGGCGTGGGCAAGACCGTGCTGATCCAGGAGCTGATCAATAACATCGCGAAAGCGCATGGCGGCGTCTCGGTGTTCGCCGGTGTCGGCGAGCGGACCCGCGAAGGCAACGACCTCTATCACGAGATGATCGACGCCGGGGTCATCAAGCTCGGCGAGAACACCACCGAAGGCTCGAAAGTCGCGCTGGTCTACGGCCAGATGAACGAGCCGCCGGGGGCGCGCGCACGGGTCGGCCTGTCGGGCCTGACCCTCGCCGAATATTTCCGCGACGAGGAAGGCCAGGACGTGCTGTTCTTCGTCGATAACATTTTCCGCTTCACCCAGGCGGGCGCCGAGGTTTCGGCGCTGCTCGGGCGCATTCCGTCGGCGGTGGGTTATCAGCCGACTCTCGCGACCGACATGGGTGCGTTGCAGGAGCGGATCACCTCGACCAAGAAAGGCTCGATCACCTCGGTCCAGGCGATCTATGTTCCCGCCGACGATTTAACCGATCCGGCACCGGCGACCTCGTTCGCGCATCTGGATGCGACCACGACGCTGAACCGGGCGATTTCGGAAAAAGGCATCTATCCGGCGGTCGATCCGCTGGATTCAACCTCGCGCGCGCTCGATCCGCGCGTCGTCGGCGAGGAGCATTACGCTGTTGCGCGCGAGGTTCAGCGCATTCTGCAAAGCTACAAGTCGCTGCAAGACATTATCGCGATTCTGGGAATGGACGAACTGTCGGAAGACGACAAGCTCACCGTCGCGCGCGCGCGCAAGATCGAGCGCTTCCTGTCGCAGCCGTTCCATGTCGCGGAAGTGTTCACCGGCTCACCCGGCCTGTTCGTGCGCGTCGAGGATACGGTGCGCAGCTTCAAGGCGATCTGTGCCGGCGAATACGATCACCTGCCCGAAGCCGCGTTCTATATGGTCGGCACCATCGAGGACGCGGTGAAGAAGGCCGATCAGCTCAACACGACGGCTTGAGGAGCGGATCGTGACCGTCGCTCTCGAAATCATCAGCCCGGAGCGGCTGCTCCTGGCGCGCCCGGTGGACATGGTGGTGATCCCCGGCACTGAAGGCGATCTCGGCATTCTGCCGGGCCATTCCAGGCTGATCACCAGCCTGCGCGGCGGCATGATCGATCTGTATGAGAACGACGCCGTGGTCGACCGCTACTTCGTCTCGGGCGGATTCGCCGAAGTGACCGAAGAGCGCTGCACCGTGCTCGCCGATGCGATCATGAAGCTCGCCGAACTCGACGCGCAGGACGCCGCCGACGAGCTTGCGCGCGCGGAGGCCGACTATCGCGAGGTGGACGAGGCGGACGCGAGCGCTTACCGCGCCGCCTCCGACCGGCTGATCACCGCCCAGGCGAAGGTGGACACGCTCGCCGAAAGAAGCTGACCGCACATGCCGGCTCTGGTATCGATAGGCGATCGCCCTTTAATAGTAAGGGACCGCTCGTCGTAAGGAGACCAGGGCATGGCCGAGCCAGCATTGTCGTCCGTACCGCCTGACCGGCCGACCCGCTCCTGGCTCGACCGGCTGTGGTCGTCGATCGCCGAGCACGGGCGGCATTTCGTCACCTTCCCGAATGCCGACCTGCCGTCGCGCGAGCGTGCCGAACTCCTGGCCGATTCGCTGCTCGGCGGCAGGGGCGAGGCGTCCGGCGCCGCCCTCGCGGCGGGGCTGCTGAGCGCGATCGGCGGACTTTCGCCGGCCGACCGGATCGGCTTTCTGGAGTTTCTCGCCACCCATTTCGAGCCCGATCACGACCGCCTGGAGACAGCTGCGCGCGCCTATCTCGCGGCGCCGGGCGCGGAGACCGCGACCGTGCTGGCCGATGCCGCCGAACCGCCGCGCCAGGAATTGCTGCGCCGGATGAACATGGCGCCGGGCGGCACCGCCGCTTTGGTCGCGATGCGCCGCGCCGCGCTCGCCGAATTGCCGCGCAACCAAGCGCTCCGGCCGCTCGACGCGGATTTGCGGCATCTGTTCGCCTCCTGGTTCAACCGCGGCTTTCTCGAACTGCGCCGAATCGACTGGCGAACCCCCGCCTTCGTTCTGGAAAAGCTGATCGAATACGAGGCGGTTCATGAAATCCAGGGCTGGGAGGATCTGCGCCGCCGCCTGGCGCCGGACCGGCGGTGTTTTGCGTTTTTTCACCCATCCCTGCCGGACGAACCGCTGATTTTCGTCGAAGTAGCACTGGTCAAGGGCCTCGCCGAGGCGATCGGTCCGCTGCTCGCGCGCGAGTCCGAGGAGCTTGCCGCCGAAGCCGCGCTGCACGATGCCGCCGAACGCGCGGATACCGCGATTTTCTATTCGATTTCCAACTGCCAGGAGGGGTTGCGCGGAATTTCCTTCGGCAATTTCCTGATCAAGCAGGTGGTTGAGGAGTTGCAGGCCGAATTGCCGCGCCTCAAGCGTTTTTCCACCCTTTCGCCGGTACCGGGCCTGCGCCGCGCGGCACTCGCTTTGCTCGATCTTTCGGTACCGCCGGCGCCCTGGCTCGCGCCGGAAGAACGCGAGACGCTGATGCGCGCGGCGGGAATCGCCGCCGATCCGACGCCGGACCCGGCCCGCGACGCCGATCTGCTGAAGACGGTCCTGGAGACAAGGAACTGGTGGAGCGACGTATCGCTCGCCGGTGCCCTGCGCGCGCCCTTGCTACGATTCGCGGCGCTTTATCTGACCGGCGGATTCAAGGCGAGCGAGGTGCGGGAAGCCGCCCGTCCCGATCCGGTCGCCCGGTTCCATCTGGGCAACGGGGCGCGGCTGGAGCGAGTCAACTGGCTGGGCAACCCGTCGGCGCGCGGCATCGCCGAATCCTTCGGGGTCATGGTGAACTACCTCTACGATCCCGATGCGATCGAAGCCCGGCACGAAGCCTATCTGCGCGACGGCACGGTGGCGCGCGCCTCGGGCGTCGATCAGCTCATGGCGATGCCCGGCCAAAGCTGGTTCGCCCGGCGCGCGCGCGGCGTTGCCGCCGCCGGACCCTGATCGCGCCGCACCGCGCGACCGGCTATGGCCCGGTGCGGCGATCGCCGGTATATCGGCACCCATGCTGACCACATTGTCACCCGACCTTGCCGAACTCGACGACGCGATCGGCCGCGCCCAGGAACGGCTCGCAGCCGAGCAGCAACCGGACGGCCATTATGTGTATGAGCTGGAGGCCGACGCGACGATTCCGGCGGAGTACGTGCTGCTGGAGCATTTCCTCGACCGGATCGACCCCGAACTCGAAGCCCGCATCGGCGTGTATCTGCGGGCGATTCAGGGAAACTCGCCGCAGAACCCCGGCGGCTGGCCGCTATTTCATGACGGGGCGATGGATATCTCGGCCAGCGTGAAGGCGTATTTCGCGCTCAAGGCGATCGGCGACGATCCCGAGGCGCCGCATATGCGCCGCGCCCGCGCCGCGATCCTGGCGCGCGGCGGAGCCGAGCGCACCAACGTGTTCACCCGCATCCAGCTCGCTTTGTACGGCGCGGTGCCGTGGCGAGCCTGTCCGGTCATGCCGGTCGAGATCATGCTTCTGCCGGGCTGGTTCCCGATCACCATGTGGAAAATCAGCTACTGGTCGCGAACGGTGATCGCGCCGCTGCTGGTGCTGATGACCGAGCGGCCGGTGGCGCGCAACCCGCGCGACGTGCGGATCGACGAGCTGTTCGTTACCCCGCCCGAGCAGGTGCGCGACTATATTCGCGGCCCCTACAAATCGTGGATGGGCAATGCGTTCAAGGCGCTGGACACCGTGCTGCGCCCGCTGGAGCGGCATTTCCCATCTCGGTCGCGCAAGCGCGCGATCCAGGCCGCGATCGACTTCATCACCCCGCGCCTGAACGGCGAGGATGGGCTGGGCGGCATCTATCCCGCCATGGCCAATGCGGTGATGATGTTCGATACGCTCGGCTATGCGCCGGACCACCCCGATTACGCCATTGCCTGGGCCTCGGTGCACAAGCTGGTGACCGATGCCGCCGCGCGGATTCCGGGCGGGATCTATGTCCAGCCCTGCCTGTCGCCGGTGTGGGATACCTCGCTCGCCGCCCACGCACTGGCCGAGGCGGCCGGGGCGCAGGATGCGCACGTCGCCGCCGCCTGCGACTGGCTGATCCCCCGCCAGGTGCTCGATGTGAAAGGCGACTGGGCCTATCGCAAGCCGGACGCGCCGCCGGGCGGCTGGGCGTTCCAGTACAACAACGCTTATTACCCGGACGTGGACGATACCGCCGTGGTGGGGATGCTGCTCGACCGCGCCGGCGACCCCGCGCATCGCGAGGCGGTGGAACGGGCGCGGTTGTGGATTCTCGGGATGCAGAGCAAATCCGGCGGCTGGGGCGCCTTCGATTCCGACAACGAATTCGACTATCTCAACCACATCCCCTTCGCCGATCACGGCGCCCTGCTCGATCCGCCGACCGCCGACGTCGCCGCGCGCTGCGTGTCGTTCCTGGCCCAGCTCGGTCATCCCGAGGATCGGCCGGCGATCGCGCGCGGGGTGGATTATCTGCGGCGCGAGCAGAAGCCGGACGGCTCCTGGTTCGGCCGCTGGGGCACCAACTATATTTACGGCACGTGGTCCGCTTTGTGCGCGCTGAACGCTGCAGGCCTGCCGCATGATTCGCCGATGATCCGGCGCGCCGCCGAATGGCTGATCGCGCGCCAGCGCGAGGATGGCGGCTGGGGCGAGGATTGCGAGAGCTATGCCCATGCGCCGCCCGGCGAGTATCATGAAAGCTTGCCGTCGCAGACCGCCTGGGCGCTGCTCGGGCTGATGGCGGCGGGCATGGCCGGGCATCCGTCGGTGGCGCGCGGCATCGACTGGCTGCAATCGGCGCAGGACGAGGATGGCTCCTGGCGCGAGAAACCCTATAACGCGGTCGGGTTCCCGCGCGTATTCTATTTGCGCTATCACGGCTATCCGCGCTTCTTCCCGCTGCTCGCGCTGGCGCGGTTCCGCAACCTCGCGCGCGGGAACAGTGCGCGCGTCGCCTGCGGGTTCTGAAGCGGGACATTTGCCACGGACGGCGCGCCCGTGGCAGGAGACCGGCGCGGCGGGTGTGGCGGAATCGGTAGACGCAGCAGACTTAAAATCTGTTGCCCGACAGGGCGTGCGGGTTCAAGTCCCGCCATCCGCACCAGTAAATTAGGGCTGGCCGTAGAATGGGCAGCCGATGGTCATGGTCTCGATGATTTCTTGACGTTGGCTCCGGGCGGCCTTCTTGCGCCAAGCACCGACGATTCCGGCTCTGGTTCGCTCCACTGCCCGCTTTCCCGCAAAATTTCGCCCGGCTTGTGATATGGTAAAGGTCTGTGACGGAGTCGAAGGGAAGACATGATGAATGATCCGCCCCAATGCTCCGCTCTGGACGCGTGGCCAGAGCTTCCGCTCTCGGCGTGGGAGGATACCTGCGCCACGCTTCATCTCTGGACCCAGGTGGTCGGGAAAATCCGCCTCGCCCATGCGCCGATGATCAACCATTGGTGGCAGGCGACGCTCTATGTGACCAGCCGGGGGCTGACCACCTCGCCGATCGCCCACGGTTCCCGCGGCTTTCAGATCGACTTCGATTTCATCGACCATTGCCTGACGCTTCGGACGAGCGACGGCGCGACCGAAATGATCCGACTTGGTCCATGCACCGTCGCCGATTTTTACGCCGAGGTGATGGGCCGGCTGCGCGGGCTTGGGCTGGAGACCCGGATTTGGACCATGCCGGTCGAGATACCGGATGCCATCCCGTTCGAGCAGGATCGGGAGCATGGCTTCTACGACCCGGAATACGCCCACCGCTTCTGGCGCATTCTGGTCCAGGCGCACCGGATCTGCAGCCGGTTTCGATCGCCATTCCTCGGCAAGGCGAGTCCGGTGCATTTTTTCTGGGGGAGTTTCGATCTGGCGGTCACCCGGTTTTCCGGGCGTTCCGCGCCGCCGCTGACCAGCAACTCTCCCAACCTCGGGGCGTGGGTCATGCGGGAGGCATATTCGCATGAGGTGAGCAGTTGCGGCTTCTGGCCGGGCAATGGGGGATTCGGCCAGCCCGCGTTCTACAGCTATGCCTATCCTGAGCCGCCGGGATTTGCGGCAGCGCCGGTTCGCCCGAATGACGCGTTCTACAGCGAAAGCCTCAGACAGTTCATCCTGCCCTACGATGCGGTCCGTCGGGCGGCGTCGCCGGATGACCACCTGATGGCGTTCCTGCGGAGCAGTTACGACGCGGCCGCCGGGCTGGCGCGGTGGGATCGCGCCGCGCTGGAACGCGCGGAAAACTAGGCCGGGGGCGGTGTCGCCATGAACTCGAAGCCGCGATCCGAGGATGGGCACGACATACCGCCGGCGGCCACGGAGCGGGACACCGGGCGCGTCGAGGCGTTCAGCGATGGCGTTTTCGCCATTGCGATCACGCTGCTCATCCTGGAGATCAAGGTGCCGCACGCCCATGGATCGTCGCGGCCGTTCAGCCTTCTCGGCTCGTTGACCGGGCTTTGGCCGTCCTATTTCAGCTATCTCCTCAGCTTCACCATGATCGGCATCTACTGGGCGAATCATCATTACATTTTCAAGTTGTTCACGCGGACCAATCACACGCTCAACCTTCTGAACCTGCTGTTCCTGCTGACGATTTCCTTTCTGCCGTTTCCGACAGCGACCTTGGGAAATTACATGCTCGATGCGGCGAACCGGACGACGGCGGCGACCTTCTACGCAGTCGGCCTCCTGCTTCCGGCATGCACCTGGCTGCTCATGTGGCTCTACGCCACCACGGGACGCAGACTGGTTCACCCGCGCCTGGAGTCTGCCTTCCTGCACCATCTGACCATCCAATATGCCGGCACGGTCGCGATCTATCTCGGGGCCGTACTGCTCTGCCTTGTGGATGTCAGACTCGGACTCGGGGTCTGCGTGGGGCTGACGCTGCTCTATCTTCTGCCGCCGGCCAGCTACGCTTATGCGCGGGGGAAACGGACGCCATAACAGTCAAGTCAGTGCCGAGGGTACGTCAAAATCCTACGTCACTGCCGTCGGGTCGCGGCTGATGCGGACGCGCTCGACCCGGCGACCGTTCATCGCCAGCACCTCGAAGCGCCAGCCGCCGAAGGCGATGGCGTCGCCCTGGCGTGGCACCCGTTTCAGCAGAGCGAGCAGGAAACCACCGAGCGTGTGGTAGGAGCCGTGCGCGGGAAGCTCGATCAGCCGGAGACGATGCGCGACCTCGTCGATCGGCTCCAGCCCGTCGAGCTCGAATCGTTCGGGCACGGTTTCGCCCCCTTCGGCGTGGGTGGGCTCCTCGACATCGCCGACGATAGCTTCCAGAAGATCGCCGACCGTGACCATGCCTTCAAAGCTGCCATATTCGTCGAGTACGAAGGCGACGCCGAGCGGATCGGCTTTCAGCCGTTCCAGCGCGTCGAGCGCGGAGATCGCGTCCGGCACCGCGAGCGGCTGACGCAGCGACGTGGCGATCGAGATGTCCTTGCCGTCCAGCATCCGGTCCAGGATGTCCTTGGCCTGGACGATGCCGACCACGTTGTCGATGCTGCGGTCGCACACCACGAAGCGCGAATGGGGCGCGGCCTTGAGGGCGGTGATCACCTGGCCGCGCGGCGCGGTACGGTCGAGCCAGGCGATGTCCTGGCGCGGCGTCATGATCGCGCGCACCGGCTTGTCGGCAAGCCGCATCACCCGCTCCATCATGTCGCGCTCCTCGGATTCCAGCATCCCGGACGCGGTGCCCTCGGCGAGGATGGCTTTCAGCTCCTCCTCGCTGATCGCCCGACGGTGCGGATCGGCGGGACCGAAGGCGCGGAGCAGAAGATCGGAGGTCGCGCCCAGCAGCCAGACGGCCGGGGCGGCGACGCGGGCGAACATGTCGATCGGCCAGGCGACCGCGCAGGCGATCCGCTCGGCGTTGCGCAGGGCGAGCTGCTTGGGCACCAGTTCGCCGCAGACCAGGGTGAGAAACGTCACCAGGACGATTGTGATGATTAGCGCGACCGTGCCCGCCGCCGGCGCGATGAATGCGACGCGGCGGAGCAGCGGGGTGAGCGCGGTGGCGAGCTTGGCGCCGCCGACCACGCCGGTCATGATGCTGATCGCGGTGATGCCGATCTGCACGGTGGGCAGGAAACGGTCTGGCGCCTCGGCCAGAAGCCGTGCGTGGACGGCGCCGCGGACGTGTTTTTGCGCGAGCAGCGCGAGGGCGGCACGGCGCGACGAGACCAGCGCCATCTCAGCCAGCGCGAAACCCGCGTTCAGCAAAATCAACAGGAACAAAAAACCAATTTCGACAACGATCTGCATGACGACCTTGAGATTCCGCGCGATTTCCGCCCAGCATAGACCATTTCAAGGGCGTTCGGGAAAGCCGGAACGGATAGCACGGCTGACGTGTTGAAACCGTATCGAATGCCATGCTTCCGCCATAATCTAGCCGGGGCAATGCCTCACTGCACACGCATCTGCGAGGCAACGCAGGAGGCTCCCTGCGCTGCCAACCGGATGACCGTTCATGACGCATCACGCCCAACTTCGCCCGCTCGCTCCGCTCGTCAGCCGCTCGCGCACGCGTGGCGGCTGGCGCAACCCCGGCACCTGGTTCGCCGCGATCGGCGCCGCCGCAGCGACATTCGGCATCTGGGCGGCGCTCAACCGTCCGGTCGCCAACATCCCGGCCTATCGCGGCGAGATCGGCGGTTTCGCCTTCTCGCCGTTTCATGCCGGCGAGAGCCCGCAGAGCAATGTCTATCCCACGATCGCGCAGATCAAATCGGACCTCGCGCTGGTCGCGACGAAAACCCGCGATATCCGCACCTATACGGTGCAGGGCGATCTCGGGCGGATTCCCGCGCTGGCCGCGAAATATCATCTGAACGTCACGCTCGGCGCGTGGCTCGATCAGCATCTCCGCGCCAATGCGCGCGAGCTGCACAAGGTGGTCGCAGTCGCCAACGCCAACCGGGACGTGAAGGCGGTGATGGTCGGCAACGAGGTGATTCTGCGCCGCAACCTGACGGTCGATCAGCTCGCCGCCGATATCCGCTACGTGAAATCGCGCGTGCATGTGCCGGTTTCCACCGCCGAGCCGTGGCATGTCTGGCTGCATCACCCGGCGCTCGCCAAATCGGTCGATTTCATCACCGTGCATCTGCTCCCGTATTGGGAGGGTGTGCCGGAGAAGGACGCGATCGCCTATGCCCTGCACCGGCTGCATCAGGTGCAGCGGGCGTTCCCCGGCAAGCGCGTGGTGATCGGCGAGATCGGCTGGCCGTCCGACGGCATCGATATCGGCGCGGCCCGTGCCTCACGCGTGCTGCAGGCGACGTTCCTGCGGGATTTCTTCAATGTCGCGCAGAAGCAGCATCTCCAGTATTTCGTGATGGAGGCATTCGACCAGCCCTGGAAAACCAGTTTCGAGGGCCGCGCCGCCGGCTACTGGGGCATGTGGTCGCTGTCGCGCCAGCCGAAATGGTCGTTGACCGGCCCGGTGACGCCGAACCGAGCCTGGCTGCCCTGGGCGGCCGGCAGTGCCGCCCTGGCGATGTTGATTACGCTTCTGCTGCTGTCGCGCCGACCTGATCTGCGCGTTCAAGGCAAGCTGATTTTCGCGGCCCTGGTGCAGGGATTCGGCGCGGCGCTGGCGATGCTGCTGATGACCATGGGCGAGACCTATCTATCCTGGTCGGCCGCCGCCGTCTGGACCACGCTCGCCGCCGGCCAGGCGCTTTTGCTGTTCCTGCTGATCGCCGACAGTTTCGACCTGACCGAAACCCTGTTCGGCCGAGTGCACAAGCGGCACTTTGAACCCGTCCCTGCTCCGCAGGGAACGAAGCTTGCGAAGGTTTCCTTGCATCTGCCGATCTGCAACGAGCCGGCGGAGATGGTGAAGCAGACGCTGAACGCGCTCGCCGCCCTCGATTACGAGGATTACGAGGTGCTGGTGATCGACAACAACACCGCCGATGCGCGCGCCTGGGAGCCGGTTGCCGAGCATTGCGCGCGGCTGGGGCCGAAATTCCGCTTCTTCACCCTCGGCAAATATCCGGGGTTCAAGGCGGGTGCCTTGAATTTCGCGCTGCGCGAGACCAGCCCGGATGCCGAAATCGTCGGCGTGCTGGACAGCGACTACATCGTCGATCCCGACTGGCTGCGCTGCATGGTGCCCGCCTTCGCCGATTCGCGCGTGGGCTTCACCCAGAGCCCGCAGGATTATCGCGACAATGACGGCTCGATCTTCAAGCGCATGATGTTCTGGGAATATGCCGGGTTCTTCCATGTCGGCATGGTCAATCGCAACGAGCGCAACGCGATCATCCAGCACGGCACGATGACGCTGATCCGCCGCGACGCGCTGGTGAAAGGCTCTTCCGATCAAGCGGGGGGCTGGGCCGAGTGGTGCATCACCGAGGACAGCGAGCTCGGCCTGCGCCTGTTCCGCGACGGGTATGACGCGGTCTATTCCAAGCGCAGCTTCGGCCGGGGCGTGATGCCGGACGACTTCAACGCCTTCCGCAAGCAGCGCTACCGCTGGGCCTATGGCGCGATGCGGATTTCGCGCCGGCACTGGAAGGCGCTGCTCTCGCCGTTCGACCGCTCGCTGACCATCGGCCAGCGCTGGCATTTCGTCACCGGCTGGCTGCCCTGGATCGGCGATGCGCTGGGTCTCGCCTTCCTGATGCTGGGGCTCGCGTGGTCGGCGGGGCTGATCCTCGATCCGGTACGGTTCGAATTCCCGATCCTCCTGTTCATGCTGCCCTCGATCGGGTTGTTCGCCTTCAAGATCGTGCAGATTCTGGCGCTGTATTCCGCCCGTGTGCCGTGCGGCTGGCGCGACCGGATCGGCGCGGCGGTTGCCGGATTGGCGCTGTCGCACACGATCGGCAAGGCGGTGTGGAAGGGTTTGTTCACCAACAGGCTGCCGTTCCTGCGCACCCCGAAAATGAAGGATGCGCCGGCCCTCGTGCAGGGGCTGGTGATGGCGCGGGAGGAGCTTGTCCTCCTCGTGCTGACCTGGGCGGCGCTGCTCGGCGTGGGCATCGGCCATCACTGGGCGACGCCGGAATCGAAGCTCTGGTGTCTGGTACTGTTCACCCAGTCCCTGCCCTATCTGGCATCGGTCGCGGTGTCGGTGATTGCCGCCCTGCCGGAAAGGGCGCCGCGCGCGCTGCCGGTGGCACAAACCCTGCTGCCCGCCTCGCGGATGCCGATCTCGGCACGCACCGCGGCGGGGGATTGATGACGCGATGGCCTGACGGTCCGCGAGGCCGTCAGGCTCCAATGTCGGCAGATCGCGAAACATTGAATCAGCGGAGGGTGTGATGGCGGCCATGGCAGAAAATTTCGAGTCGATTTGAATAGGGCATTATGATGAATTTTTTCCAAATGAAATATTTTGGTCCGGCATGTCGCACAACAATATGGAAGACGGCACGGATTTACTAGATAATATGTCAGAAGCTGTAAATTTTCTATAATCTTGCCGATTTTGAAAACCTGCAGCCACCCAATCTGCTCCGTAAATCCGGCTTAGACTATAAAAATATAGACCAATTATCTTGTATCTTCAAAGATTACTTTTTTCTTTTAAAGAAAAAACAATGTAACTTCCTAGACTCAATTTTTTTTCAATTTCATGTCGATAATCTTGTACTTTGTGGGGCCGCAACTCGAATACGGCGTAGTCCATTGAACCGTCTTCGTCCGCACGTAAAGTCCGCCCCAGCACCCCGTGCCTTGACCATGGAACACGCCGATGAAGCCATGGGCGCCCGCGATCATAGGCGCGAGCAGAAGTGCGGCGCTTAGGGCAACGCAACGGGTCAACTTGGGGA
The DNA here is from genome assembly GCF_025499445.1 of Acidiphilium sp. AL. Lineage (NCBI taxonomy): Bacteria > Pseudomonadati > Pseudomonadota > Alphaproteobacteria > Acetobacterales > Acidocellaceae > Acidiphilium > Acidiphilium sp. AL. Next base: position 66,587 of record NZ_JAIMBZ010000004.1, read on the forward strand.
CGGGGGCAGCCATGGCGGCAATTTTCGGTGTTTCTTCAAGAAAGTAAACGCATAGTCGAATTTCCTGGCGTAGTCGCGATCACCCAAACCGTTATAATTGCTCATTATAAACGAGCCGTTAATCGAACGCCTGCCAATGATGACGTGGTCGCTCGTGGCTCTCTGGTAGGTCAATACCGTGCCGATTTTCAAATCGCGCGGACTGGCCGATGGGTTGAGTTTTTGCAGCAAGGCTTCCGTGGAACCAACCGCACGAGCAATACTGGAAAGGGTATCGCCTGGCTTCACCGTGACGTGCCCCAGGGTTTTGTGGATGATTTTGATACCTTGTTCCCAGCGAGCGGCGCGTAGCAACAGGTAGCCGACGCCCGCCACGATGTTCATCTGTCCATTGCTCACCGCCGACACAGAAGAAAGATGCGCGAGGAGGTTCGCCGGTACGATGGTCGGCAACTTGCTGCCTGCGGTCATCAGGGTACGAAGACCCGGATCACCCTGATTGCCAATCTGCATTGGCTTCGTTTTCCAATCGCGCTGTATAGGTCCTGTCTCAACGAAAAGCATTGCCTTCACGACCTCCCAGTCGAGAGACACATAGCCGGGCGTATCGGCAAGATGCCGATTATAGTCACCGACGATTGAGAGGATGTCTCGATCATATTGCTACCAGCGCGGGTCGCACGCCGCCTGATCGATGCCAGCCTCCCATTTGTCGAGGCGCGGCGGCAGCGGCGAGTCAGACAATGATGCGGAACCGATTTGCGGCAATCCAACCTCCCATGACAAGCAAAATTTGTTATATATATTAACTTTCGTTATGTCAACGATCTTTGCTCCTCGGGCAAGCCCCCAGGAGCGGCAAGGCGACCTCTTGCGGCCTGACGGGAAGGCGGATAAACCTACCGGTGGGTCACGCCCCCCCACCGGGGCGCTATTCTTCTGCAAGGGAGACCATCGATGGCAGACGCCACAGCGGCCACGCCCGCGAAACCGCATCTTCACCCCCGCAATCCGAATTTCTCGTCCGGCCCCTGCGCCAAACGGCCGGGCTTCACGCTCGCCGCCCTCGAAGGCGCGCTGCTCGGCCGCAGCCACCGGGCGAAGGAGCCGAAGGCGAAGCTCGCCGAAGTGATCGCCCGCTCGCGCGCGATCCTCGGCCTTCCGGCGGACTGGCGGCTCGGCATCGTTCCCGCCTCCGACACCGGGGCGGTCGAAATGGCGCTGTGGTCGATGCTCGGCGCGCGCCCGGTCGACGTGCTGGCGTTCGAGAGTTTTTCCGAAGCCTGGGCGACCGACATCGTCAAGCAACTGAAACTCGCGGATGCGCGCGTGCTTTCGGCGCCCTATGGCAAATTGCCCGATCTCGCTTCGGTCGATTTCAGCCATGATCTGGTGCTGGCGTGGAACGGCACCACCTCCGGCGCGCGCATCCCGAACGGCGACTGGATCGCCGCCGACCGTCAGGGATTGGTGATCGCCGACGCGACCTCCGCCGCCTTTGCGATGGATCTGCCGTGGGACCGGCTCGATGTCGTCACCTGGTCCTGGCAGAAAGTGCTCGGCGGCGAAGCCGGGCACGGGATGCTGGCTTTGTCGCCGCGCGCGGTCGAGCGGCTGCACAGCCACAAGCCTGCCTGGCCGCTGCCGAAGATTTTCCGGCTGATTTCGGGAGGGAAACTGATCGAGGGTATCTTCACCGGCGAAACCATCAACACGCCGTCGATGCTCGCGGTGGAAGACGCGCTGGACGGGCTGCGCTGGGCCGAGAGCGTCGGCGGATTGCCCGCACTGATCGCCCGCAGCGAAGCGAACCTCGCGGCGATCGCCGCCTGGGTCGCGACGAATGACCGGGTCGCGTTTCTCGCCGCAGATCCGGCCATCCGTTCCTGCACCTCGATCTGCCTGACCATCGCGGCGCCGTGGTTTGCCGGCCTCGACGACGCGGCGCAGGCAAAGGCGGCGAAGCGAATCACCACACTTCTGGACTCCGAAGCCGTCGCCTTCGACATCGGCGCCTATCGCGATGCGCCGCCCGGCCTGCGCATCTGGGGCGGCGCCACCGTGGAGACCTCGGACATCGCGGCCCTGCTGCCCTGGATCGATTGGGCGATCGACAGCGTGGCCGCCGAAACCATTGCGAAAGTCTGAAGAAAAATGCCGAAAGTTCTGATCAGCGACAAGCTGTCGCCCGCCGCGATCGAGATTTTCAAGCAGCGCGGTATCGAGGTCACGACGAAGCCCGGCCTTACGCCGGCCGAGTTGCGCGCCATTATCGGCGAGTTCGACGGGCTGGCGATCCGTTCCGCGACCAAAGTGACGCGGGAATTGCTCGATGTCGCGCGCAATCTGAAAGTCATCGGCCGCGCCGGCATCGGCGTCGATAACGTCGATGTCAAATCGGCGACCGCGCGCGGCGTGGTGGTGATGAACACGCCCTACGGCAATGCGATTACCACCGCCGAACACGCGATCGGCATGATGTTCGCGCTCGCGCGCCAGTTGCCCGAAGCCTCCGTCTCCACCAAGGCGGGGAAGTGGGAGAAAAACCGCTTCATGGGCGTCGAGCTGACCAACAAGACGCTGGGGTTGATCGGTGCCGGCAATATCGGCTCGATCGTCGCCGAACGCGCGCTTGGCTTGAAAATGCGCGTCATCGCCTATGATCCTTATCTGACCGAAACCCGCGCGACCGCGCTCGGGGTGGAAAAAATCGAGCTCGACGCGCTGCTGGCGCGGGCGGATTTCATCACGCTGCACACGCCGCTCACCGAGCAGACCCGTAACATCCTCTCGCGCGAGGCGCTGGCGAAAACCAAGAAAGGTGTGCGCATCGTCAATTGCGCGCGCGGCGGGTTGGTTGACGAAGCCGCGCTATACGAGGCCTTGCGGTCCGGGCATGTCGCCGGCGCGGCGCTCGACGTATTCGAAACCGAGCCCGCGACGGATAACCGGTTGTTTGCCCTGGAAAACGTCGTCTGCACGCCGCATCTCGGGGCCGCGACCAACGAGGCGCAGGAGAACGTGGCGCTGCAGGTGGCCGAGCAGATCAGCGACTTCCTGCTGACCGGCGCGGTGACCAACGCGGTCAACATGGCCTCGGTTTCGGCCGAGGATGCGCCGCGCCTGAAACCCTATATGGAACTCTGCCAGTTGCTCGGCGGGTTTGCCGGCCAGTTGACCGAGGCGCGGCAGGGCGTGATCCGGCAGGTCGGCATCGAATACGAGGGGGCGGCGGCGCATCTCAATCATCGCCCGCTTTCGGCGGCGCTGTTCGCCGGATTGCTCGCGCCGGTGATGGAGGGGGTGAACATGGTCAACGCGCCGGTGTTCGCGCGCGACCACGGCATTGAATTGTCCGAAACCGTGCATGACCGGGACAGCGAATATCAGACCCTGATCCGCGTTTCGGTTACGACCGACGACCAGACCCGCACCGTATCGGGCACGCTGTTCGGCGGCTCGAAACCGCGCCTCGTCGAGGTGAAGGGCATCAAGGTCGAGGCGGATTTCGGCCGCCACATGCTTTACGTCACCAACCAGGACAAGCCGGGCTTCATCGCCAAATGCAGCGCGATTCTCGCCGATGAGGGGATCAATATCGCGACCTTCCATCTCGGCCGTTCGGCGCCGGCCGGCGACGCGGTCTGCCTGATCTCGATCGACGAGCCCTTGCCGGAGGCGGCGCTGATCGCGATCCGCCACCTGCCGCAGGTCATGCAGGCGACGCAACTCAGCTTCTGACCGCGTCTTGTTACGAAATGTGTCGGGGCTAGTGTCCCGATTCGGACGTTCGTTATCATCAAACCCGGCACCATACGAACGTCCGAATCGAAAGGACACTAGCAACCATTTGAGTCTAGTGTGGTTTTTGGTTCTGAAGTTCCTAAAATCGCCGCCGCATATGCGTAGGAACTTCAGAACCACCACACTAGCGCGGTCCGATTGACCGCGCCGTCTCGCCCGATTACCGATTTCTACGACAGGAATAGTGCCCATAGGGTGCGACCGGCCTGAACTGACGCGAAAACGCGCCGGTTTCGGACCGCAAATCGCCCTCTGAACTATCGGCCATCGGTCGCAGGTCTTGCCGGGCGGCAGGACACTCCCGATTTTGGGGCCATCCGGTCCTGTCCTGAAAGAGGTCGTTGATGCGTCTGCTGACGAAAACTCGTGCCGAAAGCCGGAGTCGCGTGGCGTCCGCCCTCCTGCTCGGGGTGATGGCGTTCGGGGGGGCGCATGCGGTCGCGGCGGCTCCGCCGCCGCCGTCCGTCGGCGTGATGGTCGCGAAAAAAATCCCGGTCTATCAGGAGCGGAGCTATATCGGCCGGATTCAGGCAACCCGCATCGTCAAACTGGTGCCGCGCATTACCGGCTATCTCGAACAGCGCCTGTTCCATCAGGGCGGCACGGTGAAAAAGAGCCAGTTGCTCTACGTTATCGAACCCGGCCCGTATCAGGCGGCGTTCGATCAGGCCAATGCGGCGGTCACCTCGGCGCAGGCGACGCTGGACAACGCGAAGATTGCGCTCGGGCGCGCCCGCAGCCTGCTGCATACGCCGGCCGGGCAACAATCGACCTATGACGATGCGCGCGCGACCGAGGAAAGCGACGCCGCACAGCTTGCCTCGGCGAAGGCGCAGCGCGAAACCGCGGCGATCAATCTGAGCTACACCCAGATCCGCTCGCCGATCGACGGCCGAATCGGGCCAACCAACGTCAATGTCGGCAACGTGGTCAGCCCGACCACGGGAACCCTCGCCACTGTGGTCAGCCAGAATCCGATCAACGTGACCTTCTCGATGCCCGCACGCGAGGCGCTGAAACTGCGCCACGAATTCGTGACCCAAGGCGGGCTCGACGCCGTGGAGCTGCGCCTGCGCCTGCCCGATGGGCGCATGGACAAGCAGGTGGGCACGCTCGATTTCACCAGCAACCAGATCAGCCGGAGCACCGACAGCCTCGCTTTGCAGGGCACGATTCCCAATCCGGTGATACCAGGGCTGGGCCATGCGAAGGTCGGCAACCGTGAGCTGACCAGCGGCGAATTCGTCACCGTGGTCGTGCGCAGCAAGCACCCGCGGCAGCAGATCGTTCTGCCGCGCGATGCGGTGCTCGCCGACCAGCTCGGCGATTACGTTCTCGCTCTGAACGCCAGGAATGTCGTTGTGCGCCAGGCCGTGACTCTCACGCAGACAACGCCCGCGACCGCGACGATCGCGAGCGGCATCGCACAAGGCGACCGGGTGATCGTCGACGGCATTCAGAAGGTTCACCCCGGTATTACGGTCAAGCCCGAGACCGTCGCGCCGAAGCTGGCCCAGGGCTGATCCGGTGATTCCCGCCTTCTTCATCGACCGGCCGCGCTTTGCCGTCGTCATCGCGCTGATCCTGGTGATCGCCGGGCTGCTCGCGCTCACCCATATCCCGGTCGCTCAATTCCCGAGCATCGTACCGCCGCAGGTGCAGGTGACCGCGAACTATCCGGGCGCTTCCGCGAAGGTCGTGGAGGATACCGTCGCCGAGCCGATCGAGGAACAGGTCAACGGGCTCGATCACGAGCTTTACATGTCCTCGACCAGCGCCAATGACGGCAGCTACAACCTCACCGTCAGCTTCGCGCTGGGGTCGGATCCGAATATCGACACGGTGAACGTGACCAATGCGGTGCAGCAGGCGCTGAGCCAGTTGCCGAGCGAGGTGCAGAAGGAAGGGCTGACCATCCGCAAGCGCTCCTCCTCGGTGCTCGCCTTCCAGTTCTTCTACAGCCCCGGCAACCAGCTCACCCCGCTGCAGATTTCCAACTACGTCACCATCAACCTGCTCGATACGATCTCGCGCGTGCCCGGCGTCGGCCAGGCCTTCGTGTTCGGCGCACAGAATTATTCGATGCGGGTGGTGTTCAACACCAACCGGCTGGCCGAGCTCGGCCTGACGCCGTCCGACCTGATCGGCGCGATCGAGGATCAGAATGTGCAGGCGCCGGTCGGCACGATCGGCCTCATGCCGATCGGCAAAAATCAGCAATACCAGCTTTCGGTGCAGACCCAGGGACGGCTGAGTTCGGTCAGGCAGTTCGGCGACATCGTGATTCGCGGCAACCAGAGCGGCTCGGTGCTGCGGCTGAAGGATGTCGCCAAAATCACCCTCGGCGCGCAGAGCGAAAGCCAGATCGACAAGATCAACGGCAATAACGGCGTCGCCATTGGCATTTTCCTCACACCGGGCGCCAATGCGGTCGCGACCTCGCACGCGCTGGAGAAAACCCTCGCGCGACTTTCCAAGCGTTTCCCCAAGGGCCTCGCGACCACGACAGTCTATAATTCCAGCAGCTTCGTCCTCGATACCATACACGAGGTGGAAAAGACCCTCGGCGAAGCGTTCCTTCTCGTCGTTCTGGTGGTGTTTCTGTTCCTTGGCTCGTGGCGCGCGACGATCATTCCCACCGTGGTCGTGCCGGTCGCCCTGATCGGCACCTTCGCCTTCCTTCTATCGTTCGGTTATTCGGCGAACACGATCACGCTGCTGGCGCTGGTGGTCGCCACCGGCGTCGTGGTCGACGACGCGATCGTCGTCGTGGAAAACGTCGAGCGGGTGATGATGGAAAACCCCGAGATGTCGCCGCGCGAAGCCGCCAAGGTGGCGATGGCGCAGATCCAGGCGCCGATCATCGCGATCTCGCTGGTGCTGCTTTCGGTGTTCGTGCCGGTCGCGTTCATTCCGGGACTGTCGGGGCTGCTGTTCACCCAGTTCGCGGTGACGATCAGCATCGCGATGCTGATTTCCGCGACCAACGCGCTCACCCTGTCGCCGGCTTTGTGCGCGATTTTCCTACGCCCGCAGCATCAGCGGCGTGGCATACTCGGCCGGGTGCTGAACGGCATCGACCGCGCGCGCGACGGCTATTCCAACACGGTGACGAAGCTGATCCGCCGCTCGTGGCTCGGACTTCTGGTGATCGGCGTGTTCGGCGTCGCCGTCCTGTTCATGACCACGATCACGCCCGGCGGCTTTCTGCCGGACGAGGATCAGGGTGCATTTTTCATCCAGGCGACGCTGCCGCCGGGCGCCTCGCTGCCGCGCACCGAGGCGGTTGCCGACAAGCTCACCAAGATATTGAACGGATTCCCGCAGGTTCAGGACGCCATCGCGATCAACGGATTCTCGATCCTCGATCAGGCGACCGAACCCAACGCGCTGTTCATGGTCGCCCATCTGAAACCTTTCGCCGACCGCACCGCGGTGCGCGATTCGGTGCAGGCGGTGATCAATCATGTGTTCAGCGCTACCGCCAATCTTCGCAGCGCGAATGTGGTGGCGTTCAATCTGCCGCCGATCATCGGGCTCTCCACCAATGGCGGGTTTCAGTACGAACTCGAGAACGATTCCGGCGCCAGCCAGCAGAAATTCGACAGCGTGCTGAAGGCGATGATCGTCTCGGCCAACGGCGACAAGAAGCTCTCGCACGTGTTCACCACCTATTCGGCGAACAACCCGTCGGTCTATCTCGATATCGATCGCCGGAAAGCCCAGGCGCTCGGCGTGCCGATCAGTTCGATCTTCACCGCGCTGCAAGCCTCGCTCGGCGGCTATTACGTCAATCAGTTCAACGTGTTCGGCCGGGTCTGGCAGGTGAATATCCAGGCGGCGGGGCGCGACCGCGACACCAGGAACGCGATCTGGCGCATCTATGTCCGCAGCAATTCGGGCGCGATGGTCTCGCTGCGCTCGCTCGCCACCGCGCATACCGTGCTCGGGCCGCAGATCGTCAGTCGCTACAACGACACCGAGGCGGCGCCGATCATTGGCAATCCGGCGCCGGGGGTGTCTTCGGGCGCCGCGCTGACCGCGATGGAAAAACTCTCGGCGAAGGTGCTGCCGGCGGGATTTTCCTATGAATGGACCAGCACGGCCTATCTGGAAAAACAGGCATCGGGACAGAGCGGGGTGATTTTCGCGCTGTCGATTTTGTTCGCCTTCCTGTTCCTGGTCGCGCTTTACGAAAGCTGGGTGATCCCGATTCCGGTGCTGCTCTCGGTCGTGGTCGGCGTGTTCGGCGCGATGCTCGGCATCGTGCTCGCCGGGCTCACGCTCAACCTGTACGCGCAGATCGGGCTGGTGGTGCTGATCGCGCTGTCGGCGAAGAACGGTATCCTGATCGTCGAATTCGCCAAGGAACGGCGCGAGGAAGGCATGAGCATCCGCGAGGCGGCGGCGATGGGTGCCAGGATGCGGTTCCGCGCGGTGATGATGACTTCGATCGCCTTCGTGTTCGGCCTGATCCCGCTGGTGATCGCGACCGGGGCTGCGCAGATCAGCCGGCGCTCGCTGGGCACGCCGGTGTTTGCCGGCATGATCGCGGCGAGCGGGGTGGGAATATTCATCATCCCGCTGCTCTATGTGGTGTTCCAGACCATGCGGGAACGCGCGGGGCGTAAGCGGCACAAGGCATCACAACTCGCCGAACATGTGGGCGACGATTGAGGTTGTACCGCGCGTCCAGATTTCGGGCATAAAAAAAGCGCCGCACGAGGCGGCGCTTTTCATAATCGAAGCCCGGATCAGACGGATTTCAGGTTTTCAGCGGACATCTTGCCCTGCTGGCCGCGCTGAACCTCGTACTGGACCTTCTGGCCCTCGTTCAGACGGCCGAGGCCGGACCGCTCGACCGCGGAAATATGCACGAATACGTCCTTCGAACCGTCATCCGGCTGAATGAACCCATAACCCTTGGTCGCGTTGAACCACTTGACCGTACCAGTCGACATAGCGTCTCTCCAACAAACGGCGACTCACACTGTATGAGCCAGGAAACTCTTCAACTTGGGGAGGTGTCGAATGCGAAATTCGCACAGAGGCACGCAGCAACCAGGACCGAAAAGCGCCGTGCCGGCTTTATAGGCCGGTTGGGCGGGGAAGGCCAGCGCTAATCGTGCCAAGGGATTCCAGCATGGCGCAGCACCTGCCGCCGGGGCCGGCACCCGGCCTTCCCGGTCGGCCGAAATCCCAGCGAGAGCAGAAACCGCCAGGAAACCACATTATCGGGATCGCATTCGGCGAAAATCGGCATGTCGCTCCGGCTCGCGATCAGCGCGACGACCGCTTCGCGCGCATAGCCGTTGCGCTGATAGGCCGGGCCGATCCAATAGCCGATCTCGATCGCGTCGCCGCGCTCATGCGCCCCGGCGACGCCCACCAGACGGCGATCTTCGGCTCGCCAGATGCCGTTGAAGCCGGGATCGGCGGCGATCAGCGCCCGCGCCTGGTCGATCCCGAAGGGCGCGGGGAGGAAATCGATCCGATCGATGATCGCGGGGTGATCGGTGATCGCGACCAGATCGGCGGCGTCGGCCTCGGTGAGCGGAGCGACGATCAGGCGGGCGGTTTCGATCCGTTTGCGTCGACCCATGGCAAATCACCCACCAAGATTCGTCCGGTTTCGGAATATGCCCGCGCAAACGAAAACGGGCGAGCCCTTGATGGGCCCGCCCGCGTATCGGTTTGCTGCGGCGTCGCCGGAGGCGATCAGAGCGCGGCGCCGAACTTCTCGACCGCGAGGGTCACGCGCGCGGTGATCGGCGCGATGGTCTGCTCGGTCAGCTTGAGCGAAGCGTCGGTCAGCTTGCCGGTCTCGGCGACCGCCTTTTCCATCATGGTGCGGGCGAAGCTGCTCTGCAGATCGACGGCTTCCTTCACCGATTTTACCCCGGAGAGCGCTTTCGCGGTCGCGACGGTCTCCTCGACCGATGCCTGGGCGCTCGCCGCGATGTGCCTGGAAAGCCCCTGCAGGCCCGATGCGAAAATCTGTCCGGCCTTCACGAAAGCCTCGACATTGCCCTGGCCGAACGCCACCAGTTCCTCGGTCGTCTTCATCGCCTTCGCCATGCCTTCCTTCATTTTGGCCTGCTGGGCCTCGAAACCCTTTGCCGCGTTTTCCATGCCTTCCTTCACCGACGCCAGGGTCTTCTCGAACCCGGTCGTCATATAATCCTGGCCTTCCTGCACCGCCACGGCGGCAGCGTGCTGAACGGTCTCGGTCGATTTCGTCTTTACAGTCATGTCGGTCATCCTTTTGCTTCGGTCTTTTGCTTCGGTTGCGGGTCCGATCGGGCCCACCACAGCCCGGCCGGTCGGCGCGTCCGTTGCAAGGGATTGCGAACATGACCGCCTCGGTATCCGGCTGCATCGCTTATACCGCAGTGCAGCATGAGTGACTTACGTGTACAGACACGGAAAGTCAAACATTTTTTGTGCGCTGCACAATAACGATAAAAGGACAATTCCCAGTGCACGCGCCGGCTTCCGGCATGCCACCTCGGCGCTCGCCCGGCTGGATTCGGAACATAATTCGTTAACCCTTTGGGTTTTTTGTTTATTCCGATCGTTTTCGCTGGACAGGCCGGGGTGTTTACCCTATCCCATCGGTTAGGGATCGTTCACGTTTGGGGGTTGGGATGCGGTTTGGCGCGGTGCAGGCTTGGGTTGCTGCCCGGAGCAAGCGGGTTTCGGTGCTCATGGCGACCCTTGGCATTGCCGCTCTCGGTGCGATCGCGCCGGCGCATGCCGCGTTGCACGGCGCCTATGCGCCGGTGTCTCCCGGCACCGACTGGATCGTGATGGATGCGACCACCGGGCGCGTGCTGTCCGAGCATAACGCCTATACCGAGCGGTATCCGGCCAGCCTGACCAAGCTGATGACGCTCGATCTTGCGTTCCATGCCTTGCGCGCCGGCAGGCTGACGCTCGACACCGCCATTCCGGTGACCGCGGCGGCGGCCCATGTTCAGCCGGTCAAGCTCAACCTCGTGCCGGGGCAGACCATCACCACGCGCCAGGCGATGCTGGGGATGACCACTTTGTCCGCCAACGACGCGGCGACCGCGCTCGGCCAATACCTCGGCGGCGGCAGCATCGGGCGGTTCGCCGAAGCGATGACGGCGCGCGCCCATGCGCTCGGGATGCTGCATACCCAGTTCTACAACCCGTCCGGCCTGCCGAACCCCGGCCAGGTGACCGACGCCTACGACATGGCGATCCTCGCCCGCCACATCCTGCTGACCTACCCGCAATATCGCTACATGTTCTCGGTCGCCAGCTTCGATTTCGAGGGCCGGCCGATCCCGAACATCGACGGAATGCTGAAACTCTACCCCGGCGCGATCGGGATGAAGACCGGCTATACCGATCTGGCCCGGTTCAATCTGGTGACGGCCGCCGTGCGCGACGGGCATCTGCTGATCGGCGTCGAACTGCATTCGCGGTCCTGGAGCACATCCTATCGCACCATGACGAAACTGCTCGACGCGGGTTTCGCGGCGGATGGCGTGCAGTCCGGCCCGATCATCGCGATGCGCAAGGCGATTCCCGACATCCTGCCGGTCGCCCATGCCGCGACGGTGCATCGGCCGGCAGCACGCCGCGTTCTGGTCACGCTGAAACAGCGCCGCCCGGCGATCCGCCATCTCGTTCTGCATTCCGGCCATGTGACCCAGGACATGATTCCCGGCTGGACCGCGCAGATCGGCGCCTATGACACCTATGCCGCCGCCCGTCATCAGGCGATCCTGGTGCGCGGCGAACGGCGCGCCGGCACCGCGCGGGTCAGCAGCGTGGTGCTGCGCCATCGCCGCATCTGGCGGGCTCAGCTCGCCGGGCTGAACGAGGCAGGCGCACGAGCGACCTGCGCACTGCTCGCCCGGCACCATCAATCCTGCTTCATCATCGCACCGCACAACGAAGATCTGGCGATGCGATAAGGCGCCCCCTGGATTAGGCGCGATTGCTTATTTCGGGGGCGTGGTGAAGAACCAGGGATGTTCGTCGAGATCGCGGACGGTGTAGGTGCGCCCGTAGGATTCGTCGCGCGGCGGATGGACGATCTCCGCCCCGGCCTCCTTGGCCCGCCGGTAATGCGCATCGACATCGGCGAGATAGACGAAGATGCCTTGAGACGCCGATCCAATCTCCCGCGCGCTCTGCATCCGCCAATCCTTGCCGCCCTGTCCCATCATGATGCGCTGGCCGCCGAAAATCATTTGCGCGTGCATCCCGCTCGGCGTCGCATGGCGCATTTCCTCGGTGAAGCCGAAGGCGCGGGCGAGCCAGTCGAGAGCGGCGGGAACGTCGCGATAGAAAATATAGGGGATGATCTCGGTAGCGATCGTTTGGTTGGACATGGCCATCATCGTTTCCCCTTGATGGATGAAGCCCGGATCATAGAGGATGGTTCGGCGCCTGTCTTGAATGTTTCATGACGTCGTTTCCTCGCGAGTCACCGCCGCCAATGCGTCGGCGCGGCGGCAAGCGCGGGCGGGACGCCGGCCACGACGCCACGCGATCAGCCCCGGCGCGGCGAGGATCAGCGCCATTGCGTTCCAGACCAGGAACTCGGTATTGAGCGGGCCGGAGACGATCGCACTCGCGATCGCGCCCGCCGCGAGGACGGCGCTCGGCAGCCAGTCCCGCCAGGTTTCCGCCGCCGGACAATCGCGCGCGGCCAGCCGGAAGATCGCGACCACCACCGGCACGGCGAAGACGGCGAACGGCGCGTCGCGATAGCGCGGATCGAACACCAGCATCGTCTGGATCACCGCAGCCGCGACCTGAAACAAGAACCAGAGATGGTCGAATGTCCGCACCCAGTCGCGCGACCTCGCGTAGCCGAACAGGCTGGCGCGGAGCAGCAGAACCGTCTCCGCGCCCGAGGCCGGCGGATGCGCGGCACCCTTCACCGCGCGGCGGAGACAAAGCCAGGCGAGCAAGGCTTGGGCGGGGAGGTTCACCGCGGCACAGATGATCAGCGAATTATCGTACAGGACGTGCCACGTGATCGCCCCGGCATAGACGAGCGCATTGCCGAGGCCGAACGCAAGCGCGGCAGCGCCAAGGTTCGTCGCGCCACCGAGCACGATCAGGGCGATGGAGATCACGATCGCCGTCCCGGCATAGAGCGGCCAATGCGGCATCTCGACCACCGGACCCGAGAGCGGAAATTTGGGCTGCCTTGCGGCGTTCCAGATGCCCCAGTTGGCGCCGGCGATTCCCTCGTCGTGATATTTCCAGCCCTGGTTGAACGCCTCGATCAGGTTGTAATCGACATGATCGCGATCGGCCAGGGTCACGAATTTGCGAAGAAAAATCGCCTCGTTGACGCGGGAGGGCGCGGCGTCGCCGCGCCAGCGGCCCCGGCTGGGCCAGCCGGTCTCGCCTACCGAAATCCGCTTGCCGGGAAATTTTCGCTCCGCCTCGGCGATGGTCCGGCCGATCCGCGCGATCGCCCGATCGACGTTCACCGGATGGTTCTGCCAATAGGGCAGCAGATGGATCATCACGATATCGACGTGTTTCGCCACCTGCGGAAATTCGAACCAGAATGTCGCGACATCCGCATACGCGATGGGCTGTTTCACCCGCGCCTTCACATGCTCGATATCCGCGATCAGCGCCGCCGGCGACAGATCGCGCCGCAGCAGCACCTCGTTGCCGACCACGACGCGGGAGACGGTATGCGGATGCGCATTCGCCTCGGCGATGCCCGCCGCCATCTCGCGCGCATTGTCGCGCCGGTTCGGCCCAAGCCAGATGCCGATCCAGACCTTCAGCCCCGCCTTCCTGGCCAGCGCGCCGATGTCGTAATCACCCTCCAGGGAGGAATAGGTGCGGATGCCGTCCGCATGTTTCGCGATCAGCCGGAGATCTTGCGCAACCTCGGCAGCATTCGGGAAACTCTTGGTCAGTGGCGACTGTCCGTCGCGGAACGGCGCGTAGGAGACCGAATGGAACCGCGCATCCGGCATGGTTACATCGCCCGCGACCGGCCGGTTCGGCCAGTACCAGATGGCAAGCGTGATCAGGCCGAACAGGAACACGAAATAGGGTCTTGCCGAGCGCATCGCCTTGCCGCTTACAGGAGCAATCGGTAAACGGCCAGGGGTTGGAAATGATGATCGACGGACTCGACGACGCATCCATCCGCCGCATCTTGATCACCACGCGGCGCATCGCGCTGGTCGGCGCCTCGGCCAACCCGGCCCGGCCCTCGAACGAGGTGCTGGGGTTTCTGCTCCGGCGCGGCTATGACGTCACCCCGGTCAATCCCGGTCTCGCCGGCCAGACCCTGCATGGCCGCGCGATTGCCGCGAGCCTCGATGCGGCCGCGCCATTGGAGATGGTCGATCTGTTCCGCGCCTCGGATAAGGTGATGCCGGCGGTGCGCGACACGGTCCGGCTGGGGGCGAAAATCATCTGGATGCAGCTCGGCGTGATCAACCGCGAGGCGGCGGCGATCGCGCGCGATGCCGGGCTGATTGTGGTGATGGATCGCTGTCCTGTGATCGAAACGGCGCGGCTGGGGCTGCGGTAAGTCAGTCTAACCGTATCAGGCACACGCAAGATAGGCTAAACCTGCGACACCGATCATTCCGATCACGGAGCGTATGATGGCTGAAAGCCCGATTTCCCGCCTGTTCGGTAATATATCTCAGGGCGGGGGCCCGCGCGGCCCCAACGGCGGTTCGCCGCGCCCTGCACGGCCACTCCCCGTCGGGTGGCTGGGTGCGGCTGCATTCGTCGTGATCGCGATCGTCGTGCTCGGCAGTTGTTTCTATGTCGTGCAGCCGACCGAAATGGCCGGGGTGACGCGGCTCGGGGTGGTTGTCACCAAGGAGCCGGTCGGTCCGGGCGTGCATTTCAAGCTGCCATTCATCGAGACGGTGAACACCATCCAGACCTCGATTTCGCGCTTCAGCCTTCCTCCGGTGCAGGTCTATACCGCCGATAATCAGCTTCTTACCCTCGGCGTCTCCTTGACCTATCAGGTGCCCCGCGCGGCGGTGCTGCATCTGCTCTACGATGTCGGCAAGGCCGGCAATATCGACATCGATCGGACCATCGAGCCGATCATCGCCGACCGCGCGCTGCGGGTCTTTGCTCAGCACAAGACCATCAATATCAGCGAGCGCCGCGCGGTGATCGACGAACAGATGCATGTCGCGATCAGCAAGGCGCTGAAACGGCTGTTCGGCATCGACGTGATCGATATCCAGATTCGCAGCATCGCCTATACCACCGCGTTCGATCAGGCGGTGGAGGAAGCAGTCGAGGCCAAGGCCCAGGCGGTCAAGGAGCAGAACCTGGTGCTCGAAAAGCAGTATATGGCCGAGCAGACCGTCACCACCGCCGAGGGTGCGGCCAAAGCGCGGATCGCCCAGGCCAAGGGCGCGGCGCAGGCGACGATTTTGCGGGCGACCGCCCATGCCCAATCCATCGGCATCGTCGCCAAAGCGCGCGCCATCGCGATCGCGCAGGTAGGCAAGGCGGCCGGCGCCTATCCAGGCATCATTCCCTATTCCGTCGCAACGCGATGGGATGGAAAATTGCCGACGACAACGGTGGGTTCCGGCTCCGGTTCCAGCCTGTTCCGGGTGCTGCTGCCCGCCGCCGGTGCTTTGGTGCCGAAACCGGCGAAATAATCAGGAGCGAAATACCGACGCCGGGTAACCTTGGGCGAACAGCAGCGCGCGCAGATCGGCGTGATCGACGCGCAGTTTTGCCTGGGCGGTGACGATCGGCTTGGCGTGATAGGCGACGCCCATGCCGGCATCGGCGAGCATCGCGAGATCGTTGGCGCCGTCGCCCACCGCCATGACCGCGCCGAGCTTCGCACCGCGCTTTTCGGCAATCTCGTGGAGGGCAGCGCGTTTCGCGTCCCGGTCGAGCACCGGCTCGGCGACCTTGCCAGTCAGCCGGGAGCCGTCATCGAGCAGGGTATTGGCGCGATGGATATCGAAGCCGAGTTCGGCGGCGACCCGCGCGGTGAACCAGGTGAACCCGCCGGAAACCAGCGCGGTGGTCGCACCATGCGCGCGCATCGTGGCCACCAGTTCGCGCGCGCCCGGCGTGATTTCGGTGCGCCGCCAGGTGCGCTCCAGCGCCGCGATGTCGAGCCCCTCGAGCAGCGCCACGCGCTCGCGCAGGGCGGCGGCGAACTCGACCTCGCCCGCCATCGACCGCGCGGTGATCGCGGCGATCCGGTCCTTGATCCCTGCCTCCCCGGCGACTTCGTCGAGGGTTTCGGAGGTGACGATCGTGCTGTCCATATCGGCGACCAGAACCGCCTTGCGCCGTCCGCGCGACTTCACGCAGAGCGCGTCGACCGGCGCGTAATCGAGCGCCGCCGCGACCAGTTCGGGCTCCGGTTCCACCATGCAGGGGATTTCCGCCGCCTCGCCCGGCGACAGCCAGACCGGCTCGGTCCCGGCGACGTGTTCGCGGATGCGCCGCACCATTGCCTCGGTAAGCGCAATCTTGTCGCGCGCGGCGACCAGGACCAGAACGAATTTCATGGATCCATCGCCTAAAGCAACACCGCATGACCGGGCAAGGCCGCTGGTCATCGTCGCCGGTCCGACCGCTTCCGGCAAATCGGCGCTGGCATTGGCGCTGGCCGAGCGGCTGGCCGGGACGATCATCAATGCCGACGCGATGCAGTGCTATGCCGACTGGCGGATCATCACCGCGCGGCCCTCGCCGGAAGACGAGGCGCGCGCGCCGCATCGCCTGTATGGCGTGCGCGGGCTCGATCAGACGGTCGATGCCGCATGGTGGCGGCAGGCGGCGAGGACCGAGCTTGATCGTGCGCCCCTGCCGATCCTGTGCGGCGGAACCGGGATGTATCTGAGCGCGCTGATCCACGGCATCGCCGCGATTCCCGATCCGGGCGCGCCGGCCCGCGCCGAGGCGCGCGGAATGCTGGCCGGACATGGCCCGGCGTGGCTGCACGACTGGCTTGCGGCGCACGACGCCGAAACGGCGGCGAAACTGCGCCCCACCGATTCCCAGCGCCTCGCCCGCGCCGCCGAGGTGCTGCTCGGCACCGGGCGCGGGCTTGCCGCCTGGCAGGCGATGCCGCGCGACGCGCTCGCCGGCTGGCGGATAAAGCTGATTCTTCTCGACCCGCCGCGCGACGATTTGCGCGCGGCGATTACTTTGCGATTTGCCGGAATGCTGGAGGCGGGCGCGCTCGACGAGGTTCGCGCGGCAGCCGCGCGCGTTCTCGACCCCGCGCTGCCCGGACTGCGCGCCCATGGCGTACCGGAACTGATGGCGCATCTTGCCGGGCACCTCACGCTCGATGAGGCCGAGCGCCGCGCGATCGCCGCGACCATCGCCTACACCAAGCGGCAGGCGACCTGGTTCCGCCATCAGAAATTGGCAGATGAGCACTGCGCGCATACGATCCATGCGCGGTTCGAGAGTATGGCGCAATTTTCGGAAAGAATTATCGACTATATCATTTCGTTTATTAACAACCCAGGTTGACGCATAGGGCGGGGCCGGGTTACGCCTGATTTTTGACCAAACAGGATACTGCCATGAACGCCGTCAACACCACCGCGACTTCCGGTGCCGAAACCCTGCTCCGTGCGCTGAAGGCGCAGGGGGTCGAGGTTATTTTCGGCTATCCGGGCGGTGCCGTGCTGCCGATTTACGACGCGCTGTTCCAGCAGAACGCGATCCGCCACATTCTGGTACGCCACGAGCAGGCGGCGGTTCACGCGGCGGAAGGCTATGCGCGCTCGACCGGCAAGGTCGGCGTGGTTCTGGTCACCTCCGGTCCCGGCGCGACCAATGCGGTGACCGGCCTGGTCGATGCGCTGATGGACAGTATTCCCATCGTCTGCCTGACCGGCCAGGTGCCGACCCATCTGATCGGCAACGATGCGTTCCAGGAAGCCGACACCACCGGCATCACGCGCCAGGCGACCAAGCATAATTACCTGGTCAAGCGCTCGGAAGACCTCGCGCGCATCGTGCACGAGGCGTTCCTGGTCGCGCGCACCGGCCGGCCCGGCCCGGTTCTGGTCGATCTGCCCAAGGACATCCTGATCAATCCGGCGCTCTATACCGAGCCCGCGACCGGCGGCCATCGCAGCTACCGTCCGCGCACCGAGCCCGATCCGGCGCGGATCGCCGAGGCGGTGCGGATGATCAAGGCAGCGAAGCGGCCGGTTTTCTATACCGGCGGCGGCATCATCAATGCCGGGCCGCAGGCCGCCGAACTGCTGATCGAATTCGCCCAGCTTACCGGTGCTCCGGTCACTTCGACCCTGATGGGGCTCGGCGCCTTCCCGGCCTCGAATCCGGCTTTCCTCGGCATGCTCGGGATGCACGGCACCTACGAGGCCAATCTCGCGATGCATGGCTGCGACGTGATGGTCAATCTCGGCGCGCGGTTCGACGATCGGGTAACCGGGCGGCTCAACGCCTTCGCACCGGGATCGAAGAAAATCCAGGTCGATATCGACCCCTCCAACATCAACAAGAACATCGTCGTCGACGTGCCGATCGTCGGCGACGCGGCGCTCGCGCTGCGCGCGCTGATCGACGCCTGGAAACGCGACACGGCCCGTCAGGACCGTTCCGCCCTGGCCGACTGGTGGCGCCGGATCGAAGTGTGGCGGGCCAAGGATTCGCTGAAATTCACCCAGAGTTTCAAGAAGGGTGCGACGATCAAGCCGCAGCACGCGATCAAGCGGCTGTGGGAGATGACCAGGGAGCGCGAGGCCTTCATCACCACCGAGGTCGGCCAGCATCAGATGTGGGCCGCGCAGCATTATCGGTTCGACAAGCCGAATCGCTGGATGACCTCGGGCGGGCTGGGCACGATGGGCTATGGATTGCCGGCGGCGATGGGCGTGCAGATCGCCCACCCGGACGCGCTGGTGATCGATATCGCCGGTGAGGCCAGCATTCTGATGAACATTCAGGAAATGGGCACGCTGGCGCAATACCGGCTGCCGGTGAAGATTTTCATCCTGAATAACGAGTATATGGGCATGGTGCGCCAGTGGCAGGAATTGCTGCATGGCGGCCGCTATTCCGAAAGCTATTCGGCGGCGCTACCGGATTTCGTGAAACTCGCCGAGAGTTTCCACGCGGTCGGGCTGCGCGCCAGCACGATCGACGAGCTGGACGGCGTGATCGCCGCGATGATCGCGTCCGACCGGCCGGTGATCGCCGATATCCACGTCGATCCGAAGGAAAACTGCTTCCCGATGATCCCCTCCGGTGCCGCGCATAACGAAATGATCCTGGGGCCGGAGCATGAATCCGAGGCGGCTGGAATTACCGACGAAGGCCTGGTACTGGTTTGATGAACGCGATCGTCGAGCAGCATTTGCGTTCCGCCACCATCTCCGTCCTGGTCGAGAACGAATCCGGCGTGCTCGCGCGGGTGATCGGGCTGTTTTCCGGCCGGGGCTACAACATCGACAGCCTCACCGTCGCGCCGGTGGAGGATGATCGGCGCAAAAGCCGCATCACCATCGTCACCTCCGGCACCGATCTGGTGATCGAGCAGATCAAGGCGCAGCTCGACCGGCTGGTGCCGGTGTATCGGGTGTCCGACCTGTCGCGCGAGGGGCCGCATCTGGCCCGCGAACTCGCGCTGATCAAGGTGATCGGCGCGGGTGACAAGCGCCTGGAAGCGCTGCGCCTTGCCGATGCGTTCCGCGCGCGGGTGATCGACGCGACGACCGAGAGTTTCGTGTTCGAACTGACGGGCGCCACCGACAAGCTCGACGCGTTCCTGGATCTGATGCGCCCGCTCGGACTGGCCGAGGTGTCGCGCACCGGCGTCGCCGCGATCGCGCGGGGGACCAGGACAATCTGAAGCCGTGGGTTAGTAAACCCGGACCTCTCGGATGTTTTATGGAATTTTCTGGCCCGATTGGCAAAATTGCTCTATCGGATAAAACATTGCGGGAGGACAACATGAGGCGGCCTCTGACGATCCTTTTATCCAGCAGGATTTCCGGTTCGGTGGCGCTGCTGCTGGGACTGGCGATGATGGCATCCTCGGCCTCGGCACAATCGGTCCAGCAATTGCGGCAGCAAGCCGGGCATGGGCATCCCGCAGCGGCATACCGGCTGGGAGTTATCTATTATTACGGTCAGGGGATTGCCCGGAATTATGCCAGCGCAGCCCGCTGGTTCAAAATCGCGGCGGCAGGAGGATATGTGCCGGCGGAAATGGCGCTTGGGGTGATCTATCAGCGTGGCCAGGGCGTGAAGCAGGATTTTGGCGCGTCCTTGCGCTGGTTCCGGCTGGCGGCGCGGCAGGGCGACGTGGCTTCGCAAGTTTTTGTCGCTGGATACGACCTGCACGCGGGCGCTGTCGCCAGAGCATCTTACTGGTACCGGAAGGCAGCGATGCAGGGAAATGACGAAGGTGAGGCCGGATTGGGGATGCTCTATCTCTTCGGCCGAGGCGTTCCGCAGAACGAGGCCAAGGCCGCAATCTGGCTTAGGAAAGCGGCTTCGCAGGGGAATAGCGAAGGTGAGACCGGACTGGGGGCACTTTATCTGTCCGCCAAAGGCGTTCCGCGGAACTATGCCAAGGCCGAAGGATGGTTCAGAAAGGCGGCGTCGCAAGGGAATGGCGGCGCCGAATTCGGCCTCGGGATGATCTATCTGTTCGGAAAAGGCGAAAAGCAGAACGATGCGACGGGGATCAAATGGTTGAGCCGATCCGCAGCGCACGGCAATCCCTGCGCCGATTATTATCTGGGAGATGCTTATTATTTGGGACGGGGCGTGCCGCAGGACAAGCTTCGCGCCTTGCGCCTGTGGAAGCTTGCTATCGCCGAAGGCAGCCCTTTGGCACCGCTCGCACGGCACAATCTGAAAATCGCGGAATCCGCCAGCAAATAAGCGGATTTCCGCTTGGGATTAACCTTCCCCGGCCCGGTCCTTCGCGAGGCGGTCGAAGCGCCGCAGATCGGCGAGCAATCCGGGCATTTGCGCGAGCGGGAGCATGGCCGGCCCGTCGCTCGGGGCATGGTCGGGATCGGGATGGCATTCGATGAACAACGCCGCACAGCCCACCGCAAGCGCCGCGCGCGCCAGCACCGGGGCGAATTCGCGCTGGCCGCCCGAAGCCCCCCCCAGCCCGCCGGGCTGCTGGACAGAATGCGTCGCGTCGAACACCACCGGATAGCCGGTCGCCGCCATGATCGGCAGCGCGCGGAAATCGGAAACCAGCGTGTTATAGCCGAACGAAGCGCCGCGTTCGGTGAGCAGAATCCGGCCGTTGCCGGTGCTCGCGATTTTCGCCGCCACGTTTTTCATGTCCCACGGCGCGAGGAACTGGCCCTTTTTCACGTTGATCGCCCGTCCGGTTTCGCCGGCGGCGAGCAGCAGATCGGTTTGCCGGCACAGGAACGCCGGGATCTGCAGCACATCGACCGCCTCGGCGACCGGCTTGCATTGCGGCGCATCATGCACGTCGGTCAGCACCGGAATGGTGAATTTTTCTCGAATATCGGCGAGAATCGCGAGCCCTCGCTCCATCCCCACGCCGCGCCCGGCGCCGAGCGAGGTCCGGTTCGCCTTGTCGAAGCTCGATTTGAAGATCAGTCCGATGCCGAGTGTGCGCGTCATCTCCGCGAGCGCTTCGGCAACCTCGCCCGCGTGCGCCGCGCTCTCGATCTGGCACGGACCGGCAATCAGGGTGAAGGGCAGGTCGTTGCCGATGGTCAGATCGCCGATCTTGACATCCATCAGACCAGCCTCGCCTGTTTCACCGCGGCGCCGATGAACCCGGCGAACAGCGGATGCGGATCGAACGGTTTGGATTTCAGTTCGGGGTGGTATTGCACGCCGATGAACCAGGGATGATCGGGGTACTCGACGATTTCCGGCAAGATGCCGTCGGGCGACAGGCCGGAGAAGCGCAGTCCCACCGCTTCGAGGGCGGCGCGGAAATGGATGTTGACCTCGTAGCGATGCCGGTGGCGCTCCTCGATCATCGCGGCACCATCATAGATCTCGCGAACCAGACTGTCCTGGGCCAGGGTTGCCGGAAACGCGCCGAGCCGCATGGTGCCGCCGAGATCGCCCTCCGCCGCGCGGCGCTCGATTTCGTTGCCGCGCGCCCATTCGGTGAGCAGACCCACCACCGGGGTGTCGCACGGGCCGAATTCGGTGGAGGACGCCGATGCCAGGCCGGCGAGATTGCGCGCCGCCTCGATCACCGCCATCTGCATCCCGAAACAGATGCCGAGGAACGGCACGCCGCGTTCGCGGGCGAACCGCACCGCCTCGATCTTGCCCTCGGTGCCGCGCTCGCCGAACCCGCCGGGCACCAGGATGCCGTGCACACCGTCGAGCCGCGAGACAGTGCCGGGCTGCTCGAACACCTCGGAATCCACCCAGTCCAGCGTCACCTTCACCCGGTTGGCGATGCCGCCATGCGCCAGCGCCTCGGCGAGCGATTTATAGCTGTCGAGCAGGTTGATGTATTTGCCGACCACGGCGATTTTCACCATGCCTTCGGGGGCGCGCACCGTCTCGACGATGCGCCGCCAGCGTGACAGATCGGGCGGCACGTCGTGCGGGAGCGAAAAATGGCGCAGCACCTCGCGGTCCAGCCCGGCCTGATGATAGGAAATCGGCACTTCGTAGATGGTCGAGACATCGAGCGCCGGAACCACGGCTTCGGGCCGGACATTGCAGAACAGCGCGATCTTGCGCCGCTCGCCGTCGGGGATCGGCCGGTCGCAACGGCAGATCAGCATCTGCGGCTGGATGCCGACATTGAGCAATTCCTTGACCGAATGCTGGGTCGGCTTGGTCTTCAGCTCACCCGCGCTCGGGATATAGGGCACCAGGGTGAGATGCACGAACATCGCGGCGTCCGGCCCCAGTTCGTTGCCGAGCTGGCGGATCGCCTCAAGGAACGGCAGGCTTTCGATGTCGCCCACCGTGCCGCCGATTTCGACCAGCACGAAATCGAGCCCCTCGGTATCGGCAAGGACGACGTTCTTGATCGCATCGGTGATGTGCGGAATCACCTGAACCGTGGCGCCGAGATAATCGCCCCGGCGCTCGCGCGCGATCACCTCGGAATAGATCCGCCCGGTGGTGGCATTGTCCGACCGTGTGGCGGGAACGCCGGTGAAGCGCTCGTAATGGCCGAGATCGAGATCGGTTTCCGCACCGTCGTCGGTGACGAACACCTCGCCGTGCTGATACGGGCTCATCGTGCCCGGATCGACGTTGAGATAGGGGTCGAGCTTGCGCAGCCGGACCGAATAGCCGCGCGCCTGCAACAGCGCGCCGAGCGAAGCGGAAGCGATACCCTTGCCGAGCGAGGAAACCACGCCGCCGGTGATGAATACATACCGGGTCATGGAATCCCGCAATAGCAGAGGGCGGCGCGGAGCAAAAGCCCGCACCGTTCGAATGCCACCCCGGCCATCAGTGCTGCGGTGTCGCGGGAGTCGAATTGGCCGCCGGCGCAGCGCCCGGAATTGTCGGCGATGCCCCGGAATTTCCCGAAGACTCGCCCGGAATCGGCGGCAGCGCGGGTGCCGGCTTGGGCGGTGCCTGATTGGTCGCCGGTGCCGTCGTCGCGGCCGGTGCGGGTCCGTTCAGGATTGACTCGGCCGCTCCGCCGCCGCCGTGCCGGTATAACAGAGCCAGCACCAGCGAGAGCACCATGAACGCCGTGGCCAGAATCGCGGTGGTCCGCGTCAGCAGGTTCGCGGTGCCGCGCCCGGTCATGAAACTGCCCATGCCCTGGCTGGAGCCGAGGCCAAGTCCGCCGCCCTCGCTGCGCTGGATCAACACGACGCCGATCAGCGCGAGAGTGATGAATGCTTGCAGAACGAGCAGAACGGTAATCATGGGAGCCTTTCGAGAAGTCGCGGCGTTCTAATCCCGCACGGCGGCACTGGCAATCGCCAGGAAATCCTCAGCCTTCAGGCTCGCGCCGCCGACCAGCGCGCCGCCCACTTCGGGGATGCGCATGAGCGTTTCGGCATTGGCGGGCTTCACCGAGCCGCCATAGAGGATCGGCATCGCCTCGCCCGCTTCGCCAAGCTGCTTTTTCAGCGATGCCCGGATGGCGCGGTGCATCGCTTCGACTTCATCCTCGGACGGCGTTTTACCAGAGCCGATCGCCCAGACCGGCTCATAGGCGATCAGGCCGGAAAACCCGTCCGGCAGGCTGCCGGCCAGTTGCGCGCGCACCACCGTCTCGGTTTCGTGCGCGTCGCGCTCGGCCTCGGTCTCGCCCACGCAAATGACCGGGACCAGCCCGGCGGCCGAAGCGGCGCGCGCCTTGTCGCGCACCAGGGTGGAGCTTTCGCCATGGTCGGCGCGCCGCTCCGAATGGCCGAGAATGACGTGGCGCGCGCCGAGTTCGGCGAGCAGATCGGCCGAGACGTCGCCGGTATGCGGGCCGGAGCGCTTGGCGTCGCAATCCTGCGCACCAACCCAGATCGATGCATCGCCCAGCGCCTCGATCAGCGGGCGGATCAGTGGAAAAGGCGGGCAGACCAGCAGATCGACACCCTCGACCCCCTGGCGCAGCGCCGAGGCATAGGCCGAAAGCCCCGCGAGGGTGCCGTTCATCTTCCAGTTGCCGGCGATCATCTGGCGCATTCCTGTTCCTCCGCAAACGACGCTCAGGTAGATGACGGCGGGCCGGGTGGCAATCGGCGGCGCCCGTGGTAAGACGCCGCTTTCGCTGAATGGGGTTGGAACCGGATGCTCTCGTCGATCCGCAAACTGCTGGACAACTGGCTGGTCCGCGCGTTCTTCATCGTGCTGGTCCTGGTGTTCATCTTCTGGGGCGTTTCCAACGTCGTCACCATGATCGGCTCGAACAGCGCGGTCGCGACCGTCGCCGGCCATCCGATCGAGGCGAGCGTCATCAGCCGCGACTATCAGCGCCAGGTCACCGCCTATGCCGAGCGGCACGGCGGCCACGAGCCGAGCCAGGGGATTCGCCGCCTGTTCGCGGGCAGCGCGCTCGGCCAGGCGATCGACCGGGCGACCATGGCGCTGGAAGCCAGGCGGCTCGGCGTGACGGCACCGCCTTCGGCCTTGCGCCAGCAGATTTTCGCGATGACCGTGTTCGACGGGCCGAACGGCAAGTTCGACAAGGCGACCTTCAATCAGGTGCTCGCCGCGCACGGCCTCACGCCCGGCCTGTTCATGGCCGATATTGCGCGCAGCCTGAATGCGAGCCAGATCGTGCAGGCGATCACCGCCGGCGTCGTGGCGCCCAAGCCGATGGTCCGGCAGGTCTTCGACTATGTCGGCCAGGAGCGGACGATCCAGTACGTCCAGCTTCCCTTCGCCGCGGCAACGACGCCATCCCAGCCCGCCGATTCGGTGCTGCGCCGCTACTGGCGCAACCATCCCGGCCGGTTCTCGACGCCGGCGATGCGCACGATCCGGGCGGTGATATTGTCGCCCGCCCTGATCGCCGCCGATCAGCCCGTGACCAAGGCCGAAATCGCCGCCGAATATGCGTCCGAGAAATTCAAGTTCAGCACCACAGCGACCAGGACCGTCGAGATCATCACCGCCGAGGATGCGACAAGTGCCGCTTCTCTCGCCGGTCAATGGAAAAAAGGCGCCGACTGGACCACGATGAAGCAGGCGGCGGCAGCGGCGACGGCGACCGCCGTGACCTTCAAGGACGCGCAACCCGACCAGTTCCCGTCCGGCCGGCTCGCCAAGGCGGTGTTCGCTGCCAAGCAAGGCGAAGTTGCCGCGCCGGTGACCGGCGCGCTGGGAACCTATGTGTTCAAGGTGGTCAAGGCCAATCCGGGCGGTGCCGCACCGCTGTCCCAGGTAGCACCGCGGATCAAGGCGCAGCTCCAGTTGCGCCGCGCGCGCCACGTGGTGAACGCGTCGGTCACCAAGCTGCAGGACGCGCTGGCCGGCGATACGCCGCTGAACAAGCTGCCCGGCGATCTGCATCTGGTCGCCGTCGAGGGCACGCTCGATGCACAGGGCATGGCCGAAACAGGCAAGCCGGCGCCGATTCCCGGCCCGGCCGCTTTGCGCAAGGCGATCATCGCCGCCGCCTTCACCGCGCCGCAGGGTGCACAGCCGCAGGCCAAGACTGGCCCTGGCGACAGTTATTACGCCGTCTCGGTCGAAAAGATCATTCCGCCGGCATTGAAGCCCTTCGACACGATCAAGTCCGAAATTCTCGCCGACTGGACCGGCGCCCAGGTGAAGCGCCAGGAGGAGGTTGCGGCGGCGCAACTGCTCGCGGCGGTGAAGGGCGGCAAGAGCTTCGATGCCGCCGCCAATGCCGCCGGCCAGCCGGTCACCACCAGCACGCCGATGACCCGCACGAAACCGGCCGCCGGGGTGCCCGCCAAGCTGCTGCCGATCATTTTCACGCTCAAGCCGGGTGAACCCACCATGGTGGAAACCGCGCGGGAATTCATCGTCGGCACGGTGACGGCGATTACCGAGCCCAAGCCGGGCGGCGATCCGGCGATCGAGAGCCGCATTCAGGCCGCGCTGGACCAGGCGATGCAGACCAACGTACTGCAAAGCTACGCGACCGCGCTGCGCAGCCGCTACCATGTCGGCATCAACGCCAAGATGCTGCACCAGATCAGCGATTGAGGACGCAACCATGAACGCCGCCTCCACGGACCAGCAGGACGCGTTTCGCGCCGCCTATGAAGCCGGGCGTGGTGCGCTGGTCTGGCGGGTCGCGGCGGCGGATCTGACCACCCCGGTCGCGGCGTTCCTCAAGCTCGCCCACGGCATGCCGCATTCCTTTTTGCTCGAAAGCGTGGAAGGCGGTGCGGCGCGCGGCCGCTATTCCGTGATCGGGTTCGCGCCGGACCTGCTCTGGCGCTGCGACGACGGCGCGGTGAGCATCAACCGCGACGCCGCGACCGATGTTGACGCCTTCGCCCCCGACGGCCAGGCCGCCTTCGACAGTCTGCGCGCGCTGATCGCGGAAACCAGGCTCGAACTGCCCGAGCACCTGCCGCCGATGACCGGCGGCCTGGTCGGATATCTCGGCTACGACATGGTCCGGCTGATGGAGCGCCTGCCCGCGCTGAAACCCGACGTTCTCGATATCCCTGACGCCGTGCTGATGCGCCCCGGAATGTTCGCGATCTTCGATTCGGTGAATGACGAAATCACCCTCGCCGCCCCCTCCTATCCCCGTGCGGATGTTTCGGCCGACGACGCGTATCGCGCGGCGATCGCCCGGATCGAAGCCGCCGAGGCGGCGCTCGACCGGCCGACCCCGCAAATGGTCGGTTCGGCGGTGCCGGCCGGGGCGCCGCGGTCGAACATGACCGAGCAGCAGTTCAAGGCGATGGTCCTGCGCGGCAAGGAGTATATCGCGGCGGGCGACGTGTTCCAGGTGGTGCCCAGCCAGCGCTTCGCCCAGCCATTCACCTTGCCGCCTTTCGCGTTCTATCGTTCGCTGCGGCGGATCAATCCCGCGCCCTTTCTGTTCTTTCTCGATTTCGGCGGCTTTCAGGCGGTGGGATCGAGCCCGGAAATCCTGGTCCGGCTGCGCGACGGTACCGTCACCATTCGCCCGCTTGCCGGCACGCGCAAGCGCGGCGCCAGCCGCGCCGAGGACCTGGCGCTCGAGACCGAATTGCTGGAAGACCCGAAAGAGCGCGCCGAGCATCTGATGCTGCTCGACCTCGCGCGCAACGATGTCGGCCGGGTCGCGGCCATCGGGTCGGTGAAAGTGACCGAGAGCTTCGCGATCGAGCGATTCTCCCACGTGATGCACATCTCCTCGAATGTCGAAGGCCGGATCCGCAAGACCGCCGACGCGCTGGACGCCCTGATCGCGGGGTTCCCTGCCGGCACGCTGTCCGGCGCGCCGAAGGTCCGCGCGATGGAAATCATCGAGGAATTCGAACCTTCGAGACGCGGACTCTATGGCGGCTGCATCGGCTATTTCGCGGCAAACGGCACGATGGATACCTGCATCGCGCTGCGCACCGCGCTGATCAAGGACGAAACCCTCTACGTCCAGGCCGGGGTGGGCGTCGTTGCCGATTCCGACCCCGATGCCGAATATGCCGAAAGCCTGCAGAAAGCCCGTGCCCTGTTCCGCGCCGCCGAGGAGGCGGTGCATTACGTCAGCACCAATGCGGGCGCGGTCGTGTCATGATTCTTCTGATCGACAATTACGACAGCTTCACCTTCAATCTCGTCCATTTCTTCGGCGATCTCGACGCCGATTGCGTGGTGCGCCGGAACGACACGCTGACGCCAGCGGAAGCACTTGCAATGAAGCCGGAGGCGATCGTTCTCTCGCCTGGGCCCTGCACACCGAACGAGGCCGGCATCTGCCTCGACCTGATCCGCGACGCGGCGGGCAAGGTGCCGATCCTTGGCGTCTGCCTCGGCCATCAGGCGATCGGCCAAGCCTTCGGCGGCATTGTCGGGCGGGCGCCGATGCCGATGCACGGCAAGCTTTCGCCGATCCGCCATAAGGGCAGCGACGTTTTCGCCGGATTGCCCGACCCGTTCGAGGCGACACGCTATCATTCGCTGATCGTCGATCGCGAGAGCCTGCCGGAAACACTGATCCCCACCGCCTTCACCGATGACGGGCTGGTGATGGGGCTGCGCCACCGCGATCTGCCGATCTACGGCGTGCAGTTTCACCCAGAAAGCATCGCGACCGCGCATGGCCACACGCTGCTGCGCAATTTCCTCGGGCTGGTGCGCGGCCATAACGAAGGGCCGGCGGATATTCTCGCCGACCTCAAGCCGGTGCTTGACCGGCTGGCGCGCGGCGAAACCCTGTCGGTAGAGATGGCCGAGGCCGCGTTCGGCGCGATCATCGACGGGCGCTCGAACGATGCGCAGATCGCCGGGATGCTGATGGCGATGCGGGTCCGGCGCGAGACCGTTGCCGAACTCACCGGCGCGGTGCGCGCGATGCGGGCGCGGATGCGCACCATCGCAGCCCCGCCGGACGCGATCGATGTCTGCGGCACCGGCGGCGACGGCGTCGGCACGCTGAACATTTCGACCGCCGTGACCTTCGTGCTCGCCGGTCTCGGCGTGCCGGTGGCGAAGCACGGCAACCGGGCCTTGTCGTCGCGCGCGGGAGCGGCGGATGTGCTGACCGCGCTCGGCGTGCGGGTCGAACCGGAATTCGAGCGCCTGCCGGAAATTTTGCGCGAGGCCGGCTGCGTGTTCCTCCACGCGCCGCGCCATCATGCCGGACTGCGCGACGCCGCCGCCGCGCGGATCGCGCTCGGCACCCGCACGGTGTTCAATCTGCTCGGGCCGATGGCGAATCCGGCGCGCGTGCGCCGGCAACTGATCGGCGTGTTCGATCCGGTTTGGGCAAGGCCGATGGCGGAAACCCTCGCCCAACTCGGCACCGAGCGGGCGATGATCGTTCACGGCGGCGGGCTCGACGAACTCACCCTCGCCGGCAAAAGCAGCATCGTCTCGCTCGATCGCGGCAATATCACGGAATTCACCGTCACCCCGGAAGACGCCGGGCTCGCGCGCGCACCGCTGTCGGCGATCATCGGCGGCGATGCATCCCACAACGCCGCTGCCTTGCGTGCCCTGCTCGATGGTGCTTCAGGGGCCTATCGGGACGCCGTGCTGCTCAATGCCGCCGCCGCCCTGATCGTCGCCGGCCGGACTGAGGATTTTCGCGCGGGCGCTGCCCTCGCGGCAAAATCCATCGATTCCGGCGCGGCGCGCGGCGCGCTCGACCGGCTGAAGCGCGCGAGCGCCGAGACAACCCCAGCCATGGCATGCTGATGAACGATACCGCCAACCGCTCCGATATCCTGCAGGGCATCTGCGCCGACACGCTCAGGGAGGTCGGCCGCCGCAAAGCGGCGGAAAGCCTGGAGGAGATTCGCGCGCGCGCCGCCGACGCCCCGCCGCCCCGCGGCTTCGCCCGCGCGCTGATGGATGCCGCAGCCTCGGGCCGGACCGGGCTGATCGCCGAGATCAAGAAGGCATCGCCCTCGGCGGGGCTGATCCGGCCCGATTTCGACCCGGCGACGATCGCCCGCGCCTATGCCGAGGGCGGCGCGGTGTGCCTGTCGGTGCTGACCGACGCGCCGCATTTCCAGGGCTCGTCCGCGCATCTCGCCGCCGCGCGGGACGCGGTGGACCTGCCGGTGCTGCGCAAGGACTTCATTCTCGATTCCTGGCAGATTTACGAAAGCCGGGCGATGGGGGCCGATTGCATCCTGCTCATCATGGCAGCCCTCGGCGACGAAAAAGCCCGCGCCTTCGAGGAATTGGCCAATGCGCTCGACATGGACGTTCTGGTCGAGGTGCATGACGAGGCCGAACTCGAGCGCGCGCTCGGGCTGCGGGCGCGGCTCATCGGCATCAACAATCGCAACCTGAAAACCATGGTCACCGATATCGGCGTTTCCGAGCGCATGGCGCCGCAGATTCCGCCGGAGCGTTTCGTCGTTGCCGAAAGCGGGATTCGCGATTTCGCCGATATCGAGCGGCTGAAAGCCGCCGGCGTGCAGGGCATCCTGGTCGGCGAAAGCCTGATGCGGCAGGCGGATATCACCGCGGCGACCCGCGCGCTGCTCGGCCTCGGCGCATGAGCCTGACCCATCTCGACGAGACAGGTGCTGCGCGCATGGTCGATGTTTCGGCCAAGGACGCGACCGTGCGGGAGGCCAAAGCCGCCTGCCATGTCGCGATGCGGGCGGAAACCCTGGCGCTGGTCGTCGCGGGAACCGCCAGGAAGGGCGACGTGCTGGCCACGGCGCGGATCGCCGGCATCATGGCGGCGAAGCGCACCGCTGATCTCATTCCGCTCTGCCATCCTCTGGCGATTTCGGCGGTCGCGGTCGATCTCGCGCCCGACCCGGCGCTGCCCGGTATTCGGATTGTCGCGACGGTGCGGACCACCGGGCCAACGGGTGTCGAGATGGAAGCGCTGACCGCCGCCTCGGTCGCGGCACTGACCATCTACGACATGCTGAAAGCCGCCGACCGGTCCATGCGGATCGACAATCTCCGGGTGATCCGCAAATCCGGCGGCAAATCCGGCGATTTCGAGCAGGATTAGGGACACACCCTGATGCTCAGCGTCGCCGAAGCCCGTGCGCGGATCGTCGGGAGCCTGCAACCGACCGGTGCGGAAATCGTCGCGCTGGCCGAAGCCTCGGGCCGGGTTCTCGCCGCACCTGTCGTCGCCCGGCTTGCCCAGCCGCCGCATGACGTTTCGGCGATGGACGGGTTTGCGCTTCGCGCCGCCGATGGTGCGGTGGGAGCACGGTTGCGCGTGATCGGCGCGGCACCGGCGGGACATCCGTTCGGCGGCGCAATCGGCCCCGGCGAGGCGGTTCATGTTTTCACCGGCAGCGTGATGCCCGAGGGCGCCGATGCGGTGACCGCACAGGAAGATGCCGTGTCCGACGACACATCGATCACGTTGCACGAAGCAGTGCGCGCGGGACGGCATATTCGCCGCAAGGGCCAGGATTTTCACGAAGGCGAAACCCTGCTCGAAATCGGACGGCGCCTCACCGCCCGCGATATCGGCCTCGCAGCCGCCGCCAACCATCCCTGGCTTGCGGTGCATCGTCGCCCGGTGATTGCGGTGCTGGCGACCGGTGACGAAATCGCCATGCCCGGAGAAACAATCCCGCCGGGCGGCATCGTCAGTTCCAATTCCCACGCGCTCGCCGCCTTCATCCGTGCCCGCGGCGGCGTGCCGATCATTCTGCCGATCGCCGCCGATGACCGGGCTGTCATCGCCGCCACCGCCGAGGCGGCGTCGCGCGCCGACCTGCTGGTCACCACCGGCGGAGCGAGCGTGGGTACGCATGATCTGGTGCAGACGGGGCTGGGCGAACGCGGCCTTGAAGTCGATTTCTGGAAAATCGCGATGCGGCCGGGCAAGCCCCTGATGTTCGGCCATCTCGGCGCGCTGCCGGTTTTGGGCGTGCCCGGCAATCCGGTCTCATCCCTGGTGTGCGGGCTGTTGTTCCTGAAACCGGCGATCGAACGCCTGTCCGGCCTGCCGGGCGACGCGCCGCCAAGCGAACCGGCGCGCTGCACCGCCGCACTTCCCGCCAACGATCATCGCGCCGATCATCTGCGCGCGACCCTCGCGCGCAGCGCAGATGGTGTTTGGGACGTGACCCCGTTTCCGGTTCAGGATTCCTCGATGCTGCAACGCCTCGCCTTGGCCGATGCGCTTCTGCTTCGTGCCCCGAACGCGCCGGCCGAAGCAGAAGGTGCGATGGTCCAGGTCATCCGCCTTGCGGAAAACGGGTTATAGGCTAACCCGCAAGCCCCGCGAGAAGCAGCACAGCCACGATGAACTGGGCGGCGTTCACGAATACCGAAAGCCGGTGATCTCGGTTGAATTGAATCTTGTTTCCGGCCTCGCGCAGCGCGTTCAGATGCGGAATCCAGCCGAGCCAGAGCCAGACGGTCACCGCCGCGATCAAGCAGGCGACCAGCGCGTACCACGGCTTGCCGCGCAGCCCGAGGCCGATCGCGGCGACCACGGAGGTGACGATCATATAGAGATAATAACGCGGGAACGCGGCGCGGATGAACGGACCGGCGACATCCGGCGTCAGCTTGCCGAACATCAGCGGCGCCATCACCGCGCCGAAGAACAGCATCCCGCCGGCCAGGGCGGCGAGGCCCATGACGGCGAGGATGTTGCCCATCTGCGGCGTTCTCAATAACGGTAGTCGTCGTGCTTGAACGGGCCGGTGCGCCCGACGCCGATATACTCCGCCTGCTCGGGCGTCAGCACCGTCAGCGCGGCGCCGACCTTGGCCAAGTGCAGCGCCGCGACCTTTTCGTCGAGATGCTTGGGCAGCACATAGACCTGGTTTTCGTATTTGCCTTCGGGGGCTTTCCACAACTCGATCTGGGCCAGCACCTGATTGGTGAAGCTTGCCGACATCACGAAGCTCGGATGGCCGGTGGCATTGCCGAGATTGACCAGCCGCCCTTCGGACAGCACGATCAGCCGCTTGCCGTCCGGGAACACCACCTCGTCGACCTGCGGTTTGACGTTTTCCCAGCGATAGTTGCGCAGCGCCTCGATCTGGATTTCGCTGTCGAAATGACCGATATTGCAGACGATCGCACGGTGCTTCATCGCCCGCATATGGTCGGCGGTGATGACATCGATATTGCCGGTCGCGGTGACGAAAATGTCGCCGCGCGGTGCCGCGTTATCCATGGTGACGACCTCGTAGCCTTCCATCGCCGCCTGCAGCGCGCAGATCGGGTCGATCTCGGTCACCAGAACCCGGCAGCCGGCATTGCGCAGGCTGGCCGCCGAGCCCTTGCCGACATCGCCGAAGCCGGCGACGACGGCGACCTTGCCGGCCATCATCACGTCGGTGCCGCGACGGATGCCATCGACCAGCGATTCGCGGCAGCCATAGAGGTTGTCGAATTTCGACTTGGTCACGCTGTCGTTCACGTTGATCGCGGGCGTCAGCAGCGTGCCGGCGCGGGCCATGTCGCGCAGGCGATGCACGCCGGTGGTGGTTTCCTCGGAAATCCCGCGCACATCGGCGAGCATGTCGGGATACTTGTCGTGCATCAGCTTGGTCAGATCGCCGCCGTCGTCGAGGATCATATTGGGCGTCCAGCCGTCAGGTCCGCGCACCGTCTGCTCGATACACCACCAGAATTCGTCCTCGGTCATGCCCTTCCAGGCGAACACCGGAACGCCGGCGGCGGCCACGCCGGCGGCGGCCACGCCGGCGGCGGCCACGCCGGCGGCCGCGTGATCCTGGGTCGAGAAGATGTTGCACGAAGACCAGCGCACCGACGCGCCGAGCGCCAGCAGGGTCTCGATCAGCACGGCGGTCTGGATCGTCATGTGCAGGCAGCCGGCGATGCGGGCACCCTTCAGCGGCTGGGCGGTGCCATATTCCATGCGCAGCGCCATCAGGCCGGGCATTTCGTCCTCGGCCATCGCGATTTCCTTGCGGCCCCATTCGGCGAGCGCAATGTCGCGCACCTTGTAATCGACAGGATGGCTGGCGTCGGGCATCGAATGTCTCTCCGTCTGATTCGGGGCCGGTATAGGGGATGGCGAGGCGATTGCAAAACCGCAAACCCTCGAATCGCCACGCGTGAGCACCGGAAGCGGAGACACCCGCGTCGAATGGCCTCCGGAGTAGAGTTTACCCGCTCAGGTGTTCATTGCCTCGAAGAAATCGTTATTGGTCTTGCTGTATTTCAGCTTGTCGAGCAGGAAGTCCATTGCCTCGGACGGTCCCATCGGGTTCAAAATGCGGCGCAGCACCCACATTTTCGACAGGGTGCCCTTCTCGACCAGCAATTCCTCCTTGCGGGTGCCCGATTTGGTGATGTCGATCGAGGGGAAGGTGCGCTTGTCGGACAGTTTGCGGTCGAGAATGATCTCGGAGTTGCCGGTGCCCTTGAACTCCTCGAAAATCACTTCGTCCATGCGCGATCCGGTGTCGATCAGCGCGGTCGCGATGATGGTGAGCGAACCGCCCTCCTCGATGTTGCGCGCCGCACCAAAGAAGCGCTTGGGCTTCTGCAGCGCATTGGCATCGACACCGCCGGTCAGCACCTTGCCCGACGACGGCACCACGGTGTTGTAGGCGCGCGCGAGGCGGGTGATGCTGTCGAGCAGAATAACCACGTCGCGCTTGTGCTCGACCAGCCGCTTGGCCTTTTCCAGCACCATTTCGGTCACCTGGACATGGCGGGTCGCCGGTTCGTCGAAGGTGGAAGCGACAACCTCGCCCTTCACGGTGCGGGCCATGTCGGTCACTTCCTCGGGCCGTTCGTCGATCAGCAGAACGATCAGGAAGGCTTCCGGGTGGTTGTTGGAAATCGAGGTGGCGATGCTTTGCAGCATCACGGTCTTGCCGGTGCGCGGCGGTGCGACGATCAGCGCGCGCTGACCTTTGCCGATCGGCGCGATCAGGTCGATCACCCGTGGCGTATAGTCTTTCTGCGCCCCTTTGACGGGCAGTTCGGCGACCTCGACCTCCATTTTCAGCCGGTCTGTCGGGTAGAGCGGGGTGAGGTTGTCGAAATTGATGCGATGGCGCACCGCTTCCGGGTCCTCGAAATTGATCGTCTCCACCTTGAGCAGCGAAAAATAGCGCTCGCCGTCCTTCGGCGCGCGAATCTCGCCGGCCACGGTATCGCCGGTGCGCAGGCCGAAACGGCGCATCTGCGCGGGCGAGACATAGATGTCGTCCGGGCCGGGAAGATAGTTGCTCTCCGGGCTGCGCAGGAAGCCGAATCCGTCGGGCAGCATTTCCAGCGTGCCGTCGCCATGGATCGCCTGATCGTTCTCGGCATAGGCTTTGAGGATGGCAAACATCATGTCCTGCTTGCGCAGCGAGGACGCGTTCTCGACCTGCAATTCCTCGGCGAGGTTGAGCAGGTCGGTGGGGGTTTTGGCCTTGAGTTCGGCGAGATTCATGAAAAATCCGGGATTCGGGGCGCGGCGTGGAGAAATGCGGCCGGGCGTGTGAGACAGGATATCGGGGAGTTGCGCCCGGCGAAACGATGCGGGCGGGTCGGCGGGCGTGTGTGTCCCGCGCCTGCCTCACATGGCGCATCGGCGCCGCAAGGTCAATGGCAGGCGGGAAATCGCTTCCAGGGCATGGTTCTGCCCTATATGATACGTCAGATGGAGCGGACCATGAGCAATTCGACTCTCTACGAACAGGATTTCTACGCCTGGGCCAACGAGCAGGCCGAGCTTCTCCGCGCCGGCAAGCTCTCCGAGGCTGACATCGCGCACATCGCCGAGGAGATCGAGAGCATGGGGAAATCCGAGAAGCGCGAGCTGGTCAACCGTCTCGCGGTTCTGCTCACGCATCTGCTGAAATGGCAGTTTCAGCCCGGATTACGCGGCAATAGTTGGCGCCTCTCCATCGAGGAGCAACGTGAACGCCTGAGCGATCATCTCTCCGACAATCCAAGCCTGAAGGCCACTCTCACCGAGTCCATCGCTTCCGGGTACCGTTTGGCGCGGATCGGAGCCACGCGCGAGACCGGACTGGATCGTGAGACCTTCCCCACCGCGTGCCCGTGGTCGTTCGATCAGATGACGGCGGATGATTTCTGGCCCGGCGCGGCGTCATGACCGCAACCCTCCTGCACAACTCGCTTGTAGTGGACTTATACCAAGCTTGATGGTTTGCGGCTCGAAGGGGATTCCCCGAATCGGGCTTTTATGATTCGATGGTTGGCGCACGGGAAGAGTTCGCCATGTCACCGCCGATTGCACTGCGTTCCGACTTCACTGCGGTGGCATTGCGCGGCCATGCGCGGCGGACGCGGGACGCGAACCAGGCGCGCCGGCTTCTGGCATTGGCGTCGATCTACGATGGTGCTCAGCGCAGTGAGGCGGCGCGGATCGGCGGGGTTGGGGTGCAAATCATCCGGGACTGGGTGGTCCGTTTCAACGAGCAGGGGCCGGATGGGCTGATCAACCGCAAGGGCACCGTCGAACGCGAACGCGCGCTCGGCGGCCTGTTCCTCACCCTCGCCGAGCCGACCAGGGAAATGGCGCACGAAGCCGCCGCCGCCGGCTTCTTTGAAACCAGCTTCGGCCGTCATCCGAAACTGCAGATCGTCACCGTCGCGCAGCTCATGACCGGCATGAGGCCAGACCTACCGGGCTATGCCCCCACCGAAGGGTTTCGCCGCGCCCCGCGCGAATCCGGCCCGGACCGCCAGGGCGCCCTCGACGTCTGACCCGGCTTCCGGTTTTGCCGATCATCGCACCGCGCTCGCCTGCATCAAGGCAACCGCCGCGCGACGCGTTCCCGATATCGGCCGGGGCGAAGAAACGATCCTCTTCCAGCCGAACCAGGAAACCCTCGCCAAATGAGGTCATCGCGAGCCGAAGGCGAAGCGATCCATCCATGGAAGCGCTCAAAGCTCTTGCACGAAAATAAAATAGCTATATATTGTAGCTACAAGCAGCCAGGAGCGCGGCAGGATAAAAAAGGTCACAAACCATGAAATTTTCGGCCACTGAATTGCGCGCGATGAAGGCACGCGGCGAAAGCCGCTCCGACCTCGCCCGAGTCCGCGCCAAGTCCGAGGCGGAGCTGGCGCGGGATATCGCATCCGATCCCGATTTCGCCGGCATTTCCGATGTCTGGCTCGCAACCGCCGAAGCGGTCCGCCCGATTCCCAAGGCGCTGCTGTCGCTGCGCATCGACGCCGACGTGATCGACTGGTTCAAGCGCCAGGGACCGGGTTATCAGAGCCGGATGAACGCCGCCCTGCGCGCCTTCATGCAGCTCAAGCAAAAATCCCGCCCCTGAACCAGGAGCGGGATTTCCCGGCAAAAAATCAACCCACCAGCCGCAGCCTTTCGCTGCGCGGCACCATGAGCTGTTCATACATGTCGAGATAATCCTCGGCCATCCGACGCGCGGTGAAGCGCCGCTCGAACTCGGCGCGGATGCGCGTGCGCGGCAGCGCCGCCACCCGCAGCAAAGCGCTCACCGCCTCCGCCTCGTCCTTCACGATGAACCCGGTCACCCCGTCCTCGACGATCTCCGGCACCGAGCCATGGTCATAGGCGATCACCGGGGTGCCGCACGCCATCGCCTCGATCATCACCAGCCCGAACGGCTCCGGCCAATCGATCGGCATCAGCAGTGCGCGCGCGCCGGACAGAAAATCCGGCTTCGCCCGGTCGTCGATCTCGCCGATCAGCTCGGCATCCGGCCCCAGCATCGGCCGGATATGTTCCTCGTGATACTCGACATCGGCCCGGTCGACCTTCGCCGCGAGTTTCAGCGGAATCCCTGCCGCCCGCGCGATGCGGATCGCCCGGTCCGGCCGCTTCTCCGGGCAGATCCGCCCCAGGAACGCGACATAGGATTGCTCGACGGGCATCGGCGTCAGCAAATGTTCGGGCAGCCCGTGATGGACCGTCGCGACGAAATTGCCTTCCGGCAGCTTCTCGCGCTGGCTGTCGGAAATCGACACCAGGTTCATCTCCGGCAGCCCGGCATAGACCGGCTTCAGCTCCGGCAGATCGAGCCTGCCGTGCAGCGTGGTCAGGAACGGCACCGCCTGGCGCGAAAACAGCGAGGCCGGCCAGTAATCCATGTGGAAATGCAGCACGTCGAACTCGCGTGCCAGCTGCCGCACCCGCTCCATCAGCAGCATATGCGGGCCCATGAAATCGCGGATCGTCGGATCGAGCCGCAGCGCGCGCGGCCACACCGCTTCCAGCTTGGCCCGCGTCACCGAATCGCCGCTCGCGAACAACGTCACGTCGTGACCCATCGCGACCAGTTCCTCGGTCAGGAACGAGACGACCCGTTCGGTCCCGCCATAAAGTTTCGGAGGCACCGCCTCGGTCAAAGGTGCAATCTGCGCAATTCGCATCGTCATCAAACTCCTGTGAATGAGGCTGCATTTTCAACCACGCGAGCAGAGTTCTGGGCTCGATGCGGCAAAGATTTGGCACCCCTGCCCTATTGCTGCCGCATTGCGCCGCACACTGCGAACCATGTCAGATGCACAGACGAAAGCGCCGCCGAAATCCCCGAAATCCGAAGGGACAGCGCCGATGCCCGGTTTACGGATCGTATCGGATGAAAAATTCGTGAACCCGCCGGAGGTCGCTCCCGGCACGATCGAGCGACGGCCGCTGCGCTTCATCCTGCGCGCGATCGGCAAGCATAAACTTGGCCATCTGGTCATTTTTCTCTCGGTTGTCACGGCGGTCGGCTGCGCCGTCGGCTCGCAATATGCCATCAAGAACATGGTGGACGTGCTGGCCCGGCACAATACCGGCGCCATCTGGGGCGCCTTTGCCGTGCTCGCCGGGCTGATCGCCGCCGACAACCTGTCCTGGCGGGTCGGCGGCTGGATGGCGGCGCGCAGCTTCGTCGCGGTCACCGGCGATCTGCGCCGCACCCTGTTCGACCACCTGCTCGGCCACGCGCCCGGCTATTTCGCCGAGCGCCGGCCCGGCATGCTCGCCGGCCGGATCTCCGCCACCGGCAACGCGGTGTTCCGCATCGAAAGCCTCACCGCCTGGAACGTGCTGCCGCCGCTGTTCGGCGTGCTCGGCGCGATCGGCGTCATCGCCACGGTCGATCCGCTGATGGGCGCCGTGCTGGTCGGCGTCGCCGTCGTGCTCGGCCTCATCCTCGCGAAAATGGCCGATGCCGGCCGCTCCCTGCATCACGAATACGCCACCGCCGCCGCCACGGTCGATGGCGAGCTGGTCGATGTCATCAACAATGTCGGCGTGGTGCGCGCCTTCGGCGCCTCCTTGCGCGAGCGCCACCGCTTCGCCGCCGATGTCGACCGCGAAATGTCCGCCCGCCGCGACAGCCTGCGCTATCTCGAAAAACTCCGCATCTTCCACGCAGTCACCACGGCCGGCCTCACCGCCTGCCTGCTGGCCTGGGCGCTGACGCGCTGGGTGCATGGCCTCGCCACCCCCGGCGACGTGGTTCTGATCGCCACCCTCGGTTTCACCGTGCTGCACGGCACCCGCGACCTCGCGGTCGCCCTGGTCGAGATGGTGCAAGACTGGGCGCGCCTCAACGACGCGCTGACCTCGCTCCTCGTCCCGCACGACATGCCGGACGATCCCTCGGCCCCCGCGCTCGAAGCCCCGCATGGCGGCGTCCGGTTCGACGATATCGATTTCGACTATGCCGGCGCGCGGCCGGTGCTGCGCCGGTTCTCCCTCGAAATCGCCCCCGGCGAGCGGGTCGGCCTGGTCGGCCGCTCCGGCTCGGGCAAAACCACCCTGCTCGCCCTGCTGCAGCGCCAATACGATGTCGAGCGCGGCCGCATCCTGATCGACGGCGCGGATATCGCGAGCCTCAGCCGCGCCAGCCTCGCCGACGCGATCTCGGTCGTCTCGCAGGATGTCCAGCTCTTCCACCGCTCGGTGCTGGAAAACATCCGCTACGGCAAGCCCGGCGCCTCCGACCGCGAGGTCCGCGAGGCCGCCCGCGCCGCCCATGCCGATGCCTTCATCGAAACCCTGCCCGACGGCTACAAAACCCTGGTCGGCGAACGCGGCATGAAACTCTCCGGCGGCCAGCGCCAGCGCATCGCCATCGCCCGCGCCTTCCTGCGCGACGCGCCGATCCTGCTGCTCGACGAAGCGACCTCGGCGCTGGATTCGGAATCCGAGGCCGGGGTTCAGGAAGCGCTGGACAAGCTCGCCGCCGGCCGCACCGTCATCGCGGTGGCGCACCGGCTCTCCACCCTGCGCGACTTCGACCGCATCGTGGTCATGGAGGACGGAAGCATCATCGACGACGGCGCGCCCAGCGTTCTCGCCCGCCGTCCCGGCCCCTATCGCGACCTGCTACGCCATCAGGGGCTGCACATCATCGCCGCCTGACCGGCGCCCCTCAACCCGGCATTCGAGTGGATATCGGACCGTTCCCGACAAACGCACCGACAGATCACGCCTGCCGCCCAGCAATGCGACAGGCACGACAGCCCGTCCATCGGTCCATCGCCCGTCCGGCTCCGCGTCGTGCCATCCCTGCGCCAGAAGCGGATGGTCGAGCCGGATATCGGCCCCGCCGGCGCGTAGCGCCGCGATCTTCACCCCCAGCATCCGCCGGTCGCGCGGATCGGGCATCAGATGGCCGGGGATCGCGCTCCGGCTCTCGATGACCGCAGAGCCATCGCGGCGGTAACGGATCGTCAGCCCAGGATCGTCGGTAGTCTCGATCCCCGCCCGCGCGATCAAACGCGCCCGCACCGCCTCGACCACGGCGCCGCTTTCGGCGAACGGCGCAAATCCCTCCACTTCGCGCAACACTTGCGCGAGATCGGGATGCAGCACCATCGCCACGCCGCCATTCTCGAACGCGCCGCGATTGCCGGTCTCCAAATAGCTCTCCGCCGGGCACCCCTCGGCGTAGAGCGCCGCGTGATGCTCAAGCTCGACATGGAAATAGGTCACGCCGCGTCGCGCCACCTGCCTTATCGTCGCGCCGTTCTCCAGCGCCTTCGCCGGGATCAGATGCCCGTCCAGGAACAAGGCATGATCCGGCGAAACCAGCAGGTCGCGCTTCGGCACGCCGCCGCAGATCGCCCCGGCCTCGATCAGGATCGGCCGGACCGTCTCGGGCCTAGGATGCCGCCGCAGATCGAGCCGGCGTCGCCCGATCCATTTGGCCGGCGCCGTCCCGCCGCCATGCAGCACCACCCGGTCGCCCTCGCGCAAATCCTCGGCCGCGACCTCGCCCGTTGCCGTCAGGATGTGCGTGCCAGCTACAAAACAAGGTGGGACGAGCGCGATCGTCGTATTCGTGGGCGGGTCGGTCACCGCGAAATCGCTCGTGGTGAAGCTGCCGGTGATATCCAGCGTGATCGTGCTCGATCCGCTGGTCAGCTCCAGCCCGGTTCCGCTCACGAAACTGTCGGACGTCGCGGCGAAGCTGTCGAGCACGATCGTGTCGTGTTGCGCGAAGCCGGAAATGGTCTGCCCGGCCGCGAGGCCCGCCGAATCACCCTCGATCGTCCAGCTCGCGCCGGACGCGAAACTGATATCGGCAAAGCCGGTGATCGTTTCCCCCAAGCCCGTGAGCGATCCGGCACTGGTTGCCGAGGCCAGGACGAGTTCACTCTCCGCCGTCGCATCCAGCACCACCGACCCAACGAGCGACGCTCCTGGATCGAGCGTAAGCGCGACCGCGCCCGAAGGGTCGGTAAGCGCCATCCCTAACGTGCCCAGGGTCGAGGCGAGCGCGCCGGCATCCACGATCGAAACCGTCGCGGTTCCTGCCACCGCTACAGCCGTCGCACCGCCAATCACCCCGTCATTGACCAGCGTGCCCAAGGTGAACGCGACACCCGCCGCCTTGGTGCCGTCAGCCGCCACGATCCCGTCATTATACAGGCTGATCGCGAGCGTGTTGCCGACAATGCCCTTATACCCGCTTACCGTCCCGGTGGCCTGGTTGGCGAAACTGCCCTGATCGAGGAACACGCCTTCGCCCGCATTCGTCGCGATGGCTTCGATCGTGCCCGCATTGCTGAACGAGGCCGTCGCCGAATAAGCCCCGATCGCCACGCCATAATGATCCGCCTCGATCACACCGCCGGAAAAATTCGTGCCGCTGCCGGCGTTGACAAATACCCCTGCGACGTTGGTCAGCGGCGGCGCGATCAACCCGCTATTCTGCAGCGTCCCCGACGAAATCGTCGAACCGAGCTTGACGCCCGCGATCGTGCCATTGGCCTGATTGATCAGCGTCCCGAACAGCGCCTCCACGCCATCGCCAAGGGTGCCGGTCAGGCTGATCAGCCCGTCATTAGTCAGCGTATTGCCTTTGCCGAGCACGGCACCGGTGGCATACACCGCACCAGCGCTGAAGCCGAGGATCGTGCCACCCTTCGCATTGGTCAGATTCCCGCCGAGAATCGCGGCGCCAGTACCCGCGCCGTTAAGGCCCGTCGCCTCGATCAGCCCGGAATTGACCACCGTGCTGGC
Source organism: Acidiphilium sp. AL (assembly GCF_025499445.1). Taxonomy (NCBI): domain Bacteria; kingdom Pseudomonadati; phylum Pseudomonadota; class Alphaproteobacteria; order Acetobacterales; family Acidocellaceae; genus Acidiphilium; species Acidiphilium sp. AL. Next base: position 108,876 of record NZ_JAIMBZ010000004.1, read on the forward strand.
GAAGACCGTCCCGCCGACTTCGAAGAATTGTTCATAAATTCCCAGATATCCGCCGGCGATCACCGCGCTGGCCGCATTGGAAACCCCGCTCGCTTGCATGATCACGCCGAGATTGCCTGCACCCTTATGCCCCATGACCGTACCGTAATTGGTCATGGTGCTCGCCAGCAGCGCGGCGCCGTCGCCGACACCATAGATCAGCGCCCCGGCCGCGTTGACGACCTTGCCAGCCTGCACGCTGAGGCCGATGCCATAGACATTATAGGTCGTGAGTCCATTAGGCACGAACAACGTCGTGTCGCTGACGATCTTCCCGTTATTGATCACGGTGGACAACGTCCCCGTCACCTGCAGGCCAATCCCCTCATCGTAATTGATCGCATAGAATGGCCCGGTTTTCACCCGATCCTCGGTGGCCTGCCCGGAGATCTCGATTGTACTGTTATTGGTGATGGTCACCTCGACGCCCACCGGCACATACATTACCGTGGTGATCGTTGGTGTTCCCGAATTGGACAGCCCGCCCGATATCGTCCGCGTCACCGGCGCACTGACGGTCGTGGCGCCGCTTGTCAGGGTTTCGGTAGCAACGACGGTGTTTGACCCGGACATGACAACGATCTCCCTAGAGGATGCGGCGAGGCTTCGGCGCGGTGGCGGGCGGATAGGGCAGGGTCGCGGCAACGGCGTCGATCGGCGTTCCGCCACTCTCGAACACACCCTCGTTGACGAACAGATTGTTTACGCCGTCGAGATTGACCGCCGATCCAATGCCAGCCTCAATCGTCACGTTATCGGCCGGAACTCCGGCAATACCGGTATTGGCCAGCGTCAGTGACGCATGGTCGATTGTCGTTCGTCCGCTCATTGTCGGCCTCCCGAAACGGGCGCCCTTTTCTAGCGGCGGGCGATCCCGGCCAGCACCATATTAAAAAGTGGTTATTCGGACCTTAACACCGGGATCGCTCGAAACGGAAAAAAAATGATAAAGCCCGCTCCACACCTCACGGAGTCGTCAAAACAATCCAAGATTGCAACCTACCCGCCCGCGACGAACCGCTCCAGCCAATGGATGGTGTAGTCGCCCGCGTTGAACGAGGCGTCGTCCAGGATGCGCCGGTGCAGCGGGATCGTCGTCTTGATCCCGGCGATCGCGAACTCCTCCAGCGCCCGGCGCATCCGCGCGATCGCCTCGGGCCGGTCGCGCCCATGCACCACCAGCTTCGCCACCAGGCTGTCGTAATGCGGCGGCACCCGATACCCGGCATAGAGCGCGGAATCGATCCGCACGCCCAACCCGCCCGGCGGATGAAACATCGACACCAGCCCCGGCGACGGCGCGAATGTCTCCGGGTCCTCGGCGGTGATCCGGCATTCGATCGCGTGGCCCGACAGCACCACATCCGCCTGGCCGTAACCCAGCGTCTCGCCGGCGGCGATGCGGATCTGCTCGCGCACGAGGTCGACCTCGGCGACCATCTCGGTCACCGGATGCTCGACCTGCAGCCGCGTATTCATCTCGATGAAGGCGAACTGCCCGTCCTGATACAGAAACTCCAGCGTGCCGGCATTCCGGTAGCCGAATTTCTGCAACGCCGCCGTTGCGATCGAACCCAGGGTTTCCCGTTCTTCAGGCGTGATCCCCGGCGATCCGGCTTCCTCAAGCACTTTCTGGTGCCGCCGCTGCAGCGAACAGTCGCGCTCGCCGAAATGCACCACATTGCCGTGATTGTCGCCCAGCACCTGCAACTCGACATGGCGGGGCCGGTCGAGATATTTCTCGATATAGACGGCATTGTTGCCGAACGCCGCCGCTGCCTCGGCGCGCGCCAGCGAAAACGCCTCCTCGACCTCGCCGAGCGTGCGCGCCACTTTCATGCCGCGCCCGCCGCCGCCCGCCGCCGCCTTCACCAGCACCGGACAGCCGATCCGCTCCGCCACCGCCCGCGCCGCCGCTGCATCCGCCACCTCGCCGTCCGATCCCGGCACCAGCGGCACGCCCAGCTCCGCCATCGTCGTCTTGGCGGTGATCTTGTCGCCCATCATGCGGATATGGGTGGGCGAGGGGCCGATGAAGGCGAGCCCGTGCGCCTCGACCATCTCGGCGAAATCGGCGTTTTCCGACAGAAACCCGTACCCCGGATGGATCGCCTCCGCCCCGGTGATCAGCGCCGCCGACAAAATCGCCGGCATGTTCAGATAGCTCTCCCGTGCCGCGGGCGGCCCGATGCACACGCTCTCGTCGGCGAGCCTGACATGCATCGCCTCGCTATCGGCGGTGGAATGCACGGCGACCGTGGCGATGCCCATCTCGCGGCACGCGCGCTGCACCCGAAGCGCGATCTCGCCGCGATTGGCGATCAGGATCTTCGAAAACACGGCGTTATTCTAAAATAACCAGCGGTTCGTCGTATTCCACCGGCTGGCCGGCGGAAATCAGAATCTGGCGCACCGTGCCGGCGCGCGGCGCCTTGATCTGGTTGAAGGTCTTCATCGCCTCGATCAGCAACAGTGTCTGCCCGGCCTCGATGCTCTGCCCCACGCTGATGAACGGCGGCGCGTTCGGCTCCGGCGCCAGATAGGCGACCCCCACCATCGGCGACTTCACCGCCCCCGGATGCGCCGCGAAATCCGCCATCGCCGTCGCGGCAGCCGTCGGCGCCGCCGGAATTGGCGCGGGGTGCGCCGCCATCGCCGGCATCGCCATCTGCTGCGGCATCGCGCGCGCCAGCCGCAGCCGTCGATCGCCTTCCTCCAGCTCGATCTCGGCCAGCCCGCTCTCGTTCAGTAGCGCCGCCAGCTCGCGCAGCTTTTCGGGGTCGAAGGACAAACTCATGCTTCCTGCTCCACAATCTCGGCGATCGCCTGCAACGCCAGCCGATACCCGGAAAACCCCAACCCGCAAATCACGCCCCGAGCGGCGCGGGACACATAGGAATGGTGGCGAAACGCCTCGCGCTGATGAATGTTGGACAAATGCACCTCGATCACGGGCAGCTCGACCGCGTGTAGCGCGTCCATCAGCGCGACCGAGGTATGCGAATACCCAGCCGGATTGATCACGATCCCCGCGGCCCGGCCCCGGCACTCATGCACCCAGGTAATCAGCTCGCCCTCGCCGTTGGTCTGGCGGAAATCGATCGCCAGGCCGAGTTGCTCGCCCGCCTCGGCGCACACCGCCTCCAGGTCGTCGAGCGTCTGGATGCCGTAGATCTCCGGCTCGCGCAGCCCGAGCAGATTGAGGTTGGGACCGTTCAGAACGGCAATCAAAGGTTCCGCCATCCGCGCCGCCTAGCACACCCCTCCGCCCCGGCCAACTTTTGCCCCGCACCTATTTTAAGCGCGTCATGGCGACGCCAAGCGTCACGCGAAGGCGGAGTTGCCAAGGTTCCGGCGATGCGCAGCATCGTTGGAATGGCAACGAAGGTGGAAGCCATCCATGCCGGAGCGGCTGGACCGCTGGATGCGACCATGACAGAATCGACCCGCCCGGCCCGGCCGTGACCATTCGCCTTCGATTCTGAACATTCCATCTGGAGTGCTGCCATGTATCTGCTCTATGCTCGCCCCGGCTGGGGCTCCGCCCTCGCTGAAGTCCAGCTCGATTGGTACGGCCTGCCATACCGGATCGAAACGGTGGGCGACCTGTTCGAGGATTCGGCGGCGCGCGAACGCCTCACCCTGGTCAACCCGCTCGCGCAAATCCCCACCCTGGTGCTGCCCGACGGCACGGTGATGACCGAAAGTGCGGCGATCACCCTGCATTTCGCCGATGTCACCAAAACCGATTCGCTGGTGCCGGCGCCGGGCGATCCGCTCCGCCCCGGCTTTTTGCGCTGGCTGGTTTTCCTGGTCGCCAATCTCTACCCGACCTTCACCTACGCCGACGATCCCGCCCGCTTCGTCGCCCACGAAGCCGCCCGCGCCGGGTTCCGCGACGCGGTCGACGCCTACGCGCAACGGCTCTGGCGCGTCGTCGAACAGACCGCCGGCACGCCCTATTTCCTCGGCGACCGGCTCTCCGCGCTCGACATCTACCTCGCGATCATGACTCACTGGCGGCCGCGTCGTGCCTGGTTCGCCGAACACTGCCCGAAGCTCGCCGCGATCGCGGCCCAAACCGACTCCAACCCCCGCCTCGCTTCGGTCTGGCAGCGGAATTTCGCGGCGGCGGACGAAGCCTAGAATATCCGGTTTGATCAAGCGTCTTTTGGTGTCCATGGGCGGGTGGCTTTGGGGATCGCTTAAAGCCATATTGCGCCAGAACATTTTCCGTTCGCATTGCTCGCGGATAATGCTCTATCTCATTGTTTTAGAGAACACCTTGATCCGATCAGATGATTCCATCTGATCGGATGTCGCTCTAGTGTCCCGATTCGGAAGTTCGTTAGTGCTGATAAAGGCGGTTTACGAACTTCCGAATCGAAAGGACACTAGCAAACATTTAAGCCTAGTGTGGTTATTGCACTTCCTGCGGCGGAATTGATTCTTCCTGGTCGCTGTCGGGTTTCGGCAGGGCGGCTCGCGGCGCCTCGGCGATGTCGAACGCCAGGGCGCCGTCCCGGAAGCTGACCTTGACCGCGCCGCCGGTCACCAGCTTGCCGAACAGCAATTCCTCGGCCAGCGGTTTCTTGATGAGTTCCTGAATGACACGGGCGAGCGGGCGAGCGCCATAGAGCGGATCGTAGCCGCGTTCGGCGAGGAATTCCTTGGCCGCCGAGGAGAGTTCGATGGTCACGTTGCGGTCGGCCAACTGCGCCTCGAGCTGCATGACGAATTTTTCGACCACGCGCGCGACGATTTCCGGCGTAAGGCCGGAGAAGCCGATCGTCGCGTCCAGCCGGTTGCGGAATTCCGGCGTGAACATCCGCTTGATCGCTTCCTCGTCCTCGCCGACGCGGACTTCTCGCCCGAAACCAATGGCGGCCTTGGCCATGTCCGCCGCACCGGCATTGGTGGTCATGATGAGAATCACGTTGCGGAAATCGACGTTCTTGCCGTTATGATCGGTCAGTTTGCCGTGATCCATGACCTGGAGCAGGATGTTGAACAGGTCCGGGTGGGCTTTCTCGATCTCGTCGAGCAGGAGCACGCAATGCGGGTGCTGGTCGATCGCGTCGGTCAGCAACCCGCCCTGGTCGAAGCCCACATAGCCGGGCGGGGCGCCGATCAGCCGCGAGATCGAGTGACGCTCCATGTATTCGGACATATCGAACCGGGTGAGTTCGATGCCCAGCGTGCTCGCCAGTTGCCGCGCCACCTCGGTCTTGCCGACGCCGGTGGGGCCGGAGAACAGGTAGCAGCCGATCGGCTTTTCCGGCTCGCGCAGCCCGGCGCGGGCGAGCTTGATCGCCGCCGCCAGCGCCTCGATCGCGGAATCCTGGCCAAACACCATGGATTTCAGGTCGCGTTCCAGGGTGCGCAGGGTTTCCTTATCGTCCGCCGAGACCGATTTGGGTGGAATCCGCGCGATTTTCGCGACGATCTCCTCGACATCGCGCAAGGTGACGGTCTTGCGGCGCTTTGCCTCCGGCAGCAGCATCCGCGAGGCGCCGACCTCGTCGATCACGTCGATCGCCTTGTCCGGCAGTTTACGGTCGTGGATGTATTTGGCGGAAAGCTCGACCGAGGCGCGGATCGCATCGTCGGTGTAGCGGACCTTGTGGTGTTTTTCGTAGGTCGATTTCAGGCCGCGCAGGATTTTCACCGCATCGTCGATCGAGGGTTCGTTCACGTCGATTTTCTGGAAGCGCCGGACCAGGGCGCGGTCCTTCTCGAAATAGGTGCGGAATTCCTTGTAGGTGGTCGAGCCGATGCAGCGCAGCGTGCCCGAGGCGAGGGCCGGCTTGAGCAGGTTCGATGCATCCATCGCCCCGCCCGAGGTGGCGCCCGCGCCGATCACGGTGTGGATCTCGTCGATGAACAGCACCGCGCCCTGCATGGCTTCGAGTTCGGAGACCACGGCTTTCAGCCGTTCCTCGAAATCGCCGCGATAGCGGGTGCCGGCGAGCAGGGCGCCCATGTCGAGCGCGTAGATGGTGGATTTGGCGAGCACGTCGGGCACCTCGCCATCGACGATGCGCTTGGCGAGGCCCTCGGCGATCGCGGTCTTGCCGACGCCGGGATCGCCCACGAAGAGCGGGTTGTTCTTCGACCGGCGGCAGAGAATCTGGATGGTCCGCTCGATTTCCAACTCGCGGCCGATCAGCGGGTCGATCTTGCCGGCCTGCGCCTTTTTATTGAGGTTGACGCAGTAATTGGCGAGCGCGTCCTGGCCTCGCTTGGGTTTCTGCTCGGCCTCGGCCTCCGGCCCGTCCGTGCTACTGCCCGAGGGGGTGCGCGGCACCGAGCGGCCCGGCGATTTGGCGATGCCGTGGCTGATGAAGTTCACCGCGTCCAGCCGCGTCATGTCCTGCGCCTGGAGGAAATAGACCGCATGGCTCTCGCGCTCGGAGAACAGGGCGACCAGCACGTTGGCGCCGGTGACCTCGTCGCGGCCGGAGGATTGCACATGGATCGCCGCGCGCTGCACCACTCGCTGGAAGCCGGCGGTGGGCTTGGGGTCGCCGGCGCGGTCGGTCGCGAGGCCGGCGAGGTCCTTGTCGAGAAATTCGGTGGCTTCGCGGCGGAGGCGTTCGATATCGACGCCGCAAGCCCGCAGCACGGTCAGCGCGTCGGCGTCGTCGATCAGGCCGAGCAGCAGGTGCTCGAGCGTCGCGTATTCGTGGCGCCGCTCGGCCGCGAAGGCCAGGGAACGATGCAGCGTCTGTTCCAGGTTGCGAGACAGCATATCCAATTCACTCCCAGCCGGGCTTCCGGCAGACGGCCCCTGCCGCCCTGGTCAAGCCCGCAGCGGCCCGCAGGACCGCGAAATCGGCCACGGCGCTCCGTGGCAGTGTATCATAGCGATGACATGATATCGGAAAAATCTTTCGCAACGATGACCGGCATCAGGTCATCCATGCATCAATGTCCTGTCATCCGTTTCGTTCATTCTTTTTCGATCGTGCATTGCAGCGGGTGCTGGCTCTGGCGGGCCAGGTCCATCACCTGGGTCACCTTGGTCTCGGCGATCTCGTAGGTAAAGACGCCGCAGACGCCGACGCCGCGCCGGTGCACATGAAGCATGATCCGGGTCGCTTCTTCGCGGCTTTTCGAGAAGAAGCGCTCAAGAACGTGAATGACGAACTCCATCGGGGTGTAGTCGTCGTTCAGCATCAGGACCTTATAGAGCGCGGGCTTGCGCGTCTTGATCCGAGTCCGGGTTGCAACCCCGGTGCCCAGGCCATTGCCAGTTCCGCGACGATCCGAGCCAGACATCGATCCTATCTCATCCTCACCCCGCTAGTGTCCCGATTCGGAGGTTCGTTGGTGCTGATTGAGGCGTTTTACGAACTTCCGAATCGAGAGGACACTAGCAAACGTATGATTCTAGTGTAGTTTTTGGTTCTGAAGTTCCTAAAATCACCACCGCGAATACGTAGAACTTCAGAACCACCACACTAGCATATTCACCAGCAGGCGCTTGGGGAAGGGGAATTTTTGCGCGGCCGGCGGCGCGTGGCGGCGGATCGGGCCGCCATGCCGCCGCCTTCGGCCATCAGAACCGCGCGGAGACGGCGAGCGAGCCGTATTCGTGGATGCCGCCGATCTGGCCGTGGAAGCGCCGCGTCTGGAATACCTGAGTGTAGCTGAAGCGCAGGCCGCGCCAGATGATCGCGACCCCCGCCTCGATCTGGCCGACCGCGCGATACGGGTCCACCGAGCGGCTGGTCTGGAAATCCGCGCCTTGCAGGAATTCGTCATGGCCGACCAGCTTGCCGGCGATGCCGCCGAACACATACCAGACGAAAGGCCGCGTCGGGCGATACGCATCCGACCCCGACGGGCCGGGGCGCAGCAGCGGTGTGCCGAAATCCGAGTTCAGCCCCTCGCCGATGCGGAAGGTGACGGCGGGCTGGGCGTAAATCTCGGTGGTGCCGATCATGCCGGACAATTGGGGCAGCGCATCCGCCTCGATCCCGTTGCCGAAGCGGCCGAGCGGGACGCGCCAGGTGCGCGAGACGAGAATGTCGAAGGCCGGCTCGCTGGGGAGCTGATGGGCCCAGCCATGGGTGCCGTTCTGGCCGATGACCGAATGGAACCCGTTCTGCACGATTTCCGCCCCGGCATCGCGCCCGACCACGCCGGCGCTGACCGCCAGAACGCTGCGCGTGGTGGATGTATCCTGGATCAGCCCGAGCGTGGCGGCGAGATAGCCGGCATAGGGTTCGTCGTTCAGCGGCGGATCGGCCAGTTGCGTCGCCGCCGGGGTGAAGATTTTCTGCGTCACGCCGATGCTGACGCGCTGGGTGCCGTCGCCCCAGACCACGTGGCCGAGACCGGCGAGAAAGGACGGCACGTCGCCTCGGTGCGAGGTCCAGCCGATATGCAGCCCGTTGACGTAATAGCGGTCGGTCAGGCTCTGGGTGCTGATCGAGGCGTTTTCGTCCTGGATGGTCCAGATACCGGAGGGAAACCCCTGCCCCGCTTGCGCGGTTAGCGGAGCCAGGCTCAGCAGCGGCACGGCACAACAGGCGATCAGCGCCAGATTTTTGGTCATGCGGGACGTCCTGGGACGATGGATCGGCCGCGGGACGCGCCCGAAAGGTTACGAAATATTGTCCTTTTGTATGGCTCACCGCGCGCCGGATGCAAGATGGCTGCGCCGATTCCGTCACGGGACGGTGAAAAATGATGACATCGGCGGCATGGAACCCATGCGCGAAGCATCGGTTTCACCGCCGCGATCGTAAACTATGTTATCGTCGCGATGGCGAATTCGATCGGATAATGGCGATGAGACGCATTGCCCTGATAGTGCTGACGATGACCGGAATGCTCTGGGCCTCGCTCGCCCTGGCCGCGCTGCCGCGATCCCCGGAGGGGGACTGGCTGACTGGGCGCGGCGGCGCCGTGGTGCGGATCGCGCCCTGTGCCGGCGGGACGGGGCTGTGCGGGCATATCGTCGGGATCGTGCTCGATCATGGCGATGCGATGCCGATGGACTGGCAGGGAAGGAGCCAGTGCGGCTTCGAGCTGATCCGCCCCTCCGTCACCCGGTCCGGTGCCGAATGGCACGGGCGCATCGTCGATCCGCGCAACGGCAGCGCCTATCACGCCGAATTCCAGGTGACGCGGACGGGAGAGCTCGCGCTGCGTGGCTATCTCGGCCTGCCGGTGTTCGGCGAGACCCAGCATTGGATGCGCTATGAGGGCACCGTGCCGCGATCCTGCCGGATCGATCGGGCGCAAACCGCCGGATCCGAGGTTCGGACAAATAATACCGGCCGCCCTGGACAATGACCCATCACCCCGTCATTGCGAGCAGGCGTCAGCAGGCGTGGCGAAGCGCCGAAAGGTTCCGGCAATCCAAGGAATTGCTGGAACAACGCGGAGGTAATCCATTTTTTCTGTATTTTACCCGAAAAAGCTGGATTGCTTCGCTTCGCTCGCAATGACGAGTTGGCGTCAGGCGTGAGTCGTAGGCAACGGCGGTTGGTATAACCGCCGGAATTGACCGTGAGTCGCTGAGTGTCGGGCTGGAGCGGGTAGCGGGAATCGAACCCGCGCATTCAGCTTGGGAAGCTGACAGGCTACCATTACATCATACCCGCGCTGCGGCGGTTGTAAGTCGGCGCGGCGCGCGGCGCAACTGGCTCAGCGCTGCCAGACCGGCGCCTTCATCGCCGCGACGAAAGCGGCATGGGCCTCGGCCTCGGCGGCATTCACCGCCATGCGGCGCGGGGTGCGCGTCGCGTCGTGCCGGTATTCGACCAGGGCGAGAGCGGCGGAATCGGCGTTGAGGTCGAAGCCGCGCTGGCGGCCGCCGGTGAGTTCGACATAGACATCGGCGAGCAATTTGCAGTCGAGCAGCGCGTTATGGGTGGTGCGGGCGGTGAGGTCGATCTCGAAGCGCCGGCACAGCGCATCGAGGTTGTTCGGCATGCCGGGAAATCGCGTCTTGGCGAGCGCCAGCGTGTCGATCATGCGCGCCGGGTCGAGCGCTGGGCGGCCGATACGGCCGAATTCGGCGTCGAGAAAGCCGAAATCGAACGCCGCGTTATGGGCGACCAAGGGAGCGTCGCCGAAGAAGGCGAGCAAATCGGCGGCGATCGCGGCGAATTTGGGCTTCCCCGCGACATCGGCGCTGGTGATGCCGTGGATGCGGCTGGCATCGGACGGGATTTCGCGTTCCGGGTCGATCAGGGTGTGGAAGACCTTGCCAGTCGGCAGATCGTTATGCAGTTCGATCGCCGCGACTTCGATCACCCGGTCGCCGTTGAGCGGATCGAGGCCGGTGGTTTCGGTATCGAACAGGACGGCGCGGGTCATGGCAGGATCTCCTGGATCAGGCGGCGGACCGCGCTGATGGCGTGATGGCGCGACAGGCCGGTGCGGATCACCACGTCGGCGCGGCGGCGTTTTTCGGCATCCGGCATCTGGCGGGCGATGATCGCTTCGATGTCGGCGATGGGCAGGCCGCGCCGCTGCACGCGGGCCATCTGCACCGAGCGCGGGGCGGAGACGGTGATCACGAGATCGACCCGCCGCTCGCCGCCGGTTTCGAACAGCAGCGGAATGTCGAGAAGCACCGCTTTCGCGTGGCGGCGGCGCGCTGCGGCGACGAATTTTCGCTCCGCGGTGCGGACCAGCGGGTGAACGATCGCCTCAAGCCGCCGTTTCGCGCCGGCATCGCTCAGAATCCGCGCGCGCAGGGCGGTGCGGTCGAGTACGCCGTCCCGCACCACATCGGGGAAGGCGGCGGCGATGCGCGGGATGGCTCTGCCGTTCTTCACTTGCAGCGCGCGCACCGTGGCATCGGCGTCGAACACCGGAATGCCGCTGCGGCGAAACACCGTCGCGACGGTGGATTTGCCCATGCCGATGCCGCCGGTCAGGCCGATGATTTTCATGCCGGGAAATCGGCGGCGACGATGCGGTAGAGCTCGGCATCGACCGTGGGGGTGACGCCGAACCAGGCGACGAAACCGGGCACCGCCTGATGCAGCAACATGCCCAGCCCCTCGACGGTTTTCAGGCCGCGGGATGAAGCGGCGGCGAGAAGCGGCGTTTCCAGCGGGACATAGACGATGTCGGCGACGGCGAGACCGGGCGACGCGCGGTCGAACGAAAGATCGAGCGGGTCGTGCCTCGTCATGCCGAGCGCGGTGGTGTTCACCACCAGCGCGTGATCGGCGAGGGCGGCGTGGCGCTGCTCCCAGCCGAGCGCGCGGGCCGGGAGTTCCGCCGCGAGAGCGGCCGCGCGATCCCAGGTGCGGTTGCACAGCGTGACCGGCGCGCCCGCGTCGATCAGCGCGGCACCGATCGCCCGCGCGGCGCCGCCGGAGCCGAGGATCAGCGCCGGGCCGGCGGCGGGATCGACGCCGCAGGCGCGCAGATTGGCGAGGAAGCCCGCGCCGTCAGTGTTCGAGCCGAGAATGGTTCCGTCGCGGAAGATCAGCGTATTCACCGCCCCGGCGCGGCGCGCGCTGTCCTCCAGCGCATCGCACACGGCGAAGGCGGCTTCTTTGTGCGGAATGGTCACGTTCGCACCCGCGAAGCCCATGCGGACGAGCGCGGCCACGCATGAGGCAAAATGCTCCGGCCTGATCGGGAGCGGGAGGTAGGCGCCGTCGATGCCATGACGCGCGAGCCAGGTGCCGTGCAGGCGCGGCGAGCGGGAATGGGCGACCGGCCAGCCGATCACCCCGGCGAGACGCGCGTGACCGGAGAGCACCATGCGCCGTTTCGATCACGAAGCGGGGTTTCCGGCAAGGGCGGGCGGTTCGGCCGTTCACGTCGGGCACGGACGACCTGCATTGAAATTCCGGCCCATCCCGTTTCGCAACCCTGATCCCTGCGATTCCGGCCCGATTCGGGCCGTTCCGTGAAAATTCGGGTTTGACTTGGCGGTATTGCTTCGCACAATAGTCGGTTCGCGAAAGAAAGTGACGTGGAATGATCCCTGCCCTGATGCCGAATTACAACCGGATGGACCTCGCCTTCGATCATGGCGAAGGCGCGTGGCTGGTTGCGGCGGATGGGCGACGATTCCTCGATTTCGGCGCGGGCATCGCGACCTCATCGCTCGGGCATGGGCATCCCGGCCTGACCAGCGCGATCGCCGGGCAGGCGGCGAAGGTGATTCATGTGTCCAACCTGTATCGCGTGCCGGAGGCCGAACGGCTGGCGGCACGGCTGGTCGAAGCCAGTTTCGCCGACAGCGTGTTCTTCTGCAATTCGGGCGCCGAGGCGAACGAGGCGCTGGTCAAGGCGTTCCGCCGGACCATGGCGGATGACGGCAAGCCCGAGCGCTACCGGATCATCTGCGCGGAGGGCGCGTTCCACGGCCGCACGCTGGCGATGATCAGCGCAACCGGCAATGCCAAATATCTGGCCGGGTTCGGACCCAAGGTGGACGGATTCGACCATGTGCCGTTCAACAATCTGAACGCGCTGCGCGCCGCGATCACCCCGGAAACCGCCGGGATTCTGGTCGAACCGATCCAGGGCGAAGGCGGGGTGAGGCCGGCGGATGCGGACTATCTGCGCGGATTGCGCGCGGCGGCAGACGAATTTTCCCTCCTGCTCGGCTTCGACGAGGTGCAATGCGGCATGGGCCGGACGGGGAAGCTGTTCGCCCATGAATGGGCGGGGGTGATGCCAGATGCGGTGAGCACGGCCAAGGGCATCGCCGGCGGGTTTCCGCTCGGCGCCTTGCTGGCCAGCGAGCTTGTGGCGAAGCATCTGGTTCCCGGCAGCCACGGCACGACCTTCGGCGGCAGCCCGCTCGCCTGCGCGGCGGGGAACGCGGTGCTCGACGTTGTTCTGGCGCCGGGATTTCTCGATGGTGTCGCGCGTCTCGGCGCGCGGCTGCGAACCGGGCTGGATGCGCTGGTTGTGCGCCACAAGGATGTGTTCGCCGAAGCACGCGGCCGGGGGCTGATGCTCGGCCTGGTGTGCGCGGTGCCGAACACCGAGGTGCAGGCCGCGTGCCTCGCCGAAGGGCTGCTCGCGGTGGCCGCCGGGGAGAACGTGCTGCGCATCATTCCGCCGCTGGTGATCGGCGATGCCGAAATCGGCGAAGCGCTGGAACGGCTCGACGGTGCGGCACGGCGCTGCAAACCCTCCGCCCTGCGGAATGCCGCGAAATGAGCGCCGCGATCGAAACCACGACCATGCAAGAGCCCCCGCGCCACTTCCTGGACCTGTCGCTGATCGAAACCCCGGTGCTGCGCCGGATTCTGGACTCCGCCGTGCGGTTCAAGCGCGCCGGGCGATCCGCTGCGCGGCCGCTGGCCGGGCGGGCGCTCGCGCTGATTTTCGAGAAACCGTCGACCCGGACGCGGGTAAGCTTCGAGATGGCGATGCGCGGCCTGGGCGGCGACGTGGTGATGCTATCCTCGCGCGAAATGCAGATCGGGCGGGGTGAAACCGTGGCGGATACCGCGCGGGTGCTGTCGCGCTATGTCGATGCGATCATGCTGCGCACCGACCGGGAATCCAAGCTGCGCGAACTCGCCACCTACGCCACCGTGCCGGTAATCAACGGGCTGACCGAGCGGTCGCACCCATGTCAGGTGATGGCCGATGTGATGACTTTCGAGGAACGCCACGGCCCGATCGCGGAGCAAAAGATCGCCTGGGTGGGCGACGGCAACAACATGGCGAAAAGCTGGATCGAGGCTTCGGCGCGGTTCGGATTTTCGCTTCGCCTCGCCTGTCCGGCGGAACTGCCGCCGGATGCCGCAGCGCTCGCCTGGGCGCGGGCGCAGGGGGCCGATATCGTGCTGACCGGCGACCCGGCGGCGGCGGTTGCCGGGGCGCGCTGCGTGGTGACCGATACCTGGGTGAGCATGAGCGACGACGATACCGAGTCGCGCCATAATCTGCTCGCCCCGTATCAGGTGAACGAGCGCCTGATGACGCGGGCGGCGCCGGATGCGATTTTCATGCACTGCCTGCCGGCGCATCGCGACGAGGAGGTGTCGGCCGGGGTGATCGACGGACCGCAATCGGTGGTGTTCGACGAGGCGGAGAACCGGCTGTTCGCCCAGCAGGGGATTCTGGCCTGGTGCCTGGGCGGCTGAACCGGCCCCGGTTCAGCTCCAGACGGTGAACGCCGCGATCAGAAGCAGGATGACGACGACGCTGATGACGGTGATGACCAGAAACCGGGTGAACCCGTTCCAGAATGTCTGACTCTCCTGGTCCATATCGTTTGAACCGATCGACACATGGTTCCGAGATTCGGTATCAGCCATCATTATCGCCTTGACCCTTTCGCGCCGCTTCCAGGTTTCCTCACGCCACACGCGTTCGTGACATATTCAAGGATTATTGTTTCCCGCGTTCAAACGCAAGGGTTGATCAGCGAAATCCCGCGATCGGCCGGCACGGCGGCGGCGCCGGTCAGGCTCGCGAGCGCGGCCGGGTAGATGCGGTGTTCCTGCGCCAGAACCCGCGCGGCCAGCGACTGCTCGGTATCGCCGGGCAGCACCGGCACGGCGGCCTGGGCGAGAATCGGGCCGTCATCCACGGTTTCGGTGACCAGATGGACGGTGCAGCCATGGATTTTCGCTCCGGCGGCGAGCGCGCGGGCATGGGTGTCGAGCCCTGGATAGGCTGGCAGCAGCGAGGGGTGGATGTTGAGCATTTTCCCCGCCCAGTTATGCACCAGGAATGGCGTGAGCAGCCGCATATAGCCGGCGAGGCAGACGATCTCGCAGCCGGCATCGCGCAGTGCGGCATCGATCGCCGCCTCGTGCGCAGCACGGTCGGCGCCGAAATCCCGGCCGGGGATCGCCAGCGCCGGCACGCCATGCTGGCGCGCGATGTCGAGCCCGACCGCATCGGCGCGGTTGGAGATCACCAATGCGATGCCGGCCGGGTAATCGGCGGCTTCGGCGGCGCGGATCAGCGCCTGCATGTTCGAGCCGCGCCCCGAGATAAGGATACCGACACGGGTTTTCATGCGAACAAAGCATCCGGCTCGGCGATGCGGACCGAGGCCGCACCCTCGGCCGCCACGATCCTGCCAAGCCGGAGCGGGGCGATGCCCTGGGTTTCGAGAAGTGATGTGGCGGCGTCGGTATCCGCCTCGCGCAGCACGAGAACCATGCCGATGCCGCAATTGAACACGCGGAGCATTTCCGCACCGGCGACGCCGCCGGTGCGGGCGAGCCAGGGGAACACGGGAGGCATCGGCCATGGCGCGTCGAGTTCGGCGGCGCAGCCTTCGGGTAGAACCCTGGGCAGGTTGCCGGGCAGGCCGCCGCCGGTGATGTGGGCGGCGGCGCGCAGCAGACCGGCACGGGTCAGCGCGAGCACCGGGCGGACGTAAAGCGCGGTCGGCGTCATCAGCGCCTGGCCGAGCGAGAGTTCGGGTGCAAACGGCGCCGGCGCGTCGAGCGTCAGGCCGGACAACGCGACGATGCGGCGGACCAGCGAAAATCCGTTGGAATGGATGCCGGAACTCGGCAGGCCGAGCAGGATGTCGCCGGGGGCGACGCCATCGGGCAGCAGCGCGCCGCGCTCCGCCGCACCCACGGCGAAGCCGGCGAGGTCGTACTCGCCATCGCCATACATGCCGGGCATTTCGGCGGTCTCGCCACCGGCGAGCGCGCAGCCAACGATCCGGCAGCCTTCGGCGATTCCGGCGATCACCGCCCCGGCGGCGGCGAGGTCGAGCTTGCCGGTCGCGAAATAGTCCAGGAAAAACAAGGGCTCGGCGCCTTGCACCACCAGATCGTTGACGCACATGGCAACGAGGTCGATGCCGACCGTGTCGTGACTACCGGTGTCGATCGCGAGGCGCAACTTGGTGCCCACGCCATCGGTGGCGGAAACCAGAATCGGGTCGGCGTACCCCGCCGCGCGCAGGTCGAACAAGGCACCGAACCCGCCCAGGCCGCCGATCGTGCCGGGGCGGGCGGTCGCCTTGGCCAGCGGCTTGATCGCCTCGACCAGCGCGTCGCCCGCCTCGATATCGACCCCGGCCGCCCGATAGGTCGCACCGTTCCCGCCGCCGCTGCTGGTCATGCCCGCCTCCGATGCGCTATGCCGATGCCATGGATCTTCTGGCCACGCCCCCCATAGCCGGCGACCGACCACGAACCCGACCCATGGCGCGTTCGGCGCGGTTATCACCACACCGCCCGGATCGGCGCAACAGGATGAAAGCCGACCGACGATGCCGGATGGTATGAACTACGCGCCGGCAGGACGCCCCGCCTCGCAGGATGTGGTGACGGTGCCGAACATCCTGACCTTCGGGCGCATCTGCGCCGTGCCGGTCGCCGTCTGGCTGGTGCTGCGCGACGATTGCGCGGCGGCAGCCATATTGTTCGTTCTCGCCGGGCTGACCGATGCGGCGGATGGCTGGCTCGCGCGCCGGCGCGGCGTCACAGCGCTGGGAACGCTGCTCGACCCGCTGGCCGACAAGATGCTGCTGACCTCGATGTTCGTCACACTCACCGCCGTCGGGCTGCTGCCGCTCTGGCTCGCCATCATGGTGGTGTTCCGCGATGTGATGATCGTGGGCGGAATCGGCCTCCTGCGGCTGATCGGCAGCGCAGTCGCCATCCGTCCGCTGATCGTCTCCAAGGTCAACACGGTCGCCCAGATCGCTCTGGTGGGCGTGGCTCTTGCCGAAGCCGGTTTCCCCGTGCATCCGCCTTATCTCCGCGCGGCGCTGATCCTGGCGGTCGCGCTGACCACGCTGATCTCGGGGGCGGCCTACGTCATGCGCGGCACCAGACTCGTATGAGCGACCGGTTCGAGGGCGGCCCGCGCTGGCAGCGCATCGCCGCGATCGGGGCGGCGCTTCTGCTGGTCGTGCTGTTCCTGCATCTGTTCTCGCCGATCCTGCTGCCCTTCGTCGCGGCGGCCGGAATCGCCTATTTTCTCGATCCCGCCGTTTCGGCCCTGACAAGGCTCGGACTGCCGCGCTCGCTCGGCTCGGCACTCATGCTGCTCGCGCTGATCGCGGGGGTCGGGTTGTGCGCCCTGCTGCTCTATCCGCTGGTGGCGGCGCAGATCGGGCTGCTGGTCCAGCAATTGCCGGGGATGATTACGAGCCTGCAGAAATTCGTCGCCCACGAGATCAGCAATCTCCAGGCGCGGCTCGGGCCGAATTTCGTCTCCGGCAAACTCCAATCGCTGGTGACCAGCGAGGGCGGCGCCATCATGGGCTTCATCGGCACCGCCGCGCGCCGGGTGGTGGGCACCGGCTTCGCGCTGTTCAACATCCTCACCCTGCTGATCATCACCCCGATCGTCGCCTTCTATCTGCTGCGCGACTGGCCCGGAGTGATGGCGCGGATCGATTCCTGGCTGCCCCGCTCGCATGAAAGCGTGATCCGCAACCTGGCGCAGGAGATCAGCCGGATTCTGAACGCCTGGCTGCGCGGCCAGGCGATCTGCTGCCTGTTCCTCGGCGCGTTCTACGCGATCGCGCTGACCATCGCCGGGCTCAATCTCGGCCTCGTCGTCGGCCTCACAGCCGGGCTGCTCTCGTTCATTCCCTATGTCGGCACCATCGTCGGCGCGGTGTCGTCGATCGTGCTCGCCCTCGGACAGTTCAACGGCATCGACCACGTCATCGTGGTGGGAGTGATTTTCGTCGTCGGCCAGTTGCTGAACGATTACGTGGTCGCGCCGCGCTTCCTCGGCGACCGGCTGGGGCTTTCGGCGGTATGGGTGATTTTCGCCCTGTTCGCGGGCGCCGAGACGTTCGGGTTTCTCGGCGTGATGCTCGCCGTGCCGGTCACCGCCACGCTGGGCGTGCTCGCCCGGTTCTGGCTGAGGCACTATCTGCAAAGCCCGCTCTATCTCGACCCGCCGCGCTCGGGCTCCTAGTGTGGTGGTTCCGAAGTTCCTAGTGCGGCCATGGCGGATCGGGTGATCGCCGAGGCGCGGCAGCTCGCTTTACCGTTCGACGAGCCGGAGAGCTTCGCCGCGGCGGATTTCATCGAGGCGCAATCGAACGCGCAGGCGCGGACCGCACTCGCGGCACCTGAGTCCTGGGTGAACCGACGGCTGGTGCTGTGGGGCGAGGCGGGATGCGGCAAAACCAACCTGGGGCGGCTCTGGGTCGAAGCGCGCGGCGCGATCGTGCTGGAAGCCGCGCGCCTGCGCGAGCCGGTCTCGCCCGAGGGCAGGGATTTATTGATCGAGGATATCGACATCATGGCGGCCCCACTCGCCGTGCTGGCGACGCTCGATCGCGCACTGGCCGCGCAACAATCGGTGCTGCTGACCAGCCGGGTGCCGCCGGCGCGGCTTGCCGTCGAACCGGCGGATCTCGCGAGCCGCTTGCGCGCGAGCCTGACGATCCAGATCGAGCCGGCGGAGGAATCGCTGCTCGAAGCGCTTTTGCTCCGGCTCGCCGCGGCGCGGCAGATGACCCTGACCGCGCCGCTGCGCCAGTTTCTGCTGACCCGCCTGCCGCGCCGGCCCTCCGTGCTGCACGAGGCGGTGGCCCGGCTCGACCGCGCGGCGCTGGCATTGGGAACCGCCCCCTCGCGACGGATGGCCGAACGGCTGCTCGCCGAGCTGGCCGACCCGCCGAATCATGCCGGAGGATCAACGGAACGTCACGAAACCGACATGGCGTCTCTGCTTTAGTCGCGCGGGCTTTCGTGCCAGAATGCGCGCATGGATCTGGCCCTACATCCCGGCGCGCTAGCCCAGCCGATCTCGCGCGAAGACCCGGCCCGCTTCATCAACCGCGAGCTTTCCTGGCTCGATTTCAACCTGCGCGTCGTCGCCGCGGCGGAAAATCCGCGCTACCCGCTGCTCGAACGGCTGCGTTTCGTGTCGATCAGCGCGTCGAATCTCGACGAATTCTATTCGGTCCGTGTCGCCGGGCTGATCGGTCAGGCGCGCGCCGGGCTGGTGCTGCAATCATCCGACGGGCTGACCCCGACCCAGCAGCTCGCCGAAGTCAATCGTTGCGCCCGTTCCCTGATCGAAGCGCAGCAGCGCGCCTTCGCCGATCTGCGGGCCGAGCTGAGTGCGGTTGGACTTACCATCGTCGGCCCCGGCGAACTCGGGCCGGAGGATCGCCGGTTTCTCGACCAGTATTTCATGGAGCGGGTATTTCCGGTGCTCACCCCGCTCGCCATCGACCCGGCGCACCCGTTCCCGTTCGTGCCGAATATGGGGCTTGTGCTCGCGCTCAAGCTGATTCGCGAGGACGATGCCGGGGTGATGCGCGCGCTGATTCCGCTGCCCGCGCAGATCAGGCGGTTCATCCGCCTGCCGGACGCCTCGTCCGCGACGATCCGGTTCATTATGCTCGAAGAGCTCGTCGCCCTGTTCCTCGATCGGCTGTTTCATGGATTCCGCCTCGCCGGTTCCGGCCTGTTCCGGGTCAGCCGCGACACCGATGTCGAATTCGAGGAAGAGGCCGAAGATCTCGTGCAATCCTATGAGACCGCGCTGAAGCGCCGGCGGCGCGGGGCGGCGATCCAGCTCGCCCTGGCCGCCGACATGCCGGACGATTTGCGCGCCCTGGTCGTGGAGGAGGTGGACGCGCCGGACGATGAGATTTTCATCGAGCCAGGGATGCTCGGCCTTGTCGATCTGAAGGAAATGATCGTCGATGACCGGCCAGAGCTTCTGTTCCCCGCCTATACCCCGCGCTTTCCCGAACGAATCCGCGATTTCGGCGGCGACTGCTTCGCCGCCATCCGCAACAAGGACATCATCGTCCATCATCCGTTCGAGAGTTTCGACGTGGTGGTGCAGTTCTTGCGCCAGGCGGCGGCGGACCCCAATGTCGTCGCGATCAAGCAGACCCTGTATCGCACCAGCCGGGATTCGCCGATCGTCGGCGCGCTGATCGAGGCCGCGGAATCGGGCAAAAGCGTCACCGCGATGGTCGAGTTGCGCGCGCGCTTCGACGAGGAGGCCAATATCCGCCTCGCCCGAGCGCTGGAAGCCGCCGGCGTTCAGGTGGTCTATGGATTCCTCGGCCTGAAGACCCATGCGAAACTCTCGCTGGTGGTGCGCCGGGAAGGCAGCTCGATGCGCGCCTATGCACATTTCGGCACCGGCAACTATCACCCGATCACCGCGCGCATCTATACCGATCTTTCGTTCTTCACCACCGATCCCGAACTCACGCGCGACGCCGCACGGCTGTTCAACTACATGACCGGCTATGCGCGGCCCGAACGGATGGAACAGCTCGTTTTCAGCCCGCTGACCACGCGCCGCACCATCGAGACGCTGATCGACGCCGAGATCGCCGCCGCCGAAGCCGGCAGGCCATCCGGCATCTGGCTGAAAATGAATTCTCTGGTCGATGAGCGGTTGATCGATCATCTGTATCGCGCGTCCGGTGCGGGGGTGCCGATCATCTGCGTGGTGCGCGGCATTTGCTGCCTGCGTCCCGGCGTGCCCGGATTGTCGGAAACCATCCAGGTCAAATCGATCATCGGCCGGTTTCTCGAACACGGGCGCATCGCGGCTTTCGCGAACGGCGCCGAAATGCCGTGCCGCGAGAACAAGGTTTTCATTTCGAGTGCGGACTGGATGGCGCGCAATCTCGACTGGCGGGTGGAAACCTTCGTGCCGATCCATAACCCTACCGTCCATGCCCAGGTGCTGGATCAGGTGATGGCGGTCAATCTGCGCGACGATGTCGATTCCTGGGAACTCGGGCCGGATGCGCGCTGGACCAAGATTCGCGCCGGCGATCCGCCGGTTTCGGCGCATGAGTATTTCATGACCAACCCGTCGCTCTCGGGCCGCGGTTCTGCGCTGCGTAGCCCGATCAATCATCATCAGCGCGAGCGGACGCGCTACCGCAAGACCTTCCTGATCAACGAATAACCGGTTTTGGGCCGGAGCGTCCGCCGGACCGCCGCGAGATGGTCGTAGCACACCGCATGGGCACGCCAGAGTTCCGCGATATAGGCGGCGACCTGCGATTGCCGTGTTGCCGCCGGCACGGCGGGCGCATTCGGGCAAATCAGCAATGGTTGCGGAATTTGCGGCTGCACCAGCCTGATTTTGGTGATCGCGACCGGCTTCGCCGCACAGCCGGCCAGCAGGACGCACAATACCAGCGGCCTGAATAAATGGCTCGTTCGATTATTGTCAGGCCGCTGGTATCTCTTTGCTTTTGCGCGCAGCCGCCACACCAGCCCTGCGCACGATACCGTCAGCCCTGCGGGTTGCCGGTATAAGACGATCGCGCGATTCATCGCATTTTTCCTTGAGCCTTGGCGATCGCGGCAAGCGTCGCCGCGAGCACCGGAGCGACCGGCGCGTCGTTCCTGGCGGGAGCGGCGGCGATCCCGTTCAACAATCCGTCGGTGAACCGCGTGTCGCGATTGTCGGTTGTCATCGTCGTGGTCAATGCGGCCCGCCATGCGGCTTCTTCGCTCCGCAAGCGCCGCAGCGTGGCGAGATTCTGCTTGTTGGCAGCACTGAGACGGGCGATCGTGGTTCTGGCAATGACGATATCGGCATTCGCCACGCGCAGCGCGTCCTGCAGATGCCGCACATAGATCACCCCGCCGATCGCGAGCAGGGCGGCAAGAATCCATGGCGCGAACCGGGTCAGATAAGGCAGGATCAAAGCCGGCATCGTCATTCTCCGAGGCGTGATTTCAAGCCCATACCGATCGCCGCGGCGCCGATCGCCGAGCCGAGCCCCATGCCGAACCGATCCGGCTCGAAGGGTTGATGACGCAGGATCACGCTGAACGCTTCCAACCCGATAAAGGTCAGAACACCGAGAATCGAAAGCATCGCCATTTCGTCGGAACGTCCCTTCGAATCGGAGACGAGGCTCAACAGGAACGGTTTCATGCGTGCCGGCCTTTTTGGTTTGATGTCACACCAATTGTCAGAACGCGCGCGGGAAATGCACGGCGATGCTGCCGATCACCGCGGAGAGCAGCCCGACCACGATCATCGTCACCCGATGGCTGCCCGACTGCTCGCCCCGGAACTGGGCAAGCTCGGCATGGAATCGCGACAATTCCTTGACCAGCTCGTCGGATTTTCCGATGAACCGATCCTGCGCCGAGGCAACCTGTAACTCGAACCGGCTGCGCCAGGCTTCCAGCGCCATATGCCGCGCCTCGATCGCCGCGATATCGCGGCGCGCCGAGGCGACCTCGTTCTGCAGCAGCCCGACCTCCGCGCGCAAATCGGCCATGGCTTCGCGCAGCATCGCGATCGTCTCATCCGTCACGGGATCAGGTCGGGCTGGCGGACAAGGTCAGGCCATAGGCGGTGGCTTGCAGCGGCATGTCGATCGCGAAGGCGGAGCCGAGATCATTCGCCATCGACCATCCGGCGGGCGGCGCCAATGATGCAAGATTGTCGGTCACCGCGTTTCCCCTGCCGATCTGGTTGCTGCCGAACGGGTAGTAAAACAAACATTGAGCGGCCGGATTGGCCGGCGCCTGCGCCAGCGTGACCGAAACATGCGTCGCATCGACCCGCGCCGCCGCGACCGCCGCGATCATCGGGCCCGGATTGGCGACCGAACCGCCATCCATCACCGCGAAACCCGCGCCGTTCGCCGCCTGCAACGGCACGACCAGATCACTGCCGGCATCATGCTCGATGGTCAGAATCACCTGAGCGGGCGCCGATTGGTAGGCATGGACGATTTTCGGCCCGCCTGCGACCGGCAGGCCGGCGGCCGGCACATCGCCCGCCGGAATCGAATCCGAAAGCCCCAGCGCCAACGCTGCGCGCGCCGCCATGTGCGAGCCAAGCCTGCCGTAGCGCAGCAGATCGGGCTGGTCGCGGTGCTGCGGGTCGCCACCGGAAAAGACGCCGGTATTCGGATTCCAGGTCGCGTTCAGCGGATTCGAATCCGCCGTCTGCGCCGCGAAGGCGACGATATTCTGGGCCGGATCGAGCGCAAGATCGAGCACGCTCTCGCGCACCATCTGCACGCCGATATCGGTCTCGTAAGGGATCGCGCTCCACATCAGAAGCGGCATTTCGGCGGCAGTTCGTCCGAAAATCCGCCGCGTCAGATTCGCTAACTGCGATACGCTGCCTTTATACAGCGTCTTGTTCGCATAGGGCATGGTGCTGTCCTGCTCGGACCATGGCCAGAGCAGGAACGCGATGTCGTTCTCGTCCGGCGCCGAAACCAGCGCCTGCGCGCCGGACAAGTAGGCTATCAGCGCCTGTCCGTCCGGCCCGAGCGCCCAGGTCGAGGGAGCCGAACCGTCGCCGGGATTGATCAGGAACGTGCCATTGCCGGCACCCGGCGGAAACAGCGGTGCCGAGGAATTGGAAATCGGATGGCCCGCGACCATCGAATAGCGCGGCGGGCTGTTATAATCGCCCGATTGCAGCGCGGTCGAAGCCCACGCGGCTGCCCCGAGATACCAGGCGACGCCCAGCGCCAGCGCCAGCGGCGCGCCGGACTGCACGAACCACTCCGCGTTGGACTGCCCCATCACTAACAAATTGACACCGCGCCGCGCACCCAGCCTCCAGCGACCCTGACAGGCGATGAGTGTCGCGATATCCGAAGCCGCCAGCGCATGGGTCCAGCACGCCGCTTCGTGAAACCAGCATTGCGCGGAACCCTGCACGGTATTGTCGTGAAACAGCAGAACCTGGCCCATGGCGCTGGCCGGCAGCGGATTCGGCGCGGTCGTGACCGTCTGCGCGCCATCGAGCCACACATCCACACCGACGCCCGGCGTATTGCGCAGGATCAAAGCATGGCTATGCCGCCGATCGAGCGTCGCCGCGATGGAGGCGCTCTGTGGCGCACCCGGAAACAGCGTCAGACCGCCGCCCGCCGGCCCCGCCGCCTGCACGATGGTCGTCCCGGTCGCCATCGCGTGCAGCAGCGGCGTCGGTGCGCCGTTCACCTGGATGGTGCCTTGCCGCCAGTTCGGTCTGGTCCACACCAGATAGAGCGTCCACGCCGCGCCGCTGCCGAGATCGAACCCTGGATGCGACAGGCCCCAATCGGGATCGAGCGTCGGGCCGTATTGCGCGATCGTGCCGTCCGGGCTGCCGACCGCGCCGAGAAATCCGTTGACGCGCGGCACGGCGAGCGTGGGGTTCGATGCGGTATCCGTCGCGATATGGAATGGCAAAAGTGCGGTGTTATTGCCGGATTGATCGGCAAGCGCTGCCACCGTGCTGTTCCACGACCCGACGACATTGCCGTTCGCATCGCGCGCACCGCCCAGCGTGCCGGCATCCCACCAGCCGGCGAGCCCGGCGATCGCCGAGGGTCGCGGTCCGCTGAACCCACCCGAAGGCACGCTCGCCGCACCGAGCGAGCGGGTCAGGATTCGCCCGGTCGCACCGGCGAGCGGCGCCCCCCGAGCCACCGACATCACCGCCATGGTCAGGTCACCGTGATGGTGAAGCTGGAGACGGTCGCGGCCGCGCCGGTCCCGGTCTCGACCCAGACATAGTAGGTTCCCGCCGTCGCCGGAATCGTCGCATAGACCGCCCAGAGCGCGTCGTTGTCGATGATCGACGCCGCCTGCCAGCCGCTCGCCGGCGGTGTCGTATTCGAAGTCGAGAGCGCAACCTGGGTCGCGGTGGCCTGCGCAGGGCTGATCCCGCCATTGAGCGCGACCGTGCCCGAACCCGCCGCGAAACTCGTCGTTGCCGGCTGGTTGATCGTGTAGCTCACGCTCGGCGCGGCAATCACCGAAAATGCCGGGCTGACTCCTACCACCGCTGGATTGGTGTGGTCGCGCACCCGAAGCGTATAGGTTCCCACCACAAGTCCCGGCATCTGAAAACTGTAACTGCTTGCCGTGATCGCCGGCGAAGCCGCCGCCGTCCAGGTCATCCCGTCGGTCGAATAGTCGAGCGCCGCAGGGGCCGCATCGAACAGATCGCCGCTCACCGCGAACGCGGCGTTCGGTGCGGGCGATGCGATCGCGTTCACCGTGATCGTCGGCGCAACCGCAGCGGCGCCGCTCCACCACACGATCGAGCCGCCGGAATAGGACAGCGCCGTCAATTCCGCTGCCGCACCGGGCGCCAGGACCGAGCCGCCGGAACCGGAGGTGATGCCGGTGCCCATGGTCACCGCCCCGGCGGACAGATTGATCACCCGGCAGGAAAATCCGCTGCCCATGTTGACGAAATTGGCCGACACGGTGATCGGCTGACTCGCCACGAGAATGCGCTGGTTATGCGTGGTCGCATCCAGCACCGTATTGGTGGTCAGTTCCACGACTCCCTGGCGCAGGGTAGGGATTTTCTGTGCGGCATACGTCCAGATCGCGGCGAAACTCTGGCTCGACAGTGCATTGCCGCCCTGGGCAACCAGCAGCAGATCGGAATCCGCGGCCGGACCCGCCGCCGGCAACTGGTCGATGGTCTGGCCGCCGATCAATTGCTGATAGGTGATCCAGGCATTGGCGCCGTTCTGCCAGATCGCAACATAGTCGCTGCCCGCGATGGTGCTGGCGGCGTTGGCGGAGCCGGGCGCGGTCAGCCCTGCCCCTTGCGGCCCGCTCGGCCCGTTCGCCCCTTGCGGTCCGGCTGGACCAGCCGGTCCCTCGGGCCCCGCGGGACCGGCGATGGCACCCGCCGTCACGCTCAGCGTGCCGTTCGCATCGATCGCGATGCCCGATCCCGCCGCGAACAGGCCGCGCAGTTCCGTCACCGGCAGGCGCGCCGGCTGGCCGGCGGCATTCACGATCACCTCGGTGCTGGCCGAAAACGTGCCCAGCAGCGGGAACGCCAGATGATCGGCCCCGGTGGCGGCAAGCGTCGTCGCTTCCAACACCAGGCCCGCGCCCAATCCGAGCGCTTCCGGCTCACCCGCACCCGCGCTGGCACGGCCCAGAATATCGCCGGTCGGAAGCAAAATCTCGGCCTGCAGCCCGGCGGTGAGCTGGGCGACCGTCGCGGCATACAGATTGCCGTTCTGCGACAGCGGCACGAGATCGCCCGGCCCCACATCCGGGGCAGCTTGCAGTTGCGGAATCGTCGTCATGGTCGGTTTTCCAGTCGCGCCCGCGGGCGCGCATTGTCGTTGACACGCGGAGAGCGGCTCAATACCGTTCGGCCATCATGACCGGATCGGCACCGATGCCCTGGCTGGAAAGTCTCTTCGGATTTCAAGGGCGGCTCGGCCGGTTGCGATTTTTCGGCCTGACCTGCCTGAACGGCATCACGTTCGGACTGATGTTCCTGTTCGGCCTCTACATGATCCATCTGCACAGCCTAACCGTTGGCGGCATTCTGGCCGTCGCCGGCTTCATCCTGACCACCTGGGCCACGCTCGCCCTGCAATGGAAGCGTCTGCACGATCTCGGCCATAGCGGCTGGTATGCGATCGGCATCGTGCTGTTCTCGGATGCGACGCAGATCGTCGCACGCTATCATCGGCTTGCCGCCCTGATTCCCGACCTGATCGTCCTGGCCGCCGGTATCGTTCTTCTGTTCGCTCGCGGCACTGCCGGACCGAATCGCTACGGCCAGGGCCCGAACCTGCTCGCCTGAACAGCTTCACGCGACCACCGCCCAACCAGTACTTCCCGTACTGGTCTGCTTGACCCAGAAGGTCCCTCCCGCGCCACCGTCGAGATTCCGATAGCTCGACCCCGGCGGTGCGCTCACTACCCCCAAAGGCGACCCACGCCCGATCAGGCTCATACAGCCGACGGACTCGGTATCGGAAATCAGCCGCACCGCACCGCCCGAAACGGGATGCAGCATGACATCCCCGCTCTGACTGCGGAACGTGACACTGCCATCGCCATTGGGTGCGACATAGTCCGATTGGATGAACCGCACCGCCTGCCAGGCGCCGGCCTCGCCTTCCCACTCGATCGCCCCACCTGTCGGTACGGTCACGGGCGCGCCGGTCCAGTTCTCCTGCGCCGGTGCGCTACCAGCCGCCGCGAACCCGACGGGGGCGAGGCAATGCACCGCGAGCCGTCGCCCCTGCACCACCGGCAGGCCGACCTGGACCACAGCGGTTGCCCCGGTCCCGTCGCCCGAAATCACCGCCTGCGTGCCCGGCCCGTAACCACTGCCGGCATTCGTGATATAGACGCCGATCACTGCCCCGTTGGCGACGAATGCGCCTGCCGAAGCCCCGCTGCCCGCTCCGGTGATCGCAACCGTCGCACTCGTATAGTTCGACCCTCCATTGGTGACCTTGATGAAGCTGATCTGCCCCGCCATACGCTGCGCGGTCGCGCTGATCATGCTCCCGACCGGGCCGGTGCTCTGCGAGACGGCAACCCGGTCCAACAGATCGGGAAACACCAGCGTATTCACGCCGCCCGAGGCGATCGGATTGACCGGCCAGGATTGCGCGAAATTCACCACATTGTCGCGAATGACGACCGAATCGGTATACGGAACCAGCGCATTCAGCGGATCGCCCGACACCCCGGACAACACGACGTTCTCCGCGACCAGCACCAGTTGCGGCGCATCGCGTAGAACGATCCCCGATCCGCCCGTGTTATAACCGATCCAATTGCCGATGATCGACAGATTATTGCAGGCAATCCCGAAATTGTCGCCGCGCCCGTCGGATTCAACATTGAGGGCAATGATTCCGATTGCGCAATCCTGGATGAAATTACCGCGCACCGTGCAATTCTGGCTACCTCCGATACCGATCCCGATCGTCGGCCCGTCGATATAGTTTCCCGTCAGATCGACGAAAATCGATCCGCCGGCATCGATGCCGAACCCCCCCGTGCCGGTGATCATGTTATCGGTGATCCGGCAATAGCTCGTATTGGCGAGCATCCCGCCGCCCGCCGGCCCGTTATTGACGATCAGATTGCCGGTGACCAGGATGTTCCGGCCGGAAACCGAAATACCGTAACCGGCATTGCCAAACACGCAGTTATCGGCGACGAGCCCACCTAGCACGTCCGGGTTCGCATTGCCGTAAACGCCCGGCTCGGTATTGGTCGCGTTGAAATTACCGACCGAAATGCCAGTTCCCGGATTGTTCCAGCACGTATTACCGACAACCTGCACATCGCGGATCTTCAGAACGAACGTCGGGTCCTGACTGTCCACGTAAATGCCGTTGCGCCCGTTATGATGCGCCCGGCAATTGGTTACTGCCACGGAATCGGTCGCCGCGACCCACATGCCGTCCACCGCGTTCGCGGTAAATTCGCAGTCATGGATGTGATGCCGCGTCAGCGCCGGATCGCTCGGCGCGATCGCGAGGCCCCAGCCATAGATCGACCCCATCGCGTTGCGAAACAGTGCGCGAGTGATATTGGCACTGGTGCACGACGCCTGAACCACCACCCCCCACGTGTCCTGGGTAACCGAACGATTCGCATCGAAGATGATGCCGTCGGCGCTGAACTGCGCCGCGCTTATGCTGATCCATGCGGGATTCAACGAGGTTCCGCTGCGGCTCTGCGCGCCGCGCGTCAGTACCGTCGATCCCGGCACGCCGATCAGCGTCGCGCTCGCCCCGCCGATATCGCATTCGCCATCGATCCGATAGATTTTCGGACCGAACCGCACCGGATTGCCCGAGGCAAGGGCAGCGAGCAGCGCCGCACTATCGTCGGTCACGCCATCGCCCGCCGCCCCGAAATCCTCGATCGCCACGGCGTTCGCCGCGACCGCGGCGAGGCTGCGCGCGGTCGTCGCGCCGGCGGCCATCGCCTGCAATCCGCTGGCCTGAACGCCGGAAACGCCGGCAATTCCCTGCATGAACGCCGCATAGGGAATCGCCGCGTTAGTGCCGGATTGACCAAGCGGCACGCTATCACCCGCGGCCGGCGCTGCACCCGCCGGTAATCCGGCGATCTCGAACGGCGCCGCGGTGGCCGACAGCGTCGTGCCGCTCAGGTTCAAATTCGCCCCGATGGTGATCGGCGTCGGCGCCGTCACACCAGGCCCCACGCCGCCAAGCACCGTGCCCTGAGGTATGGCGATCGCTTGCTGCATTCCAGCCAGAAGCTGCGCGCGAGTTGCGGCCACGGTCTGGCCCCCCTGGAATATCGGCAGCTCATCGCTGTCGGAAACCGAAGCGGCTTCCGGCAATTGTCCGATCGTTGGCATAATGTCGCCTTCAGTTCGCGGTGATGGGCAGGCCGGACGGGCTGGTGATCGGTGCGCCGCCAAGCGTAGTGATCGCACTCGCCGGCGCTGGCACCGAAGCTAGCGCCACCACGGGAAGCGTAATGCTGCGCGCCAGGCTTCGTCCGCAGACCGTGGTGATGCCGATCGTCACCGTATAGTTGGTGTCCGGTTGCCCCGAACTCAGCCACAGAACCGCTCTCGTGCCGTCCGCCGCCGCCGAGGCGAGCGTCAGATCGCCTGGATTGTTAGGGCTGATCGCGACCTTCAACGTCGCGATCGTATCGCCCGGATTGCCGCTCAGCGCCGGTGCGATCTCGAATACGTAATCCAGCGTGTCGCCGGGGTCCTTCTCGGGCCACGCCAGAGGCTGTGGCGGCAGAAGCGCCAGCCCGCGCGGGGTCGGGATGAATCCCTCGATCTCGATCAGCCGCGCCAGGGAAACCTGCCAGACGTGAGTCGCCGGCGTCACCGTTCCGCTCATGGATTCTGCTCTGTTTTTAATTGCTTAACAGCGGAACGCAACCTTGGCTCGTTCCGCTGCCGCCGCGGATGCGGCGCGCGCCTTATGGCGCGAAGCCAAGCGCGCGGATGCGTGCGCCCGGCGACTGAGGGCAAATCAATATTCGACGACGACGACGCCCGGCGCGCCCGCACCACCCGGACTGCCCACCGGGCTCGAACCGCTCGACGCCCCGCCGCCGCCGCCGCCGCCGCCGAAGCCGATGGCGGCAAATCCGGCCAGCGGCCCGCTCGCCCCGCGTCCACGACCAGCACCGCCGCCATCGCCACCGCGACTCGCCACCGCGATTCCGTCCGATCCCATCGCGCCGCCCTGGATGATTCTGGCACCCTGGCCGATTCCGCCATTGCCGCCGGCCGTCGCGAACAAATTCGCGGTACCGCCCTGACCACCCTCACCGCCGGTTGCCGAAAGATAGGCACCGAAGCTCGATATACCGCCAGCCCCGCCGTTGCCGGGCGAGGTCGTCGGCACACCACCCGCACCCACCGTCACCGGAATCGTCTGACCCGATGTTAATCCGGTCACGATATCGATCGCAGTGCCGCCCTCGCCGCCGCCGGCGCCGGGCAAGGTCGCGTGATAGCCGGCCGCACCGCCGCCGCCCACGACCTTCGCTTTCACCTGCATAACCCCTGCCGGCACCACGAAACTGCCCGAGGTCTCGAACACTTGCATCGCAGAAAATCCAGGCCGAAGCTGGGGTAATTTGAACGCAAGGAAAGGCGCGCCCGGTAGCGTCACGATATCCGCACTGGTGATCGCGCTTTGCCCATAATTCACTGTCACCACGTAAAGCCCAACCCAGCCGGTATCGACGGGAGGCGTCGTCTGCGTCCCCGCCGATGCCGCCGCACCCGGCTTGACCTGCAACTGCACGCGCTGAACCCGCGCGGTGTTCTGCGCCCCACCCGAATTGCCCTGCCCGGAATAAGGCAGCGACGGATTCGCCGCGTTCACGTAAGGCAGCACGACAGGAACCGCATCGGTCTCGGAAAATGTCGCTTCGATCAGGTAATTCACCGACTCGCCTGAACTCGCCGGCACCGCGAGCGTAAATGTCACCGGATCGAGATTGATCCCGGTCTTGACGATCTGTTCGGCTTGATCCGCCGGCAGGCTGCCATAGGCGTTGATGTCGAGCGGGCCGAGCTGAGTGATCGAACCGGGCGCCACGGTCACCGTCAACGAGGCAGGAACGGTGGGCGTGCAAGCCAGCCCGTCGGCGACCATCGCGGTGCCGAGCACGGCGGCGTTCAGCGCCCCGATTCCCACCATGACGTTGCGGTTAAGGTTGAGAATGTCGGTGTCGAGCGGAATTGCCCCCGGATAGACGATCGTGCGGTCCATGAATTTTTCCCTGTTGCTCAATCAATTGGAAATCCTGACCCAGGCGACGGCGTTCACCGGCAGAACCGAGACGATGGCGGCGCAGATGTCGGAATCGGTCATCAAGCCGGGATCGTCGGAGAGATCGCTCCAGGCGAGCGGCGCGGCATTGTAGCCGCCAGGCCCCAGATTATACCCGCCGTCATTGCCGGACACCGCGACCACGGGTCGATACGCGGTGACGAAACACTGATACGGCAGCATCAGGCTGCCATAACCGCCGACCGTGTTGTAGCCGAGCATATTCGTGCCGTAGCCGCCGGTATCGGTGGCATTGAACGGCTCGAACACCACAGGCGTGCGTCCAGTCAATTCGGCTAGCGCACCGATCAGTGCCGCCCTGGTCGCGCGCGGCATCAGCAGATTGGCGCGAATCCGTGTGCTGAACGCTTCATCGGTTTCGCCGGCGCGTCGCGCGAGCGCCGTACCGAAATAATCCAGCGCCGCGATATCCAGAAACGGACCGCTCGCCGTCGCAATCCGGGCTTGCGCACGAACCAGTCCGATCAAGGAATATAGCGTCGCCCATAGCGCGGCGAGACCGCCGAGCAACAGATCGAGCACCGGGGTTGCATCGCCGAACCACCTTGCGGGCAGCACCGCTTTCAGCCGCGCCCGCATATCCGCGGCGTCGCCCGTCATCGTGCTCATGGTTCAGGTCACGCTGATCGTGCCGGCGCGCACCACACCGAACAACGGCGGCACCAGATCGGCCACACCGCCATTCAGCAGCGTGCCGGTCACGTTGATCACCGCGCTCGACGCATCATAGGAAAGCTGCGCCAGTTTCGAATGCGGCAGCGTCGCTCCAACTGGCAGACTGGCGATATAGGCGCCGATCACATCGGTCACCGCGCCGATCACGGTCTGCGATACCGCATTTTGAACCAACGTTAGTGTCAACGACACATCCGCGAGCGCCACGACCGGCCCCTGCACCGCGAATCGCGTCCCGACCGGCCGCACCGTATCCACCGCCTGCTGGACCGTGGCAAGCAACGAGGCCGGCGGCGCTCCGGTTCCGTTATCAATGGTGACAACGAAATTGCCGAGGCTCGCCGCGCCCGTCTGGTCGATATTCTCTGAAATTGCAACCGACAATCCCTGCTCCACGCCAGTCACCGCCGCCTCGATCGCTCCCATCGTCGCCCGCGACAGGCTGGCCAGGTAGTTGCCGAACCTCGCCTTGAACGCAGCATCGCTCTCGGCATCGAACCCGCCGGTCAACGGGGTCGCGTTGCTCACCGTGTCGATACCGGGAATCGCACTCGCCATGAGCCCAACAGTCCCCGCCAGCACATTGCCCGCCGCGCCCGCGATGTTTGCTTCAACCGGCAGATCGATCGAGGCAATTCCCGCCGCCAGAGTATAGCCGCCAAGGTTCGCCGAATATGCCGGGTTCGTGGGATCGGCAGTCACCGCAAAACTCTGGCTGCCATCGCTGGTCATCACCACCGCACCCACCGGCACGAAAGCCGACAGCACCGGCGCGAACCGCCCGAAACTCACGATCCCGCCCGCCGTCGCCGCCGGCAGACGGGTAAAACCGAAATCGGCGCCGAAACTGTCGCAATCCGCCCCGCTGCTGGTCGCCAACCGCGTGGTTTGCAGAACCTGGACGATCAGCCATTGCAGCCAAAGCCCGAGCGATGCATTCGCTTCCAGTACCGCACGCAACACCGAGCCGACCGCGAGATCAAGCGTCTGAATCGCGGCACCCTGCACGGCAGCCGCCATCTGCTCCACCATCGCGGTGAAGTTCTGCAACGATAACTGCATGAAAATTCCTCTGAAAGACCGCGGTTTCAGCCGGGAAGTGTCAGCGCCACGCTTTGGCCCGTCATCGCGTCCCGATAATCGATCGTCATCGCGATACCGGACGGATCGGCATGGTTCACGCCGATTCGCGGCAGCGGCGTTTGCGCCACCCGCGTCTCCTGGTGCAATTGCGCTCGCGCGACCGCCGCTATCTGTCCCGCCGCTCCGGCCGCACCCACGAATCGGCCCAGCCCGGCGCCATAGGATAATTGCCAGATATAATCGTCGGGATTGGTCAATAGCCTGCGCAGCACACGCTGCTCGGTCAGAGCCGAACCCGTCGAGATCGCGAGATCCCCCGTTGCCCCGATCGCGAGATCACCGCCATAGACCAACGACAAATCCGCCATCACACCGCCGCCGAGGTTGTTCCGGTCTCGCCGCCCTGCGCGTCGGGGTGGACATGCCGGTCATAGGCTTGCCGCAAATGATCGAAACTGCCGTGCGCGCCGCCGAGATCGGAAATCTCGCCACTGACCGTCAGATCGCCCGTGATCGACACGGTGCTCGCCTGCATCGCAATCGTCCCGTCGTTACGCAGTTTGATGAATGCGCCCGTCTGGTGCACCAGCCACAGCTCGCCAACCGGCACGGCCGGCGGCGGCTCGATGTTCGACCACACCCGGCCGACCACGACCGCCTGTTCGGCGTCGCCCTCCTGGGCCAGCACCATCACCTGATCGCCCGGCGAAAGCGGCGCCGCCATCCCCCATCCGGCGCCGATCCATCCCGCCAGCACCGGCAGCCAGCCCGAGAGCAGATTTTCCGGCTGCATCATCACCCGCGCGGCATAGGCGGTGGAATCGAAACTCGCGACAATGCCGAACCGCGCCTGCGCCGACATGCCGTCGAGCGCCGCGGCACGGGCTTTCACCGTGTTCCAGAATGCCTCCATCATACAACCTGAACGGCTTCGAAGCGCTGAATGAACCCCTCGCGCATATCCACAAAGCGCTCGACGGTGCGAACGATGTATTTTCCATCGAGCGCCGTTCCGGTACCCTGCAGAAAAACCGGACGATCGGGCCGGAGCAGAAATTCGCCCGGCATGGTTGCCCGCGCCAGAACCGCCTGCCCGGCAAGCTCGGCCTGCCGTGAAGCGGCCAGCCGATCCACCTCCGCCTGCATCAGATTCGGCCGAACCAGAGTCACTCCGCCGGTGCTGCCGGCACTGCTGGAAAACGCTTGTTTCAATTTGGGGTTCCAGCTTTTTACCGTCACCTTCGGCTCGATCAGTCCAAGTGCCCGATCCACCGAAAGCGACACCAGATCCCGTCCGAAATTCAGCAGGACGGGCGCGGCCTGCGGAACCGGGCCGAAATTCAGCACCGTCCCGGTCACCGACAGCGAAAATCGCTCGATTTCGGCGAGCGCCGCCAGCAGATCCCACCGCGTCATGTGCCGCGTGTGCGCCCCCAATCCCGTGCGGACATGCGCCAATTCGTAATATTGCCCGACCGGCGTTTTTGTCACGGTCACATTTTCAGAAAGCCCTGCATCCGACGCAAAACTCCAGGCGATCTGACTTGCGGTCCGGTTGGAAAATGTCTGTTGGACTTCCGCATCGATCAGCCGCGCCGACAAATCGCGCCCCGACAGCACCACCTGGCCCGCGCCAAAATCCATCACCACATTATCGAGCCGACCGATCAGAATCGTGTCCGCGGAACCACCAGGAAACGCCGCCGTGCCAAGGTTAATCCCGATTGTCACGGTTGCGGTTTGCAACGCCGCATAGAAAGCAGCTCCGCCTTGCATCGCGTTCATGGCAAGCATTACGCGGAATCGGTCGGCGGCGAAATGCCCGCATTGCAATAATTCCAGTCGCTCCGCACCCGGCACCGGAACGCCATCGACCGTGACCGATAGCGTCACCGCATGGCTTGTTAATGTCTCAGACATTCGGCACACCGCCGCCGGCAGATGGATCGACCGGCGGCAGAACCAGTTTGATCATGCCGTTCAGTACCGGATCGCTGAGATCGTTCGCTTGCGCGATTCGAATCCATTGCGTCGCGTCGCCCAGATACGTCGCGGCGAGCACGAAGAGATTGCCGCCAACGGCGGTAATCGTCGATTCGTTCACGATTGATTCCTTCCCAGATTGACCGCCGCCCGGCCGATATAGGCTTGTCCCGCCGCGGCACCGGCAAGCATGGCCGAAACTCCGCCAAGCGTGCCCAACACGGCAATCGCACCATCCGCCCCCGCGCCGCCCGAGAATGCCGCCGTCGCGGCGGCAAGCGTCGTACCGGCACCGAGCACTGCCGATGCCAGATCGGCTTGTGCGGCGGTCACGCCCGCGGCATTCGCGCTGTTCACCGCATCGAACGAAACTCCGCTTAATGCTGAAAATCCGGCTGCACTCACGATATCCAGCCCAGCCTGCGCCAATGCACTTGGTATCGCGGTCACCAGATTTTCGACCGAAACAAGCCTTATCTCGAACGGAATCCACCAGGATTTCTGAAAACACGCGCTGAACGCGGCAACCACCACCATGTAGGCAAATCCGCTCCAGGTCAGCGGCAGCACCGCTCCGGTATTTCGCGCGATATCAAGCAGTTGCACACGCTGCTCGGCATCGGGCCCGGAAAACACGCCTTCGAAAGCAATCTCCCCCGCGGAGGCGCCGAGAACATCGATCACCCGCCCCCCGCCAACCGGCTGATGCACCGCAAGCCGCTGGGTGCCACCGAAGGCGATCTCCTCGGGAATCTCGAAGTCGCGGAATGCGACGCCGCCCAGCGTTACCGCTATCGAAGTCATGCCTACCTGCCTGAATGTCAAAATCCCGGCTTTCTGCCGGGAAAAATCGGTGCCAGCCTGTTATCGAACCCAGTCACGCCCGAAGGCGGCCGCCGTGCCTCATCGGCAAACAAATCGCTGAACCAGCGCGCCATGTCGTGCGGGTGCAGTGTCATGATTCCGGAAGACACACCATGACCGAAACCGGTTTCGCGCGCGAAATCCATCTCGCGCCGCACGGTTTTGCTTCGGTGCCTGCTTATCGACGCGGTAAAATCGGCACGCTGTCCCCAATTCTTCACGCTACTGGGACGGGCCTCTCGCGATCCTTCATCGAACCCGGAATATCCCTGACGCACCGGCGCAACCGCATGGGATAGAACCCCTCCTGCCGCGCGAACCCGCCTGGGCTCTGCGAGGCGCTCCGCCCTGTTCAGACGCAACGGAACGTGAACCCGCCAAACAGGCCGGCTTTGCGTCCGCCGCGTCGTCCCGACAAAACGTCGACGTGCCCACGATGGTGCCACCCCGGCTTTCCAACGCGCACGGATGTTCAGGGCAATCCAGTGCAATCTTGCGAACCGGCGCGGCGTGCCACCGACAGCGAAATTTCCGGGTCCCGGCCGGTTCGAACGCTGCCATATCGCCTTCGGCCTCCGCCGCGTTTTCGCAGCATCATACGCCCTCGTCTCATGCCGGGATCGATCCCACCGACCGCCGAACGCGAAACCCGCATCCCCAAAATATCGCATATCCCGCAACGGCTTGCGCTTGAACGTTGCGCATCGCGGGGCGACGCGGGCACCACCCCATGTCGCGATGCGCGCAAATCGGGTCCAGCGCCGTGCATCCTTGCCCAATCGTGCGCCGATGGCATCGCGATATACCCTCATTCCCGCATCCACCGCATGGTTTTCCAATCGAAATCGAGTCCATCCAGCTCGCCACAGGCCACCACGAATGCGATGCGCTCCGCCTCGCCGAGGCCGAACGCAATGTCGAACGGCACCCCGCGTCCGACCAGATACAGGCAATCGATCAACGCGGGGTGCCGGCTCAGTTTCCCGCCAGCGCCTTCATCATCGCGGGATCGCTCTGGTCGAGTGCCAGCGCCACCGCCTCGATCCCATCCTCGCCAAGCCGCTCGACGGCATTTTCAACAGCGGCTTCATTCGCCGGAAACGGCAGCGGCACGGCATCGATCGCGACCACCGATGCCGCCAACGCCGCAACGCCAAGATAGGCGTCGTTCATCGCCAATTCCGCGCCCAGCGCCTTGAACAACCGCAACCGGTCGAGCATCGTCAATGGCCGCAGCGACAATGTGCGCCCGCGCGCATCCTCGATCCTGCGCTCGCTCATACCCGCTTCCTGCTCGACGCGAAGAAATCCAGCTTCTGCGCAACCGGCATATCGCCCCGATACTGTCCCGCCGAACTCAGCTTGAACACCACGCCCTCGTATTGATAGGTCGATGTCGAACCGTCGACTTCGCTGACATATTGATAGAGCGTACCGGGCGGAATCGCCTGGCCTGCCAGATAGGCCTGCTCGATCTGAGCGATGAAATCATCGGCAACCGAGGTGCCGCGATCAAGATTGAAACTCCCCTGCCAGCCGCGCGGCAACTCAGCCCCGAGCTGCACGCCATCGAGCCGGTCCACGCGCACGCTCTGGGTAATCTGATTCGCCTCGAACCCGGTCACATAGGACAGATCGATGCGGCCGAACGGCCCCATCACCACCAACTGACAGTCGTTACCGACAGAAAACGTATTATAGGGCATGGTTCGGTATCCTCACAGCGTGCCTTGGGGCAGGGTCTGTCGGCTGACCTGCACGGTCTGCCCGCCTTCGACATTGACGATGAATTTCTCGTTGATCGCCTGGTACCGCACCTGAACATCCGCCTGCACATACCCAAGGGCGGTGCGCGATTGCGGATTGTTGGCGATGTCGCATACCACGGCGAAGGGCAGCGATCCGTCGGTCGATCCCAGAATCCCCTGGCCCAGCATCGCGTTCAGGAACGCGAGCAAGGTCGAGCGAATGCGCTGGAACAGGGTCGCATTGATCAACTGCCCGACATAGGCGCCCATCCCCATCGATAAGGTCTCGGCGATATAGTTGGTCAAGCGCGTATAATTGTCGCCATTGGTCGCGCTGTCCGACGACGTATTGTGTCCGCCGCGCACGCCCCAGAATGCGCCGCCCGGCTGCGGATTGGCGATCACGTCGATCCCTGCCGTCAGCAGCGCGGCAAGATCCGCCGTGGAATAGGCATTGCGCGTTCCCGCCGCCGCCTGGCCCGATTTCTGACTGCCGATCACACCATAAAGCGGCTTGTTCAACGAGGATTGCTCGGGCGACAGATTGGCGAGCCGCCCGACCACGAATCCTTGCGGCGAAACCAGGCGCGTCGTCGCATTCGCCTGATCGTACCACCAGATCCAATCACCGAACATCAGCTTGGCGGCGTAGGAATCGACGCCCGCCGCCTGCTTCGACGCAATCGCGTTCGCAATCGTATCGCCCGGCGGACCTGTCAGGATCATGTAGCAGCCTTCTTCCAGACCGAACGCTACTTGGGTGCTCCATTGCGTGGAATCGGCAAGATCGGCAAGCACGCAAAGGCTGCATCCCTGGCCGCGCAGCGCATACATCCCGGTTCGCGGCGGCGTATCCCGCCCCACCAGCGTCGCCGATCCGAGACCCGAAGCGCCGTCGCTGCCGGGCGTGCCGGCCGAGAACGGGAACGACCCGGCTGTCGGCGCCTGCGACGATGTTCCCGCACTCGCGACCACGAGTTGCGAGGCGCCACGCAGCACTCCGGTCCCGTTATTGATAGCGCTCGCCAATGCCTGCCAGAATGCCGCTCCAGCACCCACGATATTATCGAACACCTCGGGCGTGCGTCCCGGCAATGCGATGGTCATGCGCCAGGAATTCGCCGCCGATCCGCTCGAAAGCGTCGCGATCAGCGTGTTGCCAAGACTGCCGGTATGAAGCGCCGTCAGCGTGATCGCACCCAGGATCGTTACCGACGCGGCGGTGTCGGTGCCGTCGCTTACCCGCACGCAGCGGAAATTCGAAGCGCCCTGCTGCACCCCGATGGCGACGACGGTGCCAAGATCATATTGCCGCGCCATCACCGGACCAAAGGAAGTGGCAAATTCGCCCATCGAGCCGACGATCACCGGCTCGCCCACCGGACCCCAGCTTGCGCTGCCGACAACGCCCACCACATTGGTCGGCACGCCGTTCAGCAGCAGGCTCTGCGGCGGCACGATCTGCACATATAAATCGGGAACGATCAGCGCCGTGGTGTTCAGCGCGCCCGTTGTTGAAATCGGCATCGCTCAACCCTCCGCCGGAACGCGCACGACCGATTGCGCATGGCCCTCCGCGAGCACCGACGCTATCTTCGCGTTATCGGTGATCACATCCCCGCGGGTGAAGCCGCGGAACGGCTTCACCACGACCAGTTTTATCGTCATTTGATCTCCTTCAGCCGGAAATACCAGCGATGAATGCGCCGTTCGCCTCGAATCCGCCTACGCCGAACAACAGCGCGGGAGTCGTCGCGGCGAGCGTGGTCGGATATTCGGCGGCATAGATCAGGTCGCGCCGATACAATGCCGCATCGGCGCTTTTGTCCGTGGTCGCCCCACCCGCGAAACTGATCCGCGCGGACGACCCATCGGCCAAGCCGATGAAATTCGGCGTCGCCAGTGCGGTATCGATCGACGCGGCCGCCGTATCGCGTATGCCGGGATCGCCACACCACAATGAAATGCGAAATTGCTGCTCCTGGCGCTTGATTTCCTGAAGCGCCATCCCACCGGAAACGACACGCGCACCGAACAGCCTCGCCGCCGGTACCGCCACCGTGCTCCCGGCGTAATCGACCAGCCAGCCCGCCGCGCGCAGCATCGCGGCAAGATTGCTCGCCACCGTTGGCGGCGTGTCGCGCGCCTGCACGGCATAGGGGAAGGTCGAACCATCCACCGCAATGCCGGCGAGCTGCCCCGCCGCGCATAACCCAGCGAAACTCGCGGCGGTGCCTGCTATACTAACGTTCAGCGTCGCCGGCACCGGCGCCACCTCCTGCCAGATGCGCGGGAATCGCGTCGTGTTGCGCACCGGCGTCGCATCAGCGAACACGGTTGCATGCATCACGCCCCGCACCAGATCAGTGTCGAGCGCCGGCCCGTTCGGCATCCCGCGATACACCCGGCAGGTCACCGGCCCGGATGGCCCCATGATCGCGGAAGCCGCCGCTGCCCCGTTCGGATAGATCGCATTGGCAACTAATGAGACCAGCGCGTTTTCGACATCCGCCTGATCTGCCATCAACTCACACTTTCGGTCAGAGCCAGCCGCCAGACGCCAGCATAAGCAACGACGGCATCGACGACGAATTGCCGCCCGCGCGCGTCGCGCACGATGTCGGCAACCTGCGGCGCCAGCCCAGTCACGGTGGCGATCGCGGCGACATAACCCGGCAGCTTGGTGTCGTCCGGCAACCCGGTGCGCGTCCGGTCGCTGACCCCGCCGGACAGCAGCGCCGCCGGAAACCCCGCGAGCAGAGCGGTCGCCCCGGCCGCCAGGATCGCGCCATAGGGATTGGCCCCCGCCAGCACGGGCGCGGCGGGCCGCCACAGCGACACCGTCTCGTTGCACTGAACGCCGAGCACCGGCGCCGGCGGCTCGTTGGTGACCACCAGCAGCGTCCCCAGCGGACCGACCACGTAATCCCCCGGCATCACATAGGCCTGATCGAGCACCAATTGCCGATACGGCACCCCGAACGGCGCAGGCCCGCGGATCGAACCCGAAACCGGCAGCGCGAGCACGCCGAGCCGTACCGTCCGGTTCTGCGCTGCAATCGGACACGTACCGCCATTCGGCCGATAGGCGTCGCAGATCACGCCCGCCTTGCGCGCGGCCATGCCGCCGCCATAGGCGATCCGGTCGGCCAGCCTCACACCGTCCATGCGATCCTCAAACGATCAGGGTGATACCGGAAGTCTCCATCGCCGGACCCGGCTTCAGGCCGAGAAACCCGCACAGCCGCCGCCGCCAGCCATCGAACAACGCAGCCCGGTCGCGCACTTCCTGCGGATTATGCTGCCAGCTCGCCGCCACCTCGGTGTCCAGATTGCCGCTCGCCAGCGGAATCGCCGCCTCGAGCGCATTGAGCGTCGCGAGATAATTCGCCACCACCGCGATCTCGGCCGGAGCCAGATTATTCATCCGGTATTCGAGCGTTCCATAGGCCTGGAAAAACCGCCAGGATTCGAATCCGACCGCCCCCGCGCCATAGGCCGGATAGCCGCAGAACCGCCGCACATCGACCTTCTGCGCCTCGCTCAGAACCCCCGGTGCGCTCGAATAAGACCCCGACATCTCAATACACCGAGCCGTCGCCTCGGGTGAAATAGACAGTGCCGGTCCCCGAGGCGAGCACCGCACCCGCATGGGTCACCAGCCGCCCGGCATCGACTAACATGCGCCCACCCGGCGGTACCGGCAGATCGCCCACACTCGCCGAAAGCGCCGCCGCCATGCCGAACCGCACGAACGCGACCGCACCGGACGCGTTGAACACCAGCACGCTCGACCCGCCGCCCGCAAGGGCGACCGCAGCCGCACCGGTCGATCCGGCAACCGATGCCGTACCGGAAGGCCGGAACGGTAACGCAGCCCCGATTGACATGATTTTGCTCCGTCAGCCGATATGCTCGATCATCACCGCGCGCTTGAAGTTCGAATTGGTCGCGGTGGGCACCGTGGTCGGCGTGGTCGTGGTATCCGAAGGTGCGCAGAACCCGCCAATCCAGTACCAGGACTGTGCGATGATCTGCTGCAGCCGGTCGATCGGCTCGCGCGTCACCATCGCCACACTGTCGATAATGTGAACCAGCGCATCCTTCGGCGCCACGTCCTCTGCCCCGATCCCGGCGAAATCGCCTTCGATCAGCGCGCCCTTGCCGCACACGATCGGCCGGCGCACCGCCAGCCCCTGCAGCGAAGGATGCGGCTGCACATAGGCTTCGGTGGTGGTGATGAAGCGCAGCCCGAGGAAATCATTCACCATGCCCTGGCGGAACACCGGATTGCTCGATGTCGCACCCTGGAACAACTGGCGGAAATCGGGATCGGCGAAGAGTTGCCTGGCCGAAACCGGATCGAGATAGCAGTTATAGACGCCGTCGATCTCGGGCACCGCATTCTGCCGCAGCGTCGCCACCGCATCGAGCAGCGCGGACATGGTCAGCGTATCGCTCGCCTGCAATCCGCTGGTGGTCAGCGCCCCCGCCGGCCGCACGATCGTGCTCGCGGTCGCCGCCTGCACCGCATTGCCCGCCGCGCCGTCACTGACGCTGACATTGCCTGAAAACGTCAACTGGCCCGACATACCGCCCGGCGCCGTCGAGGCATTGTTTACGTCCGGCGTCGCGCTCACAAGCGTATAGACGCCGCCCCCCATCGTCACCGTCAGCGGGTAGGTCGCCGACACCGCCATCTGCACGCCATTGACGAATACTGTTGTGAAACCACGCACGTCATCGACCTCGATGGTCGGTCCCGCGCTCGTGAGACTGGTCACCACCCGCGTATTGCCGCCGAAATAGGGTGCGAACAAAGCATTTCGCGCCAACTCGTCCAGGCTCCGCGCCGCCTGCTCGCCATTGGTCGCGGCATTCTGCAGAAACTGCGAGGCGATTCCCACACGGCTGGTCACCATGTTCAGATCCTGCGTCGCCGCATAGAAATTCAGCGTCACGGTATATTGCTCGACACCCCAGCCCTGCGGCGTCAGCCCGTTATCGAGATTGGTATTGGCGCTCGCCGCCAGGGGCGTGGTCACCGACGGCTTCAGCCCCGCCCGTGTCTTGGTCAGAGTCTCGCCGATCCCGACGGCGAACGACTCGCGGTCTGCCACCATCCGGTAACCAAGTCGCGAGCGCAACGCCTGCTCGAACTCGCGCTCCAGAAACCCCTGCTGAATGATCGGCTGAAGTGCCGCCGGAAAGTTGGAAATACCCATGTTTGTCCCCTTGCGAAACGCAAAAAAACCGCGCTCCAGGGGAACGCAGTTGATGAAGAAAGCAGTTCTTTTTTGAAAAAAGAACCGAAAAGCTTTTGTTACTCTGGTCCACAGTCTTACCCGTCCGTGGTCAACTCCAACCGGTCATTGCGAGGAGCACAGCGACGAAGCAATCCATCCCGCCACAACTGGACACTCACCTCTATCCTCCCGACCGCCGCAGCAATTCCGCGCGCGCGGCGCGCCATTCCGCCTCGCTCAACTCGCGCGCATGGCGCGTCCGCGATGGCTCGGCGCGTGGCACGCCCGCGGTCGAGGACGACGATGCCGCCCCGAACAGCCACGGTTTCTCACGCTTCAACCTGGTCATGATGGACGCCGCATCGGTCACACCGCCGTCCTCGCCAAGCTCTACCTGGTCGAGATCGATCAGCTTCAGCCCGTCGAGGTCGATCATCCCCGCGCGCACCGCCTCGATCTTCAACTCGGCACGCTTGAGCTTTTCACCGCTCTCATGCCGCATTTGCCCGAGCGCGCGCTCCGCCGCCTCGGCACGCGCCTGCCAGTCATCCCGACCCGCGCCATCATCCGTGATCTCATCCGTCATGCCTGCTCCTGCTCCGAGTGTTCTTCCGCGCCGGCGAGCCGGTCCAACTCGGTGGCCACATCGGCAATTCCATGCGGCGCCGCCAGCGTCTTCACCGCCGTCTCGCGCGAGATCT
Source organism: Acidiphilium sp. AL (assembly GCF_025499445.1). Taxonomy (NCBI): domain Bacteria; kingdom Pseudomonadati; phylum Pseudomonadota; class Alphaproteobacteria; order Acetobacterales; family Acidocellaceae; genus Acidiphilium; species Acidiphilium sp. AL. The sequence goes on from NZ_JAIMBZ010000004.1 coordinate 152,221, forward strand.
GTCCTGCATTCACCAGGGTCGCGATCGCCTGCGCGTCCTTGAGCCGGTCATCCGCCGAATCCGGATACCAGCGCGGCCAGCGCAAATTCAGCCGTATCTCGGCATCCAGCTTCGGCACGTCCCGTCCCATCACCTGGAGCGAAAACCGCCTGCTCGCCCGCAACGCCATGCGCAGGAGCAGAAGCAACCCGCCTTCGCCATAGGAAATCCGCAAATTATCGGCGAGCCAGATCAGCCCCTGATTCATCATCTCAAGCGCCCGCCCCGATTGCGCGGCGCTCAGCCGGTCCGCATTCGCCCGGTTGCCATGCACGCTTTCCAGCGCCATCTCGCGCAACGTGCGCACATATTCGATCACCGCGGCCGAGGCGGTGCCGCCGATCTCCAGCAGTTTCGCATCGCCTTTTTCGGAAACGATCAAGGCATTTCCAGCGCCTTTCACCATCTCCCGATCGGTGGTCGCCGGCTCCTTGATCAGCAGCGTCGGATCGGAGGCATATTTCAGCCCGCGCCCCGCCTGCGACAACTGATAATCGATCTCGATCCCGGTCTCGATCGCCGCGCGAAACGTGCAGGCGCCGTCGACACCTTCGCCACCCGGCAGATTTTTGATCCACACGATCGGCACGAAGCCCAGATCATGCCGCACGCTGCGCGCCCGGTCGATTTCCGGCGCCGCGTTGTCGGCGATGCCCTGCGGCAAAAACCAAGTTTCCGACCCCGCATCCCAGCGCCGCTGAAACCAGTATTTTTGCTCCGGCTCGACATTGTCGTAACCCTGAGCAAGCAGCTCAGCGCCTTTTACTTTATAACGCTCGGTTACCGAGGCCAGCGTATCGGGCGCATCCTCGCGCCACGCCGGCGTCATATACTGCGTTTCGAGAACCGAGAAAAACAGCCGCCCGCGCAACACCCGAAGCAAAATGGCAACCGATCCCACCGCGCCGCGCAACGCCGCATCGATCATCACCTCGTTCAGCCGGGATTCGCGCACGATGTCGCCGAGCAGCGCCTCGGTCGCCGGGTCAGCGCACTCCACGGCTGGAAAATGCCCCGCGCTGAACAGCAACGCCACCGAATTCTCGACCACGATCCGGCACAACCCATAGCGCACCGAAGGCCGCCTCGCCCGCAACGGAATATACTCGCCCGCCCCGTTGCGTTCCTCCTGGAACGCATAGGGCAGCGCATCGTAAATCGAACCCTCCAGCACTCGCCTATAAATTTCCAGCCGCCGCGCCCGCGGCGCCAGATGCGGATCGGCCGGAATCGTCTGGCAAATCGTCTCGAACATACCTCATCGCCCTAACAGAGAAAGATCGATCCGCCGGCTCAGCGCCGGCAACTTCGCGATCGTGATGACAGCACGGGATAAGGCATCCACCTGATCGTCCTTTTCGCCATTCGGAAACGCCTGCAATTCGTCCAGAAACGCTGCGGTCCATTCGGCACGCAGCACCATCATCCGTCCGCTGCCGAGTTCGGCGGCCGCCGGCATCGCCCGCGTCATTTTTGCGCCGCTTTCCGGGCTCGACATCACCTGAAACGCGGCAAGCCGCCGCTTGTAATGCTCAATCTGCGCCACCCCCGCCTGCCCAGGGTCCTGCGCCAGCGCAATCGCGGTTCCCACGCCATCTTTCGTCGCGATTCCGACCAGCAATTGCTCGACATCGGTTGGCCGCTCGCGCACCCGCACGATATCGAGAACGACGTATCGGCCATCCTCCAGGCGTCCCAGCTTCAAGCCCACGGTCCAGTCCGGGTCGCGCCCCGGCGTCGCCACACTCGCCGCCAAATCCCAGGCCCGCACGGTCCGCAGCACCGGCGGCACCTCCGTAATCAGCACGACCCGATCGACATCGAATTGCTGGCCGGAATCCGAGGTCGGGTTCTGCTGATACAGCGCCATGAACGCCCGCTCGCCCACCGCCGCCCGCTTACGCGAAATGGCCGCCGCATTCTCCCATTCCGGCCACAGCGCCTCGCCCACCGCGCGCCCGAGCGGATCGTCCGGCTCGGCAAGTGCGGGAAACCGCAGCACCGTCCAGCCATCCTCGGTCCGGCCGAGCCGTCCCGCCAGATCATCCTTGTGCCAACGGGTCATGATCAGCACGATCCGGCCGCCCGGCTTCAGCCGCGACAGCAATTCCGCCCGATACCAGCCATCCAGCGCGTCCCGCGCCGACCGGCTGTCGGCCTCCGCCCATGATTTCACCGGATCGTCGATCAGGATCAGATCGGCGCGTCGGCCGGTGATCGGCCCGCGCACCCCGGTCGCGAAATACTGCCCGCCCGAAACCAGCCCGAACCGCCCCGCCGCGCGGCTGCCGGCATCGAGCCTCAATCCCAGCGCCTCGCCGTGCTCGGCGATCACCCCGCGCAACTGCCGGCCGAAATGCTCGGCGAGCGACGCGGTGTGGCACGCGGCGATCACCTCGCTCTCCGGTCTGCGAGCAAACCAGAAAGCGGGAAACAGCACCGAGGCGTAGGTCGATTTCGCCGCCCCCGGCGGCATCTGCACCATCAGCCGGTCGATCGCCCCCTCGGCCACACGCTCCAGCGCCTCGATCAGCGCGACATGGTGCCGTGCCGGCCGGTCCCCGCGTACCGAGAGTATCGTTTCGGCGAAATCCCGAAACCCGGCCAGCCCGAATTCATCCCTCGCGAGGCCCGCGCGATGCGTCACCGCCGCATCCGCGCGCAAAGCCTCATCATGAAAGAACGGATAGCCCAAACCGGGGCGGGTGGGAAAGCGAAAATAACTATATGTTAGAAATTATTTTAGCCTCGCCGGGAACAGCAACCTTGCCCCCTATCAGCGAAATCCGAACGCGACCCCGATCTCGCTCTGGAACTCCAGCGTGCGGCTCGGCGGTTCGTAATAGCCGTTGTTCAACCCCGATCCCGCATAGTCGAAATGCCGCACGCCTAACCCGGCGAACACGTGCCATACATTGCCAAGCCGCCAATCCGCGCCCAGGCGCACCGTCTCCTCGCCGCTGGTTCCGAAATTGCCGGTGAAATCCAGCGCCGGCGCCGATGCCCGGCCGCCCAGCACCGCCATTCCCTCGGCGCTCGCCGACAACACCAGCTCATCGCTCACCGCGACGTCGAGTTTTGCCCCCACGCCGGCCAGCGCCGCGCGGTAGAACTCGCCATAGCCGGCCGGCCCGCCGACATTGCGATACCAGTTCTGATACCCCGCCACGACGAACGGAATCAGATCGACCGACGACGTCAGCGCCAGCGCCCGGCCAAGCCGCACCTCGACATGGTTGAACCGCGCATGATCCGTCGCGTCATAGGGCGACAAGCCCTGGCCGGAACCCTGGACATAGCCGCGATAGGCGAGCGGTCCGCCCGAAAAATCATAGACGACCCCGGTATACACATCCGGCACGCCGAGCACCGGCCCCAGTCGTGACATGCTGGCCATAAATCCCGGCAGCACGCCACTTTCCCGAGCCGACACCCCACCGAAGGATTCGCGATACAGGAACCCCGACACCGACACGCCGAGCGCCACCCGCGTTTCCGCCGCCGCAATCGCCGGGTTCACGGGCGTTGGGGGGCTGGCCCCGCGCGCGGCGCCGCCCACCAGCGCCGCCAGCGCCAGCCATCCGCTCAACCTGAGAAAAACAGCCCAGCCCCTGCACATCGCCCGATCCCGCGCGCTCCGGCAGCGGCAATCTCTGCCTTCGAAGCACGATATCACTATCGCATCGAATGATTAACATTTGCTGAGCTTCCGGGTGAGTTGCGCGTCGATTAGCGCCCGGCCGTGTCCTTCATGCCACGGCTCGGCGCGCCCTATTGCAACGTCAGCAGACTGCCATGCCGCATCTCGCCCGGCGAAATCAGCGCCGCCGACCCCACCCGCACCGAATGCAGCGGCCCGTCCAACTGGCGCGTCCAGAAATCGAGGAATCGATGCAGCACCGGATAGCGCGGCGCGATATCCAACTCCTGCCAGATATAGGTCTGCAGCACGCCGGGGTGATCCGGCATATGGTAGAGAATCTCGGCGGTCGTCAGCCGATATCCCTGGAGTTGCCTGCTCAAACTCATGATCGCACCTCATCGCATCGTTGGATGGGCCATGCGGCTCGGTTTCCTTATCACCCAATTATGCCACGACAGCCCGGAAATTTGACAATAAAATTTGTAATATCAGCTATTTAGCACTCTACATCCCGCAGTGCTGCCGGGGTTGACACAATTCCCCGCGACTTCTAGATGTCTGGCACTCTCCCGATGAGAGTGCTAGCAGCGCCCGGTGCCGCATTCGGGCCGGCGTTTGCTGAGCCAGTCATTGTTGCAACAGACCAACGTCAGGAGCGATCCAGATGAAATTCCGTCCCCTGCATGACCGCGTGGTCGTCCGTCGGCTCAGCGCCGAGGAAAAGACCGCCGGCGGCATCATCATCCCCGACACCGCCAAGGAAAAGCCGATGGAAGGCGAAGTCATCGCCGTCGGCCCCGGCGCGCGCAACGAAGCCGGCGCCATCGTGGCGCTGGACGTCAAGGCCGGCGACCGCATCCTGTTCGGCAAGTGGTCGGGCACCGAGGTCAAGATCGACGGCGAAGAGCTGCTCATCATGAAAGAATCCGACATCATGGGCATCATCGAGGGCAGTGCTGCGAAAAAGAAAGCCGCCTGATCTCCCGCGATCCCATCCGATATCGAAAGGAATAAAAGAATGGCTGCCAAAGACGTTCGTTTTGCCGCCGATGCCCGTGAGCGCATGCTCCGCGGCGTCGATCTGCTCGCCAACGCCGTGAAAGTCACGCTCGGCCCCAAGGGTCGCAACGTGGTCCTGGAAAAGAGCTTCGGCGCCCCGCGCATCACCAAGGACGGCGTGACGGTCGCGAAGGAAATCGAGCTCGCCGACCGCTTCGAGAACATGGGCGCGCAGATGGTGCGCGAAGTCGCCTCGAAGACCAACGACCTCGCGGGTGACGGCACCACCACCGCCACCATCCTCGCCCAGTCCATCGTCCGCGAAGGCGTCAAAGCCGTCGCCGCCGGCATGAACCCGATGGACCTCAAGCGCGGCATCGACAAGGCGGTCATCGCTGTCGTCGACGAGCTGAAAAAGCGCACCAAAAAGATCAACAACCCGACCGAAACCGCCCAGGTCGGCACGATTTCCGCCAACGGCGAAATCGAAATCGGCAAAATGATCTCGGAAGCGATGCAGAAGGTCGGCAACGAGGGTGTCATCACCGTCGAGGAAGCCAAGGGCATCCAGACCGAGCTAGACGTGGTCGAGGGCATGCAGTTCGATCGCGGCTACGTCTCTCCGTATTTCATCACCAACCCGGAGAAGATGGTCGCGGATCTCGACAACCCCTACATCCTGATCCACGAGAAAAAGCTGTCGGGCCTGCAGCCGATGCTGCCGCTGCTGGAAAGCGTCGTGCAGTCCGGCAAGCCGCTGCTGATCATCGCCGAGGATGTCGAAGGCGAAGCCCTTGCCACGCTCGTCGTGAACAAGCTGCGCGGCGGCCTGAAAATCGCCGCGGTCAAGGCGCCCGGCTTCGGTGATCGCCGCAAGGCAATGCTGGAAGACCTTGCCATCCTCACCGGCGGTCAGGTCATCAGCGAAGACCTCGGCATCAAGCTCGAAACCGTCACGCTGAACATGCTCGGCCGCGCGAAGAAGGTGCTGATCGAGAAGGAAAACACCACCATCGTCGAGGGCGCCGGCAAGAAGGCCGACATCACCGGCCGCTGCAACCAGATCCGCGCCCAGGTCGAGGAAACCACCTCCGACTACGACCGCGAGAAGCTGCAGGAACGTCTCGCGAAGCTCGCCGGCGGCGTCGCGGTCATCCGCGTCGGCGGCGCGTCCGAGGTCGAGGTGAAGGAGCGCAAGGATCGCGTCGACGATGCGCTGCACGCGACCCGCGCGGCGGTCGAGGAAGGCATCGTGCCGGGCGGCGGCGTCGCTCTCGCCCGCGCCTCGCTGATCCTCTCCAAGCTCAAGGCCGAGAACGACGACCAGCGCTTCGGTATCGAGATCGTCCGCAAGGCGATCCAGGTGCCGCTGCGCCAGATCGCCGAAAACGCTGGCGAGGACGGTGCGGTGATCTCCGGCAAGGTGCTCGACAAGGACGAGTACGGCTGGGGCTTCGACGCCCAGACCGGCGAGTTCAAGGACCTGGTCAAGGCCGGCATCATCGACCCAACCAAGGTGGTCCGCACCGCCCTGCAGGACGCGGCCTCGGTCGCCGGCCTGCTGGTCACCACCGAAGCCATGGTCGCCGAACGCCCGGAGAAGAAGTCTCCGGCCGGCGGCCCCGGCGGCGGAATGGGTGGCATGGGCGGCATGGGCGACATGGACTTTTAATAGTTCTCTCGGCCGCGACACCTACCGAGAAGGCCGTGGGGCAACCCACGGCCTTTCTTTTTGCCCTTCGCACACGCGGTCCAACCCCGTCATCGCGAGCGCAGCGAAGCGATCCATCCCGACCCAACCCGATCTGAACCTGAATTTGACTGGCATCGGCCCATCCGGCCGCAGAATCCCCCTATCTCATTGCTGAGATAGGGGTAATCCGTCAGTGGAAAAATCCACTTTGCCGTGGGTTCCCTACTGATTTCCCATAACGCTCATTGCGCTTTCGTCGTTTTTTGTCAAGTTAGCAAATAACGGCACACAGGGAGTAGCGCTCCATGCATATTTTCGGATTAGACGCCGGCATCGCATCCGTCGGCTGAGCCGTCATCACCATCGACGAACCCGTCGGCCGCATCCTCGCCTGTGGCACCCGCATGTTCGACGCCCCGGAAACCGACAAGGAGCGCAGGCCCACGAACAGCGTCCGACGCGAAAAACGCGGCATGCGGCGCGTCATCCGCCGTCGCCGCGACAAGGGAGCGACTGAGCCAATGGCGAACCGTCGGCGAAATGTTCGCCCGCGACCCCGAATTTTGCGCCCGCAAGCGCAATCGTGACGGTGGATTTTCCAGTTCCATGCTGCGCGACGACCAGCAGGACGAACTTCGCAAAATTTTCGCTGCCCAGCGCCGCCTGGGCAACCCTCAGGCGAGCGAAGATTCAGTAGGGAAACCACGGCGACAATTTTCGACCCGATGAACTCCGCCGCGCCAACCCGCTCAAACCCCGAACCGCCATCACCCTCCACTGATCGCCATCAGCACCACCATCTCCGCCCCCGGTTCCAGCCACGTCGCCAACCCCGCCCGCTCGCCGCCCACGAACACGTTGATATGCCGCCTGATCGCCGGCCGCTCGTCGCACAGCCGGTCGCGCATCCCCGGCCAGCGCGCATCCAGCGCGCCGATCGCCTCGCTTACCGTTCCCGCCGCGACCGCAACCTCCCGCGAACACCCCGGAAACAGCAGGACAAGCGCGGTGGGCAGCACCACATTCACGGTCGCGGGCGAAAAATCCATCAATCCATCACCAGCGTCTCCACCGAGGCGATCGTCGGCAGATGCCGGGCGATGCAGTTCCAGCTCTCGCCTTCATCCGCGCTGGCATACAACTCCCCGGTCCCGGTGCCTAAATACACCCCCGCCGGCGCCAGGTCGTCGGTCGCCAGCGCCTGACGCAGCACGCCGAAGAACGCGTTCTCCTGCGGCAACCCATCCCGCAGCGCCTGCCAGCTCGCCCCGGCATCGCGCGTGCGCCACACCGCCGCCCGTCCCTCCGGCACATACCGCCCGGCCTCGGCACCATTCAGCGGCACCAGATAGACCGTCGCCGGATCGCGCGGATGCACCGCCGCCGGAAATCCGAAACTCGACGGCAACCCCGCCTCGATGCTCTCCCAGCGCACCCCGCCATCATCGCTTCGATACATCCCGCAATGATTCTGCTGATACAGCCGGTCCGGCATCCCCGGCGCCATCACCAGGCAATGCACGCACTGGCCGTATTCCGGGTATCTCTGCTCCTCGGGCAGGAAATCGGCGCGCGTGCCCCGGTTGCGCGCCGTCCAGCTCGTCCCGCCATCCGCCGTGTGAAACACGCCGGCGGCCGAAATCCCGACCCAGATCTGCTTGTCGTCGCGCGGATGGGGAATCAGCGAATGCAGAATCAGCCCGCCCGCGCCCGGATGCCAATCCGGCCGCGATGGATGCTCCTGCAACCCGGCCACGTGCCGCCACGAGCCCCCGCCATCCGCGCTGCGGAACAGCCCGGCCGGCTCGACCCCCGCGTAGAAACCTCCGGCTCCCCGCGCCAGACTCCAGACCGAGGTCACCGGCTCCGCTCCGGCCGGATAGGCCAGCCCCTCGCTGGAATGGGTCCAGCTCGCGCCGAGATCGGTGGATTGCCACACCGCCGGGCCGAACCACGCATTACCGCCGCCGGCATAAATCGTCCCGCTCGCCGCATCGCCGATCACATGGTTCATCGGCCACGCCTCGCAGAACGGCCCGCGCAGCGACCATTCCCGGCGCGCGGCATCGCTTTCGGCGATGAATGCACCCTTCTTGGTGCCGAGCAGCACCAGAACTTTCCGTGCCATCTCCGCCTCCACTCAGCGACGCTTGCCGACCAGCGCGAAATCCGCACCCTGCGGGTCGAGACCGTGGATGATCCAATCGCCGCCCGGCACCTGCATCGGACCATTGACAACCTTTCCGCCGCCCGCAGTCACCCGCGCGGACGCCGCATCGATATCCTCGACATTGAAATAATACCGCCAATACGGCGCGGTCTCGGCTTGCTGCTTGTTGAACATGCCGCCGGCCGGCACGCCACCGATCGAGAAAATCTGATAGGTACCCATCGCCCCCATATCGAACTCGTGGTCCTTCCGCCAGCCGAACATCTCGCCGTAGAAGTCGACCGCCTTCTGCCAGTCGGTGGTCAACAGCTCGTGCCAGCCGATATGGCCCGGCGTTCCGGGCGCCGGCGCGGGCGGCTCGTCCGCGCCGGGTTCCGCCGTGGAGAACAGCGCGAAAACCACCTTTTGCGGATCGGCGACCACGGCGAACCGCCCCACCGTCGGAATATCGGTCGGCGGAACATGGACACTGCCGCCCAGGCGCGCCACCTGCCCGGCAACCTCGTCTACATTCTTCACCCCGACATAGCCGATCCAGCCCGGCGGCGTGCCATGATCCATCAACCCGCCCACCGGCGTCCCGCCGGCGGTGAGAATCGTATAGGCCATATCGGGGACCGGCCCGTCCTGCGTGCCCCAGCCGACCACGCTCCCGTAAAATTCCTGGGCGGCCCTGGTATCGGTGGTTTGCAGTTCGTACCAGACGAAACGGCCGGACGTGACGACCGAAGCTGAAGAAGAAGCGGACATCGTGTTGACTCCCCTTTTGATTTGCCGGCCTCGCGCGGTCGCGAATGCCTTGACATTTGCGTTGATATCAACATTATTAGGCTGTGTCAAAGCCAGACGAACTGCCCTTCACCGTCACGATCGAGGTCCGCGACTCCTGCCTGTGCCTTCACCTGCAGCGCGCGGCGCGGGTTCTCGCGCGCTATTACGACGACACGCTGCGTCCCGCCGGCCTCACCAGCGGCCAGTTCTCCCTGCTGATGTCGCTCAACCGTCCCGAACCGCCGCGCATGGGCGCGGTTTCCGCCCTGCTGGCGATGGACCGCACCACGCTCACCGCCAATCTCAAGCCGCTGGAGCGGCGCGGCCTGCTCACGATAACGGCCGATCCCGCCGACAAGCGCAGCCGTCTGCTGACCCTCACGCCGTCGGGCCGCGCGGCACTGGCCGCCGCCATGCCGGCCTGGCGCGAGACCCAGGCCGAAATCCAGCGCCGTCTCGGCTCCACATCCCCCGACCGCCTCTGCGAGGATCTGCGCCGCCTGTCGTAAGCTAACCCTGCTCGCGCTCCCGCCGTTCCAGCCGGAACGCGACCACCGCCACGATCAGCGCAACCCCCGCCAACGCCGCTCCCACCAGCGGCAGTTCCGCATACCCAACCCCCAGCCCCAGCGCCGCCCCGCCGAGCCACGCGCCGCTCGCATTGCCCAGATTGAACGCGCCCTGATTGATCGTCGAGGCCAGATTCGGCGCATCCCGCGCATGATCGATCACCCGCGTCTGCAACGGCGATACCATGGTGAACACCGCCACCCCCCAGACCATAATCGTCAGTACCGCCAACACCGCATCCTCGCTGGTCAACCACAACACCACCAATACCGCCGCAATCCCCACCAGCGTCATCACGATGGTCCGCGCCGAATGCCGATCCGCCAGATTGCCGCCCAGCAGCCCGCCCGCCGTCAGCCCCGCGCCGAACAACAGCAACACAAAACTCACCCAATGCGGCGTCAGCCGGGTCACCCGCTCCAGCAACGGCGCGATATAGGTGAACACGCTGAACAGGCTCGCCGACGACAGCACCGCCATCAGCATCGCCAGCAGCACCTGCTTCCGCCCGAGAATCCGCACCTCGTTCAGCAGCCGCCCCGACCCGCCCCGCAAATCGCGCGGGAGCAGCCAGCCGATCGCCGCCATCGACAGAATCCCGATCGCCAGCACCGCCCAGAACGTCGCGCGCCACCCCGCCGCCTGCCCCAGTATGGTCCCCGCCGGCACACCCAGCACATTCGCCATGGTCAGCCCGAGGAACACCAGCGCCACCGCCCGCGCGCGCTTCTCGCGCGGCACCAGGTCCGCCGCCACCACCGAGCCGATTCCGAAAAACGCCCCGTGCGACAGAGCGGTGATGATCCGCGCCGCCATCATCAGCCCGTAATCCGGCGCCAGCGCGCAGAGGAAATTGCCCAGAACGAACACGCCCATCAGCACGATCAGCGCGGCCCTGCGGTTCAACCGCCCGACCAGCACCGCTACGAACGGCGAGCCGAACGTCACCCCCAGCGCATAGGCCGAAACCAGATATCCCGCCTGTGGGATCGACACGGCGAAATCCCGCGCCAGTTCCGGCAGCAACCCGACAATCACGAACTCGCTGGTACCGATCGCGAAACTCGCGACGATCAGCGCAATCAGGGGCAGGGGCATGGTGAGATCAGTTCAATCCGTCATTGCGAGGCACCCTGTGCCGAAGCAATCCGGGATCGCCGCACGCGGATTACGCAACATCCTCGCGGCGATCGCGCACCCGCACATAGGCGATCTCGGCGTGCGGCCCGCAATAGGGTTTTCCGGCCAAAGACGGATCGCCGCAGAACCGGAAGCTCGGCGTGCCCGGCTCGCCGATCGGCCAGCAGCAGGCGGGGGTGCGCGGCGCGGTCCGGGTGATCCCGGAAAAACCGGCGGCAACCAAATTGGGGCGACCCGCTACCGGCGCCGCCGGGCGCGACGGCATGGCGGGCGAGAGTGCCGCAAACGACGGCAGGGTCGGCCCCGACACCCGGCGCGGCGCCGGCGGGCGCGGCCGCGCCGCCATCCCGGCATCGCGGCGGATCGGCGACGGCCTTGCCGGCAGATCGAGCCGGTGCGCCTTGCCCACCACCGCGTTCTTGGAGATATTCAGGCGCCTGCCGATCTCGGCGGTGGACAGGCCCTCGGTCCACAAACCCTTGAGGCGGTCGATCGTCTCGTCTGTCCATTCCATGGCTCTGCCCTCATGGTTGATACTACATAATGTAGATCAACTACCATTTTCACTCAACATATTGTTGGTGACCGGACCTCAGATTTCTGTGGAAAACTTGAATAAACAGCGGAACGTAGCCTTGGCTCGTTCCGCTGCTCGCCGCGAATGCGGCGCGCGCCTTATGGCGCGAAAGCCAAGGGCGCGGATGCGCCCCCGCTTCGTTGCGTTTCCAGCGACCCTTCGGATCGTCGGAACCTCGCGCAACTCCGCCCGGCGTTTGAGGGCAAAATTATCTTATTTCCTCGCCGGCGAAGGAGCCCCAGAAATCGCTCCGCTTCAGCCAGCCGTTCCGGTGCCCGGCGCTCACCCGGCACCAATCGGCATCCGCCCGGCACGCGCGGATCACCCCGATCACGCCCTTGTCGAGATAGGCCACGGGCGCCGCGCCGGAATGCGGCCCGGCGCGCATCGCATGGCGCTTGCCGGTCACGATGAAGCTGCGCACCAGGTGCAGCAGCGCCTCGTGCACCCAGCCGGTACCGCCATCCGGCGCCATCACATGGCGCCAGACATTGAATTCGCCGATCACCTCCACCGGCAGGTCGTAGCGATGATAGACCCAGGTGATCGGATACTGGAATCCCGGCCCGGCCCGCATGTAAATCTGATCGGAGCGGAAACTCTCGAAGCGCGGCACCGGCCAGCCGGTCGAAGCCCCCTTGGCCGGCCCTGGGCCGGGACCGATTTGCGCCGCGTGCCAGCCGCCGAGCAGAAGCACACAAAAGCCGAGCGCCGCGATGCGCCTAAACATTCCCGCACACCGCGCAATTCGGATCGCGCGGGATCGCGATCATGCGGAACCGCGCATCCAGCGCGTCCCACAGCAGCAGCCGTCCGGCGAGCGAGGTGCCGATGCCCAGAATCTCCTTCATCGCCTCGGTCGCCTGCAGCGTGCCCATCACCCCAGTCACCGGGCCGAGCACGCCGGCCTCGGAACAGCTCGGCACCATGCCCGGCGGCGGCGGCTCGGGATACAGGCAGCGGTAGCACGGGCAATCCGGCCCGGCATGGGGTTTGAAGGTCGAAATCTGGCCCTCGAACCGCAGCACCGCCGCCGAGACCAGGGTTCTGCGCGCCCGCACGCAGGCATCGGCGACCAGGAAACGGGTGGCGAAATTGTCGGTGCCGTCGAGCACGATGTCATGCTCGCCGACCAGGTCATCGACGGTCTCCGCCGTCACCCGCGCGCGGATCGGCCGGAGCAGAATTTCCGGGTTGATCCGCCGCAGCGCCTCGGCGGCGCCCTCCACCTTCGGCGCGCCCAGACCTTCGACCGTATGGATGACCTGGCGCTGCAGATTCGACAATTCGAGCACGTCGTGATCGACGATGCCGATCCGCCCGACGCCGGCCGCCGCGAGATACAACGCCGCCGGGCTGCCGAGGCCGCCGGCGCCGACGATCAGCACCGAGGCCGCGCGCAACCGCGCCTGCCCTTCGCCGCCCACCTCGCGGAGCAATATGTGGCGCGAATAGCGGGCGATCTCCGCTTCCGAAAAATCCAGGTCCATCCCAGGCAGAATCGCACCCTCGCCCCGGCAAGGCAAGACCGGGCGCCGCTCAGTGCAGCCCGGCGGCGATCCGCGCGGCGGCGCGGTCCAGCAGCTCCGACAGCGCCTTCGCCGCGCGCGACGGATCGGCGGCGAAACGGCCATAGCCGGCATAGCTGTAGGCCGGGTCGGGCGGCGTGCCGCCCCCAAGGGCGCTATAGTCCGCCGCGCCCTCGCCTAGCACCTGGCCGGTTCCTGTCCGCACCAGCCGGTATTTCAGCTCGACATCGGGTCGATACGACCTTCCGAGCCGCAGATAGCCGATATGAACGGCGACGACATCGAGTTCGAGCGTCACCCCCGGCGGCGCCGGCGGAAGGGCGGCGAGGAAATGCGGCCCCGGCCGCGCGGCGGCGAGCGGCACCACCCGATAGCCCTCACCCTCCAAGCGCTGCGTGACATCGCGCGCGAGCACCGCCCGCGGCCGGAACCCCTGCCGCGCCAGCAGAGCGTCGAAAGCAATCTCGTGATCCTTCTGCACCGATTGGTCGTATATGACACCGAGCAACCCAGTATAACCGATAAGCGTAACCGGTCCTAACGAAGTCAGCCTCTCATGCGGCGGCACATAGGGCGTGAGCAGCGCGATCGTCCGCGCCCCGCCGCTTGGATGATAGGCGATGGTCGGCGCCAGCGGCGTCACCGCGCAGGCCGCCAGTATTGGCGCCAGCACCGCCATCGCGGCCCAGCGCCGGCAGAACCCGATCACTCGACGCATCCCATCCCTCCCTGTTTCGCCGGCAGAACATCAGCGATTTCCCGCCCGGTCAAGCCGCGCCGCCCCTTGATCGGCCAGTTTCCGCCCGGCATTCTCCGCCGATGACCTCCGACAACCGCGCCCTCGTGCTGTTCTCCGGCGGACAGGACAGCGCCGCCTGCCTCGCCTATGCGCTCGACCGTCATGAACGGGCCGAACTCCCGAACGCGCTGCTTGCCGGCGCGATTTTAGGTTTCCACCACATTCTGATCCGCGAGCGCTGGCGGTTCGCGGCCTGACGCCGATCAGTTTATGCTGCGCCGGACCGCGCCAAAGGGGCGATAAACTGCGGCTCGGTGTCCCAGGGAAACAGGATCCAGGTATCCTGCGACACCTCGGTGATGAACGTGTCCACCATCGTCTTGCCCGCCGGCTTCGCATAGACCGTCGCGAAATGCGCGCGCGGCAGCAGCCCGCGCACCACCCGCGCGGTCGCCCCGGTATCCACCAGATCGTCGACGATCAGGAAGCCCTCGCCGTCCCCCGCCGCCGCCGGCGGCTTGGTCACGCGCGGCGCGCCGCGCTCCTCCTCGTCATAGGTCACGATCGACACCGTCTCGATCAGCCGGCATTCCATCTCGCGCGCGACGATCGCCGCCGGGATCAGCCCGCCCCGCGTAATCGCGACGATTCCCGCGAACGGCCGCATCCCGATCAGCCGCCACGCCAGCGCCTTGGAATCACGATGCAACTGATCCCACGACACGGTGTAATAATGCTGCGCCATTAAAATAATCTCCCGCCATCCGGCACCACGAAATCCGGCCGGATCAGCACCACCGCCGCCTCCGCATCCGGCATCCCCAGGGTCAGCACCTCGGACATGAACGGCCCGATCTGGCGCGGCGGAAAATTCACCACCGCGCAGATCTGCCGCCCGATCAGCCGGTCCGGCGCGTAATGCACCGAAAGCTGCGCCGAGGACCGCTTCACCCCGATCGCACCCCCGAAATCGATCCACAGCTTGATCGCCGGCTTCCTCGCCTCGGGAAACGGCTGCGCATCGACGACGGTGCCGACCCGGATATCGATCCGCTCGAAATCGGCATAGGCGATGGGGTCACGGATGATGGACTCGCTGCTCATCGCGCCGGGATTGGCCAGCTTCGCGCGATTGTCAATCGCCACGATACAAAACCGCCACCGCTCGGCGCGCCGTGCTCGATGATCTGATCGCGCGCAATCTTATATCTGATTGATCGTCATATATTACGTCATTTATGATGGTAGGGCTGGCTTTTTTGATATCAAAAAGCTCGGCAAAGGCCTGCCGTCACCGCCCCCCATCGCCATCGCCGCCATGGCCCCCGCCGTCACCATCGCCATCGCCATCGCCGCCGCCATGACCGCCGCCGAAGCCGCCCATATGACCTTCGCTCCGCGCGCTTGACCCTCGATCATCGCTATCGTGATCCCCGTCATTATATCCCGGACGGACATGATTACCTCCGCCCATGTCCTGAGCCATCACATTGGTTCCGATCGGCTCGCCGGCCGCTCCGGCCTGATACGCACAACCCGCGAGCAGAAACCCGACCATGCCGAAAATTAGCACCAAGCCACCGAACTCGTACAATCGCCGCACCGCCATCACCTCCTTCCGGAATCGACATAGGCAGGCCGACGGTTCCGGCAAGCGTCACAATCAGGCGACCATTGTGCCCGGCGCGGATTGTCATTCGCGCCGGGCGATGCGACCCTGCCGCCGACCGAACAGGAGGCAACCCCATGCGCGACTTCCACTTCCCCGGCCGCAGCCCGGTCTATGCCGGCCGGGCCATGGCTGCCACCTCGATGCCCGCCGCCACCCTCGCCGCCCTCGACGCACTGCGCGCCGGCGGCAACGCGCTCGACGCCGCCGTCACCGCCGCCGCCGCCCTCGCGGTGATCGAACCGCAATCCACCGGCATCGGCGGCGACTGCTTCTGCCTCTACAAGAAAGCCGATTCACCCGAAATCATCGCCCTGAATGGCTCCGGCCGCGCCCCTCAGGCCGCCACGATCGACCATTACGAATCCCACGGCATCACCGAGTTCGACCCCACCTCGCCCCACACAGTCACCATCCCCGGCGCCGTCTCCGCCTGGGAAACCGTGCTCGCCGCCCACGGCAAGCGCGACCTCGCCGCCGCTCTCGCCCCCGCCATCCGCTACGCCGAAGCCGGTTTCCCGGTGCATCCCCGCGTCGCGTTCGACTGGGCGATCGCCGCCGACAAGCTCCGCAAGACCGGCGCCGACCAGTTCCTCCCCGGCGGCAACCCACCCACCCCCGGCACGATCATCCGCCAGCCCGACCTCGCCCGCACCCTGCGCGCCATCGCGGCGCACGGCGCCCGCGCCTTCTACGAAGGCCCCATCGCCGCCGCCATGGTCGCCGAACTCCGTGCGCGCGGCGGCCTCCACACCGAAGCCGACTTCGCCGAAGGCCGCACCGCCGCCAAATTCGTCACCCCGATCCAGCGCGACTTCGACGGAATGACCATCTGGGAGTGCCCGCCCAACGGCTCAGGCATCCTCGCCCTCATGCTGCTCGGCATCCTGGAAGGCTTCGGCCCCGCGCCCGACGGCCCGCTCGGCCCGGTCCGCCTGCACCGCCACATCGAAGCCGCCCGCCTCGTCTATCGCGATCGCGACGCCCTCCTCGCCGACCCCGACCAATCCCCGATCCCCATCGACCACCTCCTCAGCGACGATTACCTGACCTCGCTGAGACTACTCATCAATGATGAACAAACGATTAAGGACCTGCCCCGCGCCGGAGAAAACCTTCTCCCCGCCCATCGCGACACCGTCTATCTCTGCGTCGTCGACGAGGCCGGCAACGCCTGCTCCTTCATCAACTCCACCTATGAAAGCTTCGGCTCCGGCATCCTCGCCGGCAACACCGGAATCATCCTGCAAAATCGCGGCCTCGGCTTCTCGCTCCGTCGCGGCCACCCCAACTGCATCGCGCCCCGCAAACGCCCGATGCACACCATCATCCCCGGCATGGCCACCCGGAACGGCCGCGCCGTCATGCCGTTCGGCGTCATGGGCGGCCACTACCAGCCGATGGGCCAGTCCTGGCTCCTCACCAATCTCCGCCACTACGGCCTCGACATCCAGGAATCGCTCGATCTCCCCCGCGCCTTCCCCTACGCCGGACAGGTCGAACTCGAACGCGGCATCCCCCAATCCACCATCGACGGCCTCATCGCCCGCGGCCATACCCTCGCCACAACCGACCGCCCCCTCGGCGGCGGCCAGGCCATCCTCATCGACCACCAGCGCGGCATCCTCATCGGCGGCTCCGACCCGCGCAAAGACGGCTGCGCCCTTGGGTATTGAGGGAAACCAGGGGCTCCGCCCCTGGACCCCGCCAAAGGCGGAGCCTTTGGAATCCATGACTTTGGCGTTTGTCTGATGGGGGCAGAAGATTGTCCGACATGGCACTCCCCCCATCAGACAAACGCCCATTATCGGTTCTAAGGGCTAAGCCCTTAGTGGGGTTCCAAGGGGCAAAGCCCCTTGGCCTTCCTTGAAACGCCCAACAGCGGAGCTATCCATGTCCGAGCCGTGTGACCTGTCTGCCGTCGAGGCCCGCCATCTGATCGGGGCGAAGCGTCTGTCGCCGGTGGAGCTGATGGAGAGTTGCATCGCCCGCATCGAGGCGGTGGACCACGCGGTGAATGCGATGGTGGCGCGGGATTTCGACCGTGCCCGCGCGGCCGCCAAATCCGCCGAAACCGCGGTCATCGCTGGCGCCACGCTCGGAAAACTCCATGGCCTGCCGGTGGGCATCAAGGACCTGGAGGATACCGAGGGCCTGCGCACCACCTATGGCAGCGTGATGTTCCGCGACCATGTGCCCCGCGCCGACCAGCGCATCGTCGCCGATGTGAAGCGAGCGGGCGGCATCGTTCTCGGCAAGACCAACACGCCGGAATTCGGTGCCGGCGCGAACACGCGCAATCTGGTCTATGGCGCGACCGGCAATCCGTTCGACCCGCGAAAATCCGCCGCCGGCTCGTCGGGCGGCTCGGCGGTGGCCTTGGCGACCGGGATGGTGCCGCTCGCCACCGGCTCCGACATGGGCGGGAGTTTGCGCAACCCGGCCGCCTATTGCGGCATTGTCGGGATGCGCCCGTCGCCCGGCCTGGTGCCCTCGGAAAAGCGCCTGCTCGGCCCCTCCGGCCTCGGCGTGCTCGGCCCGATGGCGCGCACCGTGCCCGACCTGGCACTGATGATGAGCGCCATCGCGAGCTACGACCCGCGCGACATCCTCGCAGCCCCCATCAAGCCGTTCCGGGAGCAAACGACCGATCTCGGCACGCTGCGCGTTGCCGTCACGCCGGATTTCGGTTTTGCTCCGACCTCCCGTGCGGTGCGGAACCTATTTGCGGATAAAATCCAACACCTGATCCCGCTATTCGGCATGGCCGAGGCAACGACGCCGGACTGCTCGGGTGCCGACGAAATTTTCGCCGTGCTCCGTGCGGTCAATTTCCTCGCCGGCTTCGGGGGCACCTACCGCACCCGCCCCGAGCGCCTCGGCCCCAATGTCCGCGCCAATGTCGAGGAAGGTCTGCGCTACACCGCCGAGGATGTCGCCCGCGCCACCATGGCCCAAACGTCCCTCTACTGGCGCTGGCAATCCTTCTTCGAAAACTTCGACGTGCTGATCGCCCCGTCGGTCACCATCCAGCCGCGCGATTGGTCCGAGCTGTTCCCGAGCGAAATCGACGGCGCGGCAACCAAATCCTACTATCACTGGCTCGCTTTGGCCTATGCCGTCACCCTCGCCGGCCATCCCTCGCTGTCTTTGCCTCTGGGCACCGATACCGACGGCATGCCCTTCGGCGTCCAGATCGTCGCGCGCCGTCACGGTGACGCCGAGGCGATCGCGATCGCCGCCGCGATCGAGGCGGCCTGCACCCGCGACCCGGACCTGTCCCGACCCGTCCCCGACCTCGCCGCCCTCGCTTCCGCGCCACCGTTGCGCGACGTGCCGGGATTCTTTGACATGGGCTGAACCATAATAATATTGACATTATTGTTGATATTATTATCGTCCATTATCCGCTGAAGGACCGCCAATGACCGCCATCGCCCGCCCTGATCCCGGCCATCTCGACGTGCTGATCATCGGCGCAGGGCTCTCGGGCATCGGCGCCGCCTGCCATCTCGCGATGAAATGCCCGTCGAAGAGCGTCCTCGTCCTCGAAAGCCGCCCATCCATCGGCGGCACCTGGGATCTGTTCCGCTACCCCGGCATCCGCTCGGATTCCGACATGTACACGCTCGGCTACGCCTTCCGCCCCTGGACCGACGCGAAGGCGATCGCCGACGGCCCTTCGATCCTCGCCTATGTCCGCGACACCGCCGCCGCCTACGGCATCGACCGCAAAATCCGCTACCGCCACCGCGTCACCGCCATAGGCTGGTCCTCCGAGGCCGCGCGCTGGACCGTCGAGGTCGAACGCCGCGCCACCGACGATGCGTCGCCCGAAACCATCCGCTTCACCTGCAACTTTCTGTTCACCTGCACCGGCTATTACGACTATGCCGAGGGCTATACGCCCGACTTCGCCGGCACCGAGACGTTCCAGGGCCAAATCGTTCATCCGCAGCATTGGCCGGAGGCGCTCGACCATGAAGGCAAGCGCGTCGTCGTCATCGGCAGCGGTGCCACCGCGGTCACCCTGGTCCCGGCCCTGGCCGAGCAGGCCGCGCACGTCACCATGCTGCAGCGCTCGCCCAGCTATGTCGTCTCGCTCCCCGCGCGCGACAAATTCGCCAACCGCCTGCGCGAAACCCTGCCTTCGCGCGCTGCCTACGGCATCATCCGCTGGCGCAACGTGCTTCTGCAACTGCTGTTCTACACTATCGCGCGCCGCTACCCGGCCTGGTTCAAGCGGCGCATCATCGGCATGATCCGCAAGCAGCTCGGCCCCGATTTCGACGTCGCGACCCATTTCACCCCCAGCTACGATCCGTGGGACCAGCGCCTCTGCATCGTCCCGGATGCCGACCTGTTCCGCGCGCTGTGCAAGGGCACCGCCTCGGTCGTCACCGACCATATCGAGCGCTTCACCGAAACCGGGCTTCTGCTCCGCTCCGGCCGGACGATCGACGCCGACATCATCGTCACCGCCACCGGCCTGAAAATCCAGGTTCTCTCCGGCATCCCGGTCACGGTGGACGGCACCCCGGTCGATCTCGCGAAAACCCTCAGCTACAAGGGCATGATGTATAGCGGCGTGCCCAACCTCGCCTCCGCCTTCGGCTACACCAACGCCTCCTGGACCCTGAAAGCCGATCTCACCAGCGACTATGTCTGCCGCCTGCTCGATTATATGGACAAACACGGCGTCACCGAATGCCGCCCGAAGCGCGATCCCGGCGTCGGCGAACTCCCTTTCCTCGATTTCTCGTCCGGCTACGTCCAGCGCGCCCTCGACCGCATGCCCCGCCAGGGCGACCGCAAGCCCTGGCGCCTCTACCAGAACTACGCCCTCGATTTGCTGACGCTCCGTTTCGGCAAACTCGACGACGGCACCATGATCTTCTCGCGCCCCGCCGCCCAGCACCGCGCCGCCGAAACCCGTACCGCCGTCTCCGAACCCGCATAGCGCAAACCCCCGCCATCGCGAGATCGCGTCACATGAAAGCGTGCGTTCGCACGAGCCCGATTGTCAGCCCTTCGGGCTTCCGCCTCAATACATATGCTGACCGCCATTGATCGACAGCGTCGATCCGGTCACGAAATCCGCATCGTCGGCGGTGAGGAACACCACCCCGCGCGCGATATCCTCGACATGACCCAGCCGTCCCACCGGAATCCGCGCGACGATCTTCTCCAGCACATCCGCCGGCACCGCGCGCACCATGTCGGTATCCACATAGCCGGGCGCGATCGCGTTCACGGTAATGCCGAATTTCGCGCCCTCCTGCGCCAGCGCCTTGGTGAAGCCATGGATGCCGGATTTCGCCGCCGCGTAATTCACCTGGCCATATTGCCCGGCCTGCCCGTTGATCGACCCGATATTCACCACCCGGCCGAATTTCGCCGCCTTCATCCCGTCGAACGTCGCCTTGCACAGGTTGAAGCAGGAGCCAAGATTGGTGTCGATCACCGCGTCCCACATATCGCGGGTCATCCGCGACATCGTGCCGTCGCGGGTGATCCCGGCATTGTTCACCAGAATCTCGATCGGCCCGAGCCGGCTCGCGATCGACTGCACCGCCGCCACGCATTGCCCGAAATCGCAGGCATCGAACCTCATCGCCTCGATGCCGTGAACCGCGGTGAAATTCTCCGCCGCAATCTGGTTGCCGGCGTAGCTCGCGACCACGGTGCGCCCGGCCGCCTTCAGCGCGACGCTGATCGCCGCCCCGATTCCCCGCGTTCCGCCGGTGACGAGTGCAATGCGCGACATTTTGTTTCCTCCCGTTTCGACTCAGAGACGCATTTTGACCCCGATCCGCCGCGAAAGTCCATGCTAATTCAACAATCGCCGGGATCGGGACATTCGCCCTTGCGATAGACCGTGATCGAGGTCCGATGCCCGGCCACCAGCCCAAGCGCCCATCTCGCATAGGGCAGGCTGCCCGCCAGATGTCGCGCGATTCCCGCGACCAGGGCCGGCCATTCAGGGTCGTGCTCCGAGGCAAAGCCGGTCAGGCCGCCCTCCGCCTCGACCGCCACCCCGATCACGTCGCCGAGAAAAGCATCCGCCCTGGTCGCGGTGATCGTTGCGATCTTCGCCCAGGGGATCGCATGAGCCTGTCCGCCCCGCCATATCGTGAGGCCATCCGCATCGACACTCATCGCGCCGCGCCGCTCGTCACGGAGTGTTTTCAATCGAAATCTCGTCCAGCGGTTCAGCCGGCGAAGGACCATGCGAACCCCGCGGAAGCGACGATCCATTTCGATCCGGCGATCACCCCCACGCCCCGATCTCCGCCCGCCGCGCCAGGTGCGCCACATAGCCCGCCCAGAGCAGAAACGGGATCAGCGGCGCGAAAATCACCACCGGCTTCCAATCGGTCGCCGCGTGCAGGAACGCCACCACGCTCGCTCCGCCGAACATCGCGAACCCCCAGTAGATTACCGCGATCGCCCGCGCATCCATCCCGGCCCGATGCGCCACCTGATACAGATGCCCGCGATGCGCCTGTGCCAGATTCCGCCCCGCCAGCGCCCGCCGCCCCAGGGTGAACGCCACGTCAAGCAGCACGCCCGAGAGCAGCAGCGGCACCACCAGGAACGACAGCGACACGCGCTGATAATGCGTCGCCGCGATCCCGAGCAGTGCGAGCATGAACCCGCAGAACTGGCTGCCGACATCGCCCATGAAAATCCGCGCGCGCGGGTAGTTGAACGGCAGAAATCCGGCCACCCCGCCGGCCAGCAGCAGCGCGGTGGTATAGACGAAGAACCCGCCATGCAGGCCGGAGATCCCGGCCAGGAACAAACACGCCACCAGCGTGGTCCCCGCCGCCAGCCCGTCCAGCCCGTCGATGAAATTCATCGCGTTGGTGACGAACACTATCCACAGCACCGACAGCACCGGCCCGGCCCGGCCCAGAGGCACCGCGCCGATCACCGGAAAATCGAACCGCCGTGCCGCCAGCCCCGCGCCCACCGCCGCTAGCGCCGCCAGCAGTTGCGCCGCCAGCTTCACCGCGAACGGAAAATCATACAGATCATCCAGCAGCGATACGGCGGCGATCAGAATGGCCGCCGCGATCACCCCGAGGAACAAGGGTGCGGCCAGCCGCGACACCTCGCCATACCGATACAGCAGCAAAAGCCCGAGCAGGAACGCGCTCACGATCCCCACCCCGCCCGATTTCGGTATTTCCTGAACATGCGCCTTGCGCGCATCCGGCCGGTCGGGAATGCCCACCGCCATCATCACCCGCACCACGATGCCCGAGAACAGCGCCAGCCCCGCGAACAGCGCGAGATGCCGGGGCAGGGCAAGGGTGGCGAAATCGGGATGCGCGATAAACGGGACCGGCTTCATGCGGCGCGGACCATGGCCGAAGTTTTGCGCCCATTCAATCGACCTCGATCGAATTCCCCGTTATCATGAGAAGCGACAAGCCATCGCCCAGCACCGCCCCACATCAAGATGACAGCGAATACCATAACCTCGCGAAACGGTCCGGCGGCCCGCGCCCGGCATCAGCCGCCGAGCTTGTCGAGTTCCCGCAGCACCGCGTCGCCCATGGTCCTGGTGCCGATCTTCGCGGTGCCCGCCTGCAAAATATCCGCCGTCCGCATCCCGCTCGACAGCACGGCCGAAACCGCCCGCTCGACCAGCGCCGCGTCCTCCTGCATGTCGAACGAATAGCGCAGCAGCATCGCGAAACTGAGAATCTGCGCCAGCGGATTCGCCAGCCCTTTGCCCGCGATATCCGGTGCCGAACCATGGATCGGCTCGTACAGCGCATGCCGCCGTCCTTCGCCATCGGCCGCCCCCAGCGTCGCCGAAGGCAGCATCCCGAGCGAGCCGGTCAGCATCGAGGCCAGATCGGACAGAATGTCGCCGAACAGATTGCCGGTCACGATCACGTCGAACTGGCGCGGATTCTTCGCCAACTGCATCGCGCAATTATCGGCATACATATGGGACAGATGAATGTCCGGGTACTCCGCCGCGCCCAGCGCCGTCACGGTCTGCCGCCACAGCAGCCCGCTCTCCATCACGTTCGCCTTTTCCACGCTGGTCACCCGGCCGGAGCGCTTGCGCGCCAGCTCGAACGCCACCCGCGCCACCCGCTCGATCTCGCCGGTGGTATAGACCTCGGTATTCACCCCGCGCCTGCCGCCATCCGGCAGCGTCTCGATCCCGCGCGGCTCGCCGAAATAAATCCCGCCGATCGCCTCGCGCACGATCATGATATCGAGCCCGCGCACGATCTCCGGCTTCAGCGGGCTCGCATCGATCAGCGCGTCGAACACCGGCGCCGGGCGCAGATTGGCGAACAGGCCCAGCCGTTTGCGCAGTTCGAGAATCGCGATCTCGGGCCGGTTGTCGAAGCCCTGCGCATCCCATTGCGGCCCGCCCACCGCGCCGAACAGAACGGCATCGGCCTCCAGCGCGCGCGCGATCACCGCATCGGTGATCGGCCGGCCATGCGCATCGATCGACGCCCCGCCCACCAGATCCTCGGCGATCTCGAACCGGACCCGCCCGGCACGCGTCAGCCAGTCGATCACCCGCTGCGCTTCCGCCATCACCTCGGGGCCGATGCCGTCACCCGGCAGCAGCAGGATTTTTTTATTTGGAATCATGCGATGTCAAACCTGCTCGATGGAGGGCAGCCACGGCGCACCGACATGATCCGCCTCATAGGCATCGATCGAACCGGCCTTCTCCAGGGTCAGCCCGATATCGTCCAGCCCCTCCAGCAGGCACCGCTTGCGGAACGGGTCGATCTCGAACGAAAACGCCTCGCCATCCGGCCGGGACACGGTCTGCGCCGCCAGATCGACAATGATCCGCGCATTCGGCCCCGAGTCCGCATCATCCATCAGTGCCGCGCACTCCGCCTCGGGCAGCACGATCGGCAGAATCCCGTTCTTGAAGCAGTTATTGAAGAAAATATCCGCGAAACTCGGCGCGATCACGCAGCGTATCCCGAAATCCAGCAGCGCCCAGGGCGCGTGCTCGCGCGACGAGCCGCACCCGAAATTCTCACCGGCGACCAGGATCTTCGCCCGCCGGTATTTGTCCTTGTTCAACACGAAATCCGGGTTTTCGCTGCCGTCCTCGCGATAGCGCAGCCCGGCGAAGGCATGAACCCCGAGCCCGCTGCGCTTGATCGTCTTCAGAAACCGCGCCGGAATGATCTTGTCGGTGTCGACATTCGCCATCCGCAACGGTGCCGCAACCGCCTCAAGCCTGCCGAACGCCTCCATCACGCCATCTCCCGCACATCGGTCAGCGCCCCCGCGATCGCCGCCGCCGCCGCCATCGCCGGCGAAACCAGATGCGTCCGCCCGCCCGGCCCCTGCCGTCCCTCGAAATTGCGGTTGCTCGTGCTGGCACAACGCTCGCCCGGCTTCAGCTTGTCCGGATTCATCCCCAGACACATCGAACACCCGGCCTCGCGCCAATCAAACCCGGCATCGGTGAAAACCTTCGCCAACCCCTCGGCCTCGGCCTGCGCCTTCACCAGCCCCGAGCCCGGCACCACCATCGCCCGCACATGATCCGCAACCCGCCTGCCGCGCACCACCCCTGCCGCGACCCGTAAATCCTCGATCCGCGCATTGGTGCAGGAGCCGATGAACACCGCGTCGATTTTCGTTCCCGCCAGCGCCTGGCCGGGCCGCAAATCCATATATTGAAGCATCCGCTCCATCTGCGCCCGCTTGCCCGCATCCGGCTCCGCGGCAGGGTCCGGCACGTGCCCGGTGATCGGCACCACCGTCTCCGGGCTGGTGCCCCAGGTCACCTGCGGCACCAAGGCACTCGCGTCGAGCGTCACCACCCGATCGTAATGCGCGCCCGCGTCGGAAACCAAGCTCCGCCAATGCTCGGTCGCCCGCTCCAGCGCCGCGCCCTTCGGCGCGAAAGGTCGCCCGCGCACATAGTCGAACGTCACCTCGTCCGGCGCGATCAGCCCGGCCCGCGCGCCCGCCTCGATCGACATGTTGCACACGGTCATCCGTCCGGCCATGTCGAGTGCCTCGATCGCCCCGCCGGCATACTCGATCACATGGCCAGTGCCGCCCGCCGTGCCGATCTTGCCGATCACCGCGAGAATGATGTCCTTCGCCGAACACCCCGCCGGCAAAACCCCATCCACCCGCACCAGCATGTTCTTGGCCGGTTTCTGCAGCAAAGTCTGCGTCGCCAGCACATGCTCGACCTCGGACGTGCCGATCCCGAACGCCAGGGCTCCCACCGCCCCATGCGTCGAGGTATGCGAATCGCCGCACACGATCGTCATCCCCGGCAGCGAAATCCCCTGCTCCGGCCCGATGATATGCACGATCCCCTGCCGCGCGTCGGTCACCGGAATATACGGCACCCCGAACTCACGCACATTGCGTTCCAGTGTCGCCACCTGCAGCGCGGATTCCGGCTCGGCGATCCCCGCCGCCCGGTTCTCGGTCGGTACGTTATGATCGGCAACCGCGATCGTCGCATCGGCCCGCCGCACGCCCCGCCCCGCCGCACGCAGCCCCTCGAACGCCTGCGGGCTCGTCACCTCATGCACGAGATGCCGGTCGATATAGAGAATACACGTCCCGTCCGGCATCCGGTCGACGACATGCGCCGCCCAGATCTTGTCGAACATCGTCCGCGCTTCGGCCATGCGACCACTCCTTCGGCGTTTGGACCAAAAGGGTAGGCCAGAGGCTCCGCCTCTGGACTCCGCCGGGGCCTTAGGCCCCGGACCCCGCTAGTTGGGGCTCTGGCAGGCGGGGGCTGACATGCCACATCGATAGCACTGCCCCCGCCTGCCAGAGCCCAATGAGGGAGGTCCAGGAACTCAGTTCCTGGTGGGGGTTTCAGGGGGCAAAGCCCCCTGATCTTACCCTTGGACTCAAACGCCGGCGGCCGGGGTCTCGCGGGCCGCTTCGGCGATGCGCGCCGATTTGCCGCGGCGGCCGCGCAGGTAATAGAGTTTCGCCCGGCGCACGTCGCCCCGGCGGGTCACCGCGATTTCGGTGACGTTCGGGGAATAGAGCGGGAATACGCGTTCCACGCCTTCGCCGTAGGAGATTTTCCGCACGGTGAAGTTGGAGTTGATGCCCCGGTTGGAGCGGGCGATGCACACGCCTTCGAACGCCTGGATGCGGGTGCGTTCGCCTTCCTTGACCCGGACGGAGACGCGCAGGTTGTCGCCCGGCTGGAATTCCGGCACGGCGCGGCTTTCGGTCAGTTTGCCGATCTGTTCGGCGTCGATTGTCTGGATCACGTTCATCGGGATATCCTTTCGCGGTGTTCATTTACGGCCGAGCCGGCTGGCTGGCAATGTATCGTGCCCAAAGGTCAGGTCTGCGGGCGCGGGTGATGGTTTCGGCTTCGGCGCGGCGCCAGTCGGCGACCGCCTGATGGTGGCCGGACAGCAAAGTTTCCGGCACGGCGCGGCCGCGCCATTCGGCGGGGCGGGTGAAGTGCGGATATTCGAGCAATGGTTCGGCGAAGCTTTCCTCGGCGGCGCTGTCCGCCGCACCCATCACGCCGGGAAGCAGGCGGATGGCGGCGTCGAGCAGGGCGAGGGCAGCGATTTCCCCGCCCGAGAGCACGTAGTCGCCAACGCTGATTTCCTCGGCGCCGTTGGCGTCGAGCACGCGCTGATCGAAGCCTTCGTAGCGGCCGCAGAGCAGGATCGCGCCACCCCCGGCGGCGAGGTCGCGCACCCGCGCCTGGGTCAGCGGCGCGCCGCGCGGGGTGAGGGCGATCAGCTGGCGCTCGTCGCGCACCGAGGCGATCGCGGCGTCGATCACGTCGGGCCGCATCACCATGCCGGCGCCGCCGCCGAACGGCGTGTCGTCCACCGCGCGATGCCGGCCGAGACCGAAATTGCGGATATTCACGCAATCGAGCGTCCAGATGCCGGACTCCAGCGCCCGCCCCGCCAGCGAATGGCCGAGCGGCCCCGGAAACATCTCGGGAAACAGGGTCAGCACGGTGGCGCGAAAGCTCATGGCCCCGCCTTGCTTTCAAGCTCGGCCTCGATTTCCGCGGGCGGCACCACGGTCGCCCGCTTCGCGTCGAGGTCGATCGCCGGCACCGAGGCCCTGGTGAACGGAATCAGCCGCCCGTCGTCGAGTTCGATACTCGCTCCCGCGCCGTAATCGTGCACGGCGGCGATCGTGCCGAGCGTCGCGCCGTCTTCCCCGATCGCGGCCAGCCCGATCAGATCGACGAGGTAGAATTCGTCCTCGTCCGCCGGCGGCAACTGGCTCCGTTCGACAAACAACCGCGTATTGGCCAGAAGCGCCGCCGCATCCCGATCGGCGACCACATGGGCGCCATCCGCTTCATGCAGCGTGACCCGCGCGATCCCGTCGCCGGTCCAGTCCAGCGCCATGATTCGCCCGCGCTGATCCCGCAGCTTCAGCTCGGCCAGCGCGCGCGGGTCTTCGGTATAGGCGTGCACATGCACCGCCCCCCGCACCCCATGCGGCTTGCCGATCATCCCCATCAGGATCAGCCGGTCGCTCACGTTAGGGTGTGTACCCTGGTCCGTTACGCCGAGGCCGCCTTGGCGCGCTCGGCGGCACGTTCCTGGGCCTTCTTCTTCGGCGCGGACTGGATCGGCTGCGGCGGAATCGCCGGCATCGGCGCCAGCCCGGCCCGGCCGAGGAACCGCGCGACCCGGTCGGTCGCCTGCGCGCCCTGGCTCAGCCAATGGGTGATGCGCTCGTTCTGCAGCCGCACCCGGTCCTCGTGCTCGGCCGGCAGCATCGGGTTGTAGCTGCCGAGCTTCTCGATGAACTTGCCGTCGCGCGGGCTGCGGCTATCGGCCACCACGATGTGGTAGAATGGCCGCTTTTTCGCACCGGCGCGGGCAAGTCTGATCTTTAGCGACATCTGCTTTAGTCTCCTTACTGAAACAACAAAAACTCAGAACGGCCGGCGTCCGCCGCATCCTTGCGTCAAAACGGGCGGCGTCCGCCGCCTTGCGGCATCAGCGCGGCCAGTCCACCCCGCGCCAAACCCTTCTGGCCGAGCTTCTGCGCGCGTTTCATCATATCCTTCATCTGGTCGAACTGCTTGAGCAGCCGGTTGACCTCCTGCACCGAAGTCCCCGACCCGGCGGCGACGCGCTTCTTGCGGCTCGCCTTCATCAGGTCGGGATTGCGCCGCTCGGCGCGGGTCATCGAGGAAATAATCGCCGCCTGCCGCTTCAATATCGAGGTATCGAGATCGGCATCGGCGAGCTGCTGCTTGATCTTGCCCACCCCCGGCAACATGCCGAGAATCCCGGACAGCGAGCCCATCTTGGTGATCTGCTTGAGCTGTTCAGCGTAGTCTTCCAGGTCGAATTTTCCGCGCGCCATCCTGGCCGCGAGCTTTTCCGCCTTCTCCTGGTCAACATTCTCCGAAGCCCGCTCGACGAGCGAAACGATATCGCCCATGCCCAGAATGCGCCCGGCGATCCGCTCGGGGTGGAACGGCTCCAGCGCATCGAGCTTCTCGCCCATGCCCATCAGCTTGATCGGCGCGCCGGTCACCGCCCGCATCGACAGCGCCGCACCGCCGCGCGCATCGCCGTCGAGCCGCGTCATCACGATGCCGGTGACGCTCACCGCCTCGTTGAACGCGCTCGCGGTCGCCACCGCGTCCTGCCCGGTCATCGCATCGACGACCAGCAGCGTCTCCGCCGGCTCGGTCGCGGCGCGGATCGCCTTGACCTCGTCCATCAGCGCTTCATCGATCGCCAACCGTCCGGCGGTGTCCAGGATCACGACATCGAAAACTTCGCGCCGCCCGGTATCCATCGCGCGACGGGCAATCTGCACCGGCCCCTCATCGGCGATAATCGGTAACGACGCCACCCCGGCACGTTCCGCCAACTGCGCCAGTTGCAACTGCGCCGCCGGCCGTTGGGTATCCAGGCTCGCCAGCAGCACCTTCTTGCGCTGCTTGTCCTTGAGGAACAGGGCGATCTTGCCGGAAGTCGTGGTCTTGCCCGAGCCCTGCAAGCCCACCATCAGGAACGGGATCGGCGATGCCGCGTTCAAATTCAGCGGCACCGCGCCAGCGCCGCCCAGCGCCTCGATCAGCGCGTCGTTGACGATCTTGACGACCTGCTGGCCGGGCGAGACCGATTTCAGGACCTCGGCGCCCACCGCCTGCAGCCGCACCTTCGCGATGAAATCGCGCACCACGGGCAGAGCGACGTCGGCTTCGAGCAGCGCGAGACGAATATCGCGCATCGCTTCGATCACGTCGGTCTCGGACAGCGCGCCGCGCCGGCGCAGCCGGTCGAACACATCGCCCAGTTTGCCCGAAAGGGCGTCGAACATCGCTATGGCTCCTCAAACGCAAAACGCGCCGCGGTGCGAAACTCGCAGCGCGGCGGATCGAGAGGGCGGAGATCTGCCCCAACCCGCCTCCCCGGTCAAGCCTCGCCCCCACAGCCTTGATATGTCTAAATTTTTTTACTTTCAGTCTTAGTTATCTATTAACCGTCTCCCTTCATAGGATTGGCCGAACGTCGCACGGAGCGTCGTGATTGGGTGAAGTGGTGGGTGACGGCAGCGAAAATTCATTGATCGAGCCGCTCGGGAGCGAGGCGATTCGGCGGCATGAGGACCCGGCCGGTCCCGTGGAGGATGCGCTGGCCCGGTCGAACGCGCTGCTCGACCGGACCAACCGGGCCCTGCAGACCCTGATCGGCTGCAACCAGGCCCTGGCCCGCGCCGCAAGCGAAGCGGAGCTGACCGCCGCGATCTGCCGCCTCGCCGTCGATGTCGGCCGCTACAGCGCGGCCTGGGTCGGCATGGCGGAATCCGGTGCCGAGGCGGCTTTGCGGCCGGTGGCGAAAGCCGGCATCGGGCTCGACCGGCTGGAATCCCTGCCGCTCTCCTGGGCGGACAATCCCCATGGCAGGGGCCCGACCGGAACCGCCGTGCGCGAAGGCCGTGTCGTCACGATCGACGATCTCGAACACGATCCCCGCATGGAGCCCTGGCGCGATACTGCAAGGCGCGCCGGCTACACCGCCTGCATCGCGCTCCCCTTGCGCGGCGAGGCAGGCGCCGCGTTCGGCGCCCTCACCCTGTACGCGACCGGCCGGAAACCCGCCGGCGGTGCCCCGTACCGCGGCTTCGACGCCGAGGAGATCCGGCTGCTGGCCGAGCTCGCCGCCGATCTCGCCTACGGCATCCGCACCCTGCGCGACCGCGCCGCGCGCGATTCCGCCCGCGCCGCCCAGCATTCCAGCGAACAGCGGCTCGCCCGCCTGCTCGAAGCGAGTTCCACCGTCATCTACGCGATGGAAAGCCCGAACGGCGAGGCCGATCCGGCATCGTTCAAGTTCGCCGAGATCAGCGCCAATATCGAGCGCCTGTTCGGCTACAGGCCGGACGCGGCGCTCGGCGCCGATTGGTGGACCGACAACGTCCACCCCGCCGACCGGCCCGCCGCCCTTGCCGAAAGCCGTCGCCTGCTGACCCAGGACACCATCGTTCACCGCTATCGGTTCAGGCGCCGCGACGGCGTCTATCGCTGGGTGCGCGACGAGCTGACCGCGATCCGCGATGCAGACGGGCGCACGGCGCGCATCGTCGGCGCCTGGGTCGACATCACGGAAAAGCACCAGGCCGACGAGGATATCCAACGCCTCGCCTATTTCGATCCGCTGACCGGCCTGCCGAACCGCGCCGCGCTGCGGCTGCGCCTGCAAACCGAAATCGCGACGGCGCGGGACTCCGGCCTGGCCGGCGCCCTGCTGTTCATCGACCTCGACGGTTTCAAGGCGATCAACGACCTGCACGGCCATTCGATCGGCGACATCGTGCTCGACCAGGTCGGCCGCCGGCTGCAAGCCGCGCTGCGCGCCTCGGATATCGTCGCGCGCCTCGGCGGCGACGAATTCGTCGTCCTGCTCGCCCGGCTTGCCGACACGGCGGACCGCGCGGCGGAAATCGCCCATGAACTCGCCGAGAAACTGCGCGCCGCCCTCGCCCCGCCGATCCACGCCGTGACCCATGAATGCTACGTGACCGCGAGCATCGGCATCGCGCTGTTCCCGCAGGACGCTTCCGGCATCGACGATATCCTGCGCCAGGCCGATATCGCGATGTATCAGGCCAAGGCGTCGGATTCGGTCAGCGTCGCGTTCTTCGAACCGGCGATGCAGGATCGCGTCGCCCATCGCCACGCGATCGAACAGGCGCTGCGCGAGGCGCTCGATCATGACCGTTTCGAGGTCTGGCTGCAACCCCAGGTCGGACGGGCGAACGACGTCACCGGCGCCGAGGCGCTGATCCGCCTGCGCCGTGCCGACGGCACCATCGTCCTGCCGGGCGAGTTCATCCCGATCGCCGAGCAGACCGGCGTGGTGCTCGCCATGGGCCGATGGATGCTGCGCGCGGTCTGCCGCATCATCGCCGCCCAGGCGCGGCAGGGGCGGCGGCTGCGCATCGCGATCAATGTCAGCCCGCGCCAGTTCCGCGATCCCGCTTTCGTGCCCGATGTCGAGCGCATTCTCGCCGAAACCGGCGTCGACCCGCACGATCTGCTGATCGAAATCACCGAAAGCCTGCTGATCGACCGGATCGACGAGGCCGCCGCGAAAATGCGCGCGCTCGCGTCCCTTGGCGTGCGGTTCTCGATCGACGATTTCGGCACCGGCTATTCCAGCCTCGGCTATCTGCAATCCCTGCCGATCGCCGAGATCAAGATCGATCGCGGCTTCATCCGCCATCTGCCCGACGGCGCGCGGGACGCGACCCTCGCCGAGGCGATCCTGGCGATGACCCGCCATCTCGGCCTCTCGGTGGTCGCCGAAGGGGTCGAGACCGAGGCGCAGGCAAGTTTCCTGCGCATGCGCGACTGCGATGCGATGCAGGGCTATCTGTTCGGCCGGCCCGAACCCGCCCAATCCTGGCTCGACCGCTGGACCGCCAATATCACCGCCTGACGATCACCCCAGCGTCCCGCGCCTCGATCGTCATAGCGAGCAACGCGAAGCCATCCATGCGCGCCAACCCGCTGGTATCGGCCCGGCAACCGGGAATAGAAAGCACTTTCAGGCAGCGCGCAACTGCGTTAGTCTGCATGTGAAGCGCCGGATCGGCAGCCTCGCCCGACCGGGCGGGACGAACCGAAGAACACCGCGCTGCTTCGCGAGGGAGGCAAGACACGATGCCAAAGGTGCGCGGCGGAACCTACACCCTGGAGGATTGTGACGCCGATATCCAGAACAATCCGCTTCGGACCCCCCATGCCGTCGTCAAGCATTGGCCCGAATTGTTCGACCAGGCGCTCGAAATCATCTTTGCCAAGGTGAAAACCTACTCCAGCGGCCAGCTCGACCTTAAACGAAAGGATTTCGGCGGCCAGTTCTTCGCCACCAAGACGGCCCCCATATCGCCGACCGGCATTGAGCGCATGACACCGCTCAGCGGGCGGGTCCCGGTCGAATGGAAAATGCGGACGATCGGCGGCCACGGCACCCACGCGACCAACTGGCAGTTGATGATCGACCTCGATGACATTCCTCCGGGCATCGACGTCAACGGGCCCGACCGGCCGCATGTCGGCTATTTGCTGACCGGCAAGGGCCATTGGACGAAGCGGGTGGATGGTCACATCTTCATCGAACACGTCATCGCGACGCGAAACGCACTGGGTGAAGAAACCACCATCGCCGCCAAGGCGTTCGACAAACCGTTGGGGGAGGGCATCTAACCATGCCGACGGCCTGACCCCGGACGCCGGGCATGGAAACTCGACCCGCTCCTGTTCGGAGCCGTCGAAGGGCGCACGCTCCCCGAATTGAGAACGATAACGCCCATTGCGCGTTTGGCTTCGAGTGCGATTGCCACGGCGCATGGTGGCGGACCGCGGTCCCTCTCGACCTTGATCCAGCAATTGACCGCTTCCGATCGCCGTCCGATAAATCGCGGACAACTGACGGTCGATAAGAATTTCGAACCGACTTGATCATTTCAGAAGGGCTGCAATTGTTTGCAGCCGCGATACCCGAAGATGCGTTTGGCAGGGGAGGTAATGCGACGGTCGAGGGCTAGCGCTCACGCCTTCCCGGTGAATTTGGCGAACACGGCGCGGTCCTTGTTATCCTCCATCAGCATCCGAAACCCTTGCAGGCTGGTGAACCCCAGGCCGCGCGGCAATCCGCTCTCCTCATCGGGCGCGATCTGCCCGTAGGGCGCGCCGGACACCTTTTCCCACTTGCCCGCCGGCTTCTTCGCCTCCACATTCACCAGGGTCGCCTTGAACACCATCCGCACGATCGCCTCTTTCGGCGCGGATGGCTTGGTCAGGCTCGGGTGCCCGCCGATCATCTGCCAGCCATTGGCCAGCGCCCATCTCGTAAGCTCGTCGCGATCCATTTTTCTGTTCCCTTCCGGTTCAGGCCACGCACCCGGCGCACCAGCCGCTCGCCCAGGCCCATTGAAAATTATATCCGCCGAGCCAGCCGGTCACATCCACCGCCTCGCCGATCACGAACAGCCCTTTTGCGCTGCGCGCCTCCATGGTCCGGGAGGACAGGCAAGCCGTATCGACCCCGCCCAGCGTCACTTCGGCCTTCGCATAGCCTTCGCTGCCGGCGGGGGTAACCTGCCACGACTTCAACGCCGATCCCAATGCCATCAGCGCCCGGTCCGGTTGTGCGCCGATCCGGCCCGCTGACAACTCGTCCGGCAGAAACACGTCCGCCATCCGTTGCGGCAGCACCTCCGCCAGCACCGTACGCGCTGAAACGCCTGGCCGCGCGCGTTTCCGCGCCTGCAGAAACCCGGCGGCTTCATCCGGCAGCAGATCGAGCATGATCGGCACCCCGTCCCGCCACACCGACGAAATTTGCAAAATCGCCGGCCCGGAAATCCCCCGATGGGTGAACAGCATCGCTTCGCGAAATTTTTTCGCTCCGCACCGCACGTCCACCGGCAGCGACACACCCGCCAGCTTCTGGGTGCGCGCGAGATCGGCGGCCGCGAAGCTCAGCGGCACCAGCCCTGGCCTGATCCCGATCAGCCGTAACCCGAACCGCACGGCGATATCATGTGCCAGCCCGGTCGCCCCCAGTTTCGGGATCGACAAGCCTCCCGTCGCCAGCACCACAGACTCTGCCGCGATCGCTCCCGTATCGGTCTCGACCCGGAACCGCTCGGTCCGCGTCACCTCCGCGATGCGGCAGCCCAACTGGATTTTTACGCCCGCCGCCTCGCATTCCGCCAGAAGCATCGCCACGATCGCCCGCGCCGAACCGTCGCAGAACAATTGCCCCAGCGTCTTTTCGTGCCACGCGATGCCGTGCTTCTCGACCAGATCCAGAAAATCCCGTGGCGTGTAGCGCGACAGGGCGGATTTGCAGAAATGCGGATTGGCCGAAAAGAACCGCTCCGGCGCGGTATGGATATTGGTGAAATTGCAGCGCCCGCCACCGGAAATCAAAATTTTTCTGCCCGGCTCATCGGCATGATCGAGCACCAGCACGCGCCGGCCGCGCCGCCCCGCCACAATGGCGCACATCAACCCCGCCGCACCCGCGCCCAGAACCACCACGTCGAATTGCCGCAACCGAACCCCCGTCCTACTGTCCCGCCATGATTGCTCTCGCCGAAGCGGTCCTGGCACTCCACCTCGTCGTCATCGCGTTCAACGTCGCTTTCCTCGTCGTCATCCCGCTCGGTGCGTGGCTCGGCTGGCGCATCGTCCGCATCGCCTGGCTCCGCCTGCTGCACCTCGCCCTGATGGCGATCGTCGCCGGCCAGGCGCTCGCCGGCCGCGCCTGCATCCTCACCCTCTGGCAGAGCGAACTGACCGGCCGAAGTGCATCGCCGCCGCCGCTGATCGTGCATTTTGTCGATCGCCTGATCTACTGGAATTTTCCGCTCTGGGTCTTCACCGCGCTCTATGTCACGGTGTTTCTCTACGTCGCCGCCCTCTCGATCCTCGTCCCGTTCGGCCGGCGTTTCTCCTCCCGCCCTTGACCTGCCGGCAATCCGCCCGCCGAGTGATTTCCAGGGCATCGTGCTTCCGTCCGTTGTGGAAAGCAGACAGAAACACAACCTACTGAAATCACTCAACTATCTTTTTCGGTCAGGTTCTTGGACCGACAATCAGGCCACCAAATCACTGAGCGTAGCCTACGGCGGTTGAATCCGACGCACAGAAATTATCATTTATTACGCATAGAGTTAGGAAGAAAATAAATATATTTCTTTGAAAAAGCATACATCGCATTTATGCTGCAGCACAGCACGCCAAAGAAATATTGATAAGTGAATGCTAGACGAAATGGGCCGACAGGCAAGGTTTCCAAAATATTACCAATAGCATGTACATAGCATGCCATAAATGAAATGGCAAAAATTGCGTATATAGAAATGTTATACATCAAATAATATCGAGTTTTTCTTATTGACAGATACTTTGCTGTGTAGAACGTTACTGGAATTACAGTAAAAATAATTAAATTTGTAATATAAATTGGAATTTTTTTCAGTGGTGAAAAATCAATAAAAACAGAAACGTCAACAATCTGGAGACCAACAATATAAATATCTAAAAGAATAGTAAACCCCAGAATCATCCGATAATAAAAATCGCGAATATAGTGAGTGTTGTTCGAGAGCGTTTTGAGCGTTAGAAGCGGGTCGTCCATTTTTGTTCTCAAGCGGGTTGTGGACGAGTTGAGTCCATCTGCTCAGCCAATGGAGAGAAAACGTTATAATCAAAGAGCGCACGCGCCGATAATTGTCAACGAGCACTGCGTTTTTCTGGGAAGCATGTCCAAACACGCCGACGATATCGAAGCCGCCGCCGCGCCGCTCGGTCTGCTGCACGGCATGCCCGTCTCCATCCAAATCAATGACGCCGATCCATGACGGGTCATGTCATCGCGCGGAGCGTCACGCCACCGGCGAGCCCTTCGCCGCCTTCAGCGCGGCAAACAATTTCGCGCCGAGCATCGCGCCCAGCCCGGCGCAGGCATTCCAGCCCGGCCCCGCGCTGTAACCCAGGTTCGATCCCGCCGGCTTGTTATTGCCGGTGGTGATTTCCCGGAACCCCGCCGCGTTCGCATAGAGCGCCGGGTTCACGAACCCCAGCCGCGATCCGCGCGCCGCATTGACCAGGGCGAAAAACCCGGCCCAGAGCGGTGCGACCGCGCTGGTGCCGCCGGCGGCGAAATTCTGCCCATCGACAATTACCTGAAACCCGGTCGCCGGATCGGCATCGGCCGCGACATCCGGCACCCCGCGCCCGGTGCCGCCGGTACTGACATTCGCCGGCAGTTTCACCCCGGACTGGAACGACGGCACCGGGAACACGGTGGAAATCCCGCCACCGGTGCCGTTCGCACCGCTGTTCCATACCGTCTCGGCGGTGATCGCGCCGCCCAACACGGTGATGCTGGTGCCACCGCAGCCGACCACATAGGGGCTCGCCGCCGGAAAATCGACATGCACCGCGCCGTCCGAAACCCCGTCGGTCGCCAGATTGTCGCCCGATGCGACCGTCACCGTCACCCCGGCATTCGCCGCGTCCTGCAACGCGGTGTTCAGCGTGGTGCGGCCCTGCGTGGAATACCCCGATTCCGGGCCGCCCCAACTGATCGACATCACCGACGGCTTGTTGAGCGCATCGGTCGCGGCCCGGGTGATCGCATCGGCGAACCCGGCATCGCTGTTGGGCGTGAAATACACCGCGAGCTTCGCCCCCGGCGCGATGCCGCCCGCCACCTGAATGTCCAGCCCGACCTCGCCATCCGCCGAATTCGCCGTGCTGGGCGCATTGGTCGCGCCGTCCACGCTCACCGCGACCACGGTTGGCGGCGTCAGCCCCATCGCGCCGAACGCGGCGGTGATGTCGCTCTGGTGATACCCGCCGCCCAGTTCGATGATCGCGATGCACTCGCCCGCACCGGTCGGCGTGGTCGGAATCCCGTAGAACCCGCCGACCTGATTGGGCAGATAGGCAGCCCC
Organism: Acidiphilium sp. AL; assembly: GCF_025499445.1. Classification (NCBI taxonomy): domain Bacteria; kingdom Pseudomonadati; phylum Pseudomonadota; class Alphaproteobacteria; order Acetobacterales; family Acidocellaceae; genus Acidiphilium; species Acidiphilium sp. AL. Next base: position 189,750 of record NZ_JAIMBZ010000004.1, read on the forward strand.
CGCCTGCGCCGGCAGCATTATCCGCAGGCGCGGCTTTGCCACCGGCCTGGTATCCAGCCCGAGCACCGATTCCACGATATCGGCGATATCCGCGCGCAGCTGCAGCGCCCCGGTATAGCCGCGGAACCGCGCGCCCCCGCCCTCGAACCAGTGCAGTTCGGCGCCGAACGCCGCGCGCATCGCCCCCGCCGTGCCGGAAAGCCGCACCAGCCGGCGCCGCGCATCCGCCTCGATCACGTCAAATTCATGATCCGCCGCGAAATGCCTGATCCTATCGATATCCGGCGCGTGACGCCGCGCGCGATCTTCCAGCACCGCCTCATGCGAGTCTAGCCCCGCCGTTGCCGGCCGTGGCTTCACATAGACGCTTGCCTCCACGCGCTCGCCATCGTCGAGCCTGCCGATGCGGCGCGCATTGCGCGGCGCCTCGTGGTGGCTGTCGGGAAACGGAACATAGCGTGGATCGGCCATCGTCATCTCCTGGTTATTCACCCCGCACCATGGCGGAGGACGCGCCGGATCGGCAAGCGCAAACCGTCCCGTGACCTCGCTTTAATGTTTCTATAAATGACGGTACATTAGTCGCCGCCCGGTATCGACGAAGCCTTCGCTTGCATAGAGCCGATAGGCGCGGTCGTTGTGTTTCTCGACCTCCAGCATCAGCACCCGCGCGCCCCGCGCGCGCGCCGACTCGACCGCGCAATCGAGCGCCGCGCGGCCCAAGCCGCGACCCCGAATGTCTGGAACCAGAAAAATATCGTCGATGAAGGCATCGAGCCCGCCATGCTCCGGGCTGTAGCCGAGCGAGAGCACGAAATAACCGACCACCCTGCCCTCATGGCGCAGCAGCCAGGTCGGCGCGAGCGCCGCATGACCCTCGCCGGTCACGCTCGCCCGCGTCGCCGCTTCGGCCGCCGCATCCATCGGATGCCCGTCCTCGCTATGAAACGTCCGCGCCATATCGAGCAAAAGCCCGGTTTCCTCGGGCCGCACCGGATCGGCGACGAGCATCGGCGAGTCTTCAGTTGTTCCGTTCTCTGTCATGACCGCATCATCGCCCGATCCGACGCGATTGGGCAAGACCGGCCCGCCACGCGATACAAACCCCGTCATCGCGAGGAGGCCGAAGCCGGCGAAGCGATCCACACCCCAACGCCGTCATTGCGATGCCAAGCGAAGCGCCGGCGGAAGCAATCCACATTTTCGGAAAAATGCTCAAGAATTTCTGGATTGCTTCGGCGCTTCGCTTCTCGCAATGACATTGGGCGTAGGCAGAAGCTTGCTTCACCGGTCACTCTTAAAGCCGACCTAACGCAGCCGCGCCTTCATCGCCTCGGCCTCGATCGCGTTCAGAATCTCCGCCCCCGCACCGCGCCCGAGCAGGCGCAGCAGGCTGAACCGCTTCTTCGGCCCGATGAAATCGGGTCTTGCCTTGGCGCCGAACCGCTCGGCGATCACGCTCCGCACATCGCCGAACCCGTCGATCAGGCCAAGCGATTTCGCCCGCTCGCCCAGCATGTAGGAGCCATCGAAAATCGCGTCCTCATGCCCGTCGATCGCCGCACCGCGCCGCTCGCGCACCCACGCCTTGAACCCGGCATGGATATCGTCGAGCAATGCGCGCGTGAATTGCTCGTCCTCGGGCCGCGCCGGCGCGAACGGGTCGTTGCGCATTTTGTTGGAACCCGCCGTCACGATGCGCCGCTCGATGCCCAGGCGGCCGATCAGTTCCGGCACGCCGAACCCGCCGCCGATCACCCCGATCGAGCCGACGATGCTCATCGGATTGGCGAGAATCTCGTCCGCCGCGCAGGCGATCCAGTAGCCGCCCGACGCCCCGACATCGCCGATCACCGCGACCACCCGCACCCCGGTCTCACCCGCCTTGCGGCGGATGAACCGGCCGATCAGATCCGACTGCACCGGCGATCCGCCGGGGCTTTCGATCGCCAGGATCAGCAGTTTCTCGCCCGCTTTCGCCGTGCTGAACCCACGCGTCAGCGCGCCGGAGAAACGGTCGAGATTGACCGCCGCCTCGCGTGGCGCGATCACGCCGGTCATCCGCACCACCGGCACTGTCACCGGCGTCCAGGGCAGTTTTTTCGGCAATTTTGCCCGCAATTCGGCAAAATCGGTCATGGCAGCAACGCCAGCGCGCGCAGATCGCGCCGCAATTCGGGCGGCAGCTTGTCTTCGATTGTCGCCGCGTCCCGCGTGATATCCATCGGCGCATCCTCCGGTGCCAGATAGCGCCAGCCCTGAAACGGCCGCATCGGCCGCGCCGCGACCCGCACCAGCGCGGGGTCGAGCACCAGCCCGGCGCAAGGCGAGCCATCGTCCCATGCATCGAGGGTCACGTCCAGCACGCGCTGCCGCACGATAACGAGCCCTCCGACCACCCAATAGATCGAGCCGCCATTCCGCAGCTCATCCGCGCGTTTCGGCATCGAGCGGGTCCGGTGGCGCAGCGGCGGCTCGGCTTGCGCGCGGCGGCGCTGGATCTCGGCCAGATGGCCGACATCCTTCACCCCCACCGCGAGCTTGACCAAGTGAATCACGCCGCCTGTCTTACACTGGAAATCGCCTGCCAGATACGCTCCGGCGTCGCCGGCATGTCGATGCCGCGCACCCCGTCCTCGGCCAGCGCGTCGATCACCGCGTTGATCAGGGCCGGCGGCGAACCCACCGCGCCGGCCTCGCCCGCGCCCTTCACGCCGAGCGGGTTGGACGCGCAGGGAATTTCGACGAACTCGACCTCGATATCCGGCACATCGTCGGCGCGCGGCAGGGCGTAGTCCATCAGGCTGCCGGACATGAGCTGGCCGCTTTCCGGGTCATAGGCGGTGTTTTCCAGCAGCGCCTGGCCGAGCCCCTGCGCCACGCCGCCATGCACCTGGCCGCGCACGATCATCGGGTTCACGATGGTCCCCACATCGTCGCACACCAGATAGCGCAGCACCGAAACCACCCCGGTTTCGGGGTCGACCTCGACCTCGGCGATATGACAGCCATTCGGGAAGGTATGTTTCTCGATGGCCGCGATCTCCGCCGTATCCAGCGCGTTGCCGTCCGCGTCATGCAGGGTTCCGGCGAGCGAAATGATATCGACCTGCCGGTCGGTGCCGACGATCTTGAACGCGCCGGCTTCGAACACGATGTCGGTCACCGCCGCCTCCAGCATGTCGGCCGCCGCCTTTCTGCCCTTTTCGATGATGCTCGCGGTGGTCAGCGCGATCGCCTGGCCCTCGGAATACAGGCTGCGCGCGCCGCCGGTGCCACCGCCGCTCGGAATCGCATCGGAATCGCCCTGGCGGACGCGGATGCGTTCCGCGTCGATGCCCAGCCGGTCGCCGACCAACTGGACATAGGCGGTCTCGTGCCCCTGCCCGGTCGATTGGGTGCCGACGAACACATCGACGAAACCGTCGCGGGTGAAGCGGATTTCGGCCCGTTCCTCCGGCGCTCCGCCGGTCGCCTCCAGGTAATAGGCCATGCCGATGCCGCGCCGTTTTTGCTCCGCCGCCGAGCGGGCGCGCCGCGCCGGGAAACCCTTCCAGTCCATCACGTCGAGCGCCCGGTCCAGCACTTTATGAAAATCGCCCGAATCGTAAATCTCGTTCAGCGCCGAGCGATACGGCATCGCGCTCGACGGGACGAAATTGCGCCGGCGCAGTTCCGCCCGGTCCGCGCCGATCTCGCGCGCCGCCGCATCGATCAGCCGTTCGACCAGGTAATTGCTCTCCGGCCGCCCGGCGCCGCGATAGGCGTCGACCGGCACGGTATGGGTCAGCACGCCGGAGACCTGGGCATGGACCGCCTTGAAGCCGTAGACGCTGGCGAGCACCTTGGTACCGGCGACGGTGGGGACGAGCGGCGCGAAATTCGACAGATAGGCGCCCATATTGGCGATGTCGCGCACCCGCAGGGCAAGAAATTTCCCTGCCGCGTCGAGTGCCAATTCGCCCTCGGTCACGTGGTCGCGGCCATGGGTGTCGGACAGGAACGCCTCGCCGCGATCGGCGATCCATTTCACCGCCCGGCCGAATTTGCGCGCGGCATAACAGACCATGACGTGCTCGGGATAGACGAAGAATTTCATGCCGAATCCGCCGCCGACATCGGGTGTGATCACCCGGAATTTGTCGGGAGCGACCTTGAAGACCGCCTGGCTGAGGATGTCCTTGAGCATCCAGACGCTCTGGGTGCCGGAGGTCAGGGTCCAGCGGCCGGTCGCGGCATCGTATTCGGCGCGGGCGGCGCGCGGCTCCATCGAATTGACCACGATCCGGTTGTTCACCACGCGGAGCCTCGTCACGTGCGCGGCCTGCTTGAACAGCGCATCGGCCGCTTGGGCATCGCCCACCGCCCAGTCGAACACAAGGTTGCGCGGCACGTCGTCCCACACCAGGGGCACATCCCCATCCATCGCGCGGGACAGTTCGGTGACTGACGGCTTCGTCTCATAGGTCACCTCCACCGCCTCGGCGGCGTCGCGCGCGGCCTGGATGGTCTCGGCGACGACGAAGGCGACCGGCTCGCCGACATGGCGCACCACGCCCCGCGCCAGCACCGGCCAGTCCGCGTTCGCCCGCGGCGAGCCGTCCTGATTGGCCAGCGGGATGACGCAGGGAATCGCCCCGATCCCCTCGGCGGCGAGATCGGCGGCGGTGATCACCGCGACCACGCCCGGCATCGCCCTCGCCGCACTGACGTCGATCCCGGCGATGACCGCCGCGGCATGGGGCGAGCGCACAACATGCAGGCGCAGCGCGCCGTTGGCCGGCACGTCGTCGGTATAGCGGCCCGCGCCCTTGAGCAGCCGCGAATCCTCGACCCGCTTGACCGGCTGCGCAATTCCGAATTTTACCATGATCGACAACCCCATTTTATTTTTGCATCGGGAACCCTGCCGAAGGATATGGCGCGGTCGGGAAAATACAAGAGACAGGTGCCGTTTTGCTTGCCCACCCCGGCGGAGGCGATCTAATTATGAGTTAGTAAAATTAAATATCGTCATAATTCGGCGGGGATCGATGCTCTATTTCGAACTGGTGAACGCCCTCAAGGCCCTGGCCGACCGGAAGCGGCTGACGATTCTCGGTCATCTCGCCCAGGGCGAACAGAAGGTGCAGGATCTCGCCGCCCTGGCCGGCATCAAGCCGCCGACAGCATCGCATCATCTGAGCACCCTGCGCAAGGCGGGGCTGGTCCGGCTTCGCCTCGCCGGGACGACGCATTGGTATGCACTGATCCAGGAAAACCTGACCGAGATCGGCGATATTCTGCTGACCCGCGACGGCACGGCGTCGCTGGCGCACCCGGTCATGTCGCGCGAGGCGGATTGCACGATCGCCGCACCCTATCTGCGGCCGGACACCAGCATCACCGAGATTCCGCAATCGGCACGCAAGCGCCGGGCGGTGCTGGGCTACATCATCAGCCGGATCGACAAGCGGCGCCGGATTCGCGAGCCCGATCTGGATTACGACCTCAAGCAATTCTATCCCGACATCGCCCAGCTCAAGAGCCTGTTCCTGTCGCACCGCATGATGGGCCGCAAAGGCGCCTACTGGTGGGTGCGCCCCGACGCGGACTGGCTGATGCAGCCCAAGGTGCCCGCAAGGCTGCGCCCGACGAAACGATGAGCGATCAGGCCCGGCCGGTGCGCAGGCGTTTCAGCCGCAGCACGGTATCCACCGTGATCGCGGCGAGCAGGATGCCGCCTTCGACGATGAACCGCACCGACGATGCAGCCCCCAGCAGGTTCATCCCGTTGCTCACGCTCTCGATCACCAGCGCGCCGAACAGCGCGCCGTAGACGCTGCCGCGCCCGCCGAACAGCGAGGTGCCGCCGATCACCGCCGCCGCCACCGCGTTCAGCATGATATCGCCGTTGCCGACCGAGGCGGAGGCCACGCCGAGGCGCGCGGCGTCGAGATAGCCGGCGAGGCCGACCAGGAACCCGGCGATGATGAAGGCAGCGAGCTGAATGCCGCGCACCGAGATGCCGGCGCGGCGCGCCGCCTCGGCATTGCCGCCCACCGCGTAGAGATGCCGGCCGAACTGGGTCGATTTCGTCACGAAGGCGGAGGCGAACAGCGCGATCAGGAAAATCAGCAGCAGGAACGGCACGCCGCGATAGGCGTTCAGCATGAACACGGCACCGAACAGCAGAACGCCGACGCCGATCAGGCGCATCACCGCCGCATAACCGCCCTCATGGCCGCCGGCGGTGCGCTGCCGGATCTGGTTCAGGGTGACGGCGGCATAGGCGCCGAACAGGACGATGCTGAGCACCCAGCTCCAGAGCGGGGCGAGGTTGAGCGTGCCGATCGCGGTGGTCAGCGAATCCGAGAGCGGCACCGAGCCGCCATGCGGGGTGAGGATGCCGAGGGTGATGCCCTCGGCGACCATCGCGCCGCCCAGGGTCACCACGAAACTCGGCACCCCGACCCGCGAGACCAGCATGCCCTGGAGAAAACCGACCACCGTGGCGAAAACGATGCCGAGCACCAGCCCGGCCAGGACCGGCAGATGGAAAAACACCGTGCTCAGCGAGAAGATCGAGGCGGCGAGTACGGAGTTCCAGCCGATCGACAGATCGATCATGCCAAGCAGGATGATGTAGATTTCGGCGAGCGCCAGCGTGCCGGTAACGACGATCTGTGCCGCGAGGTTCGACAGGTTGCGCGGGGTAAGGAAATTCGCGTTCAGCACCTCGAACACGATCCAGATGACGATCAGCGCCGCGATCACCGGCAGCATGCCGAGATCGGACGCGTTGGCGACACCGGACAGCCAGCGTTTGAACGGCGATTGCACCGGCACGGCCGGTTGGGTGGTCGTGGTCATGCCGCCGCTCCTATCGCCAGGGTTCCGGTGATCGCGCCCACCACCTGATCGGGCGTGAGATTGGCCTTGCGCGCCTCCAGCACGGTCTCGCCGAGGCGCAGCACCGCGATATTGTCGGCGACCTGGAACACGTTCTGCATGTTATGGGTGATCAGGATGACCCCGTAGCCCTGGCCGGCGAGGTCGCGCACCAGGCGCAGCACCTCGGCGGTCTGGGCGACGCCCAAAGCCGCGGTCGGTTCGTCCATGATGACCAGCTTGGAATTCCACAGCACCGCGCGGGCGATCGCCACTGCCTGGCGCTGTCCGCCGGACAGCGAGGCGACCGGGGTATCGAGCGCCGGCAGGTTGATGCGCAGGGTTTTCAGCACGCGGCGGGCCTCGGCCTCCATTTCGACATCGCGCAGCACGCGCGGGCCGAGCGGCGTGGGCTTGGCGATCAGTTCGCGGCCGAGATACAGGTTCGCGCAGATGCCGAGATTGTCGCAGAGGGCGAGATCCTGATAGACGGTCTGAATCCCCAGCGCATTGGCCTCGGAGGGGTGGCGGATCGTGACCGGCCGGCCTTCGAGCAGGATTTCGCCCTCGTCGATCGGCGCGACCCCGGCGATCGCCTTGATGGTGGTGGACTTGCCCGCGCCGTTATCGCCGAGCAGGGCGGTCACCTCGCCGCGCTCGACCGAAAACCCGACATTGCGCAGGGCGGTGACCGCGCCGAAGCGCTTTTTCAGGCCGCGCACGGTCAGCAACGGCGTTGCGGCACTGCCACTCATGATATCCCTCCCGAAACCAACGCCGGCGGAGCGGGTTTTTCCCGCTCCCCGCACCAAATTCAGCCGCTATGCGTCTTGCAGATCGCGCCATCGGCGGCGGGACCGACGCAGATCGCTTTCCAGGTGGTATAGCCGGACTTGATCACCGTTGCCGCAAGATTCTTCTTGGTCACCACCACCGGGGTCAGCAGGACCGAGGGAACGTCGATCATCTTGTTGTTGGTCTTGCCGTTCAGCAGCCCGGCGGGCGGCTTGGTGTGGGTCGCCACCGCGACCGCGAGCTGGGCCGCCGCCGCCGCTTCGTCGGGGACGTATTTGAACACGGTCATCGACTGCAGGCCCTCAAGAATATAGGTGAGGCCGCCATTGGTCGCGTCCTGGCCGGTCACCGGCACCTTGCCGGCGAGCCCGACCGCCTGGAGCGCGCGGATCGCGCCGGCGCCGGTGGTGTCGTTGGCGGCGAGCACCGCATTCACCTTGTTGTGCAGCCGGGTCAGCGCCTGCTGGGATTCGGTGAAGGCGTTCTGCGCGCTCCAGTCCGGCGTCATCACCGTATAGGCCAGATGCAGCTTGCCCGATTTGAACAGCGGGCCGAGCACGTTCATCGCGCCCCTGCGGAAATCGAACGCGTTGGGGTCGGTCGGCGCGCCGTTGATCATCATCACATGGCCGCCGGCCTTGGTGTGCGCGGCGATGTACTGGCCCTGGAGCTCGCCTACCTTCACGTTGTCGAACGAGACATAGTAGTCGGGCTTGGAATCCTGGATCAGCCGGTCATAGGAAATGACCTTGATGTGATTGCGTGCGGCGTAGTTGACGATCGCCGCGCCCGCCTTGCCATCCACCGGATCGACCACGAGAACGTCGGCGCCGTTGGAAATCGCCGATTGCGCCTGGTTGAGCTGGGTATCCGGGCTGGAATTGGCGTTGCTGACGATGAGCTTCGCGTTGGGGTCGGCGGCCTTGGCCATCTTGATGAACCAGGGGCGATCGACCTGCTCGTAGCGCGGTGAGGAGTTCTCCGGCAGCAGGAAGGCGATGGTGGTTTTTTTCGTGCTGATCCTGACCGGCTTGGGCTGCGCGATGGCCTGGGCATGAGCGGTCTGCACGCCGAATGCGGCGGCGGCGAGCGCGGAGGCGGCAAGGATGGACCTGAAAGCGATTGTCATGGCGTTTTTCCCTGTTCGACGAAATTCGGCGCATCCGGCTGGCTGCGCGGCGCGCCAAATTAATTTGACCCTTGTAGTAAATCGGTCGTTATCGTGGAACCCGTTCCGGTGTCAAGCAGGAAGAATTTGGGGTAGTGAGTCAGGGTTTCTCGGGAATGCCGTGCGCATCGCGATGCTTGGATCGGGCGTTGGGATTCCCTATCTCAGCTCCTTGGGACGATAAGGCAGTCGGATAGCGGCGATGGCGAACGGATGGGCTCCGGACGGGGCGGTGCAGGATCAGATCGACGATACCATCACGGACGAGGTGATGAGAGCCCGAGCGCTCATGCCCACGGGCGAGGGCGAGACCCATTGCGTGGAATGCGGCGAGGAAATCCCGCAAGCGCGCCGCCGGGCGCTGCCCGGAGCCCGAACCTGCGTCGTGTGTCAGTCTGCGCTCGATCGTCGTCCGGTGAACAGCGGGTTCAACCGCAAGGGTAACAAGGACAGCCAGCTCAGATAGCGCTCGGCGCCGTTGCGGTTTGGTCAGAACCTGCCGGATTTACTGGCGGGGCTGGTCGATGTCGCGCAGTTCGCCGGATTCGACGCTGTCGATCGCGTTGTGCAGGATGCGCAGGATCGCATCGTCGGGCAACGAGGCGGACAGCACGTTGAGGGCGCCGCCGAGCAGCGCCGAGGCGACCGCGATGGGCGGCAGCTTCTGCTCGATCATGTGCTTGACCACCCGGTCGATCATCGAGCCTGCTTTCAGAATCTGTTCCTCGGTCGCGTAATCGCCCATATCCGTCATGCAAGACTCCTGACTCGTCATCTCACGCACCCTTGTCAGTTAATGATCGACGATGTCTAAATTAAGCACCACCATGGCTCATTCCGCCACATTCGCGGCCAGTTCCCGCGTGGCCGGGCCGGTGGCGAGGCGATCCGCCGTCTGTTCCGCGTCGGCCAGTTCCGACTGCGCCGCCCACATGGCGGCATAGACCCCGCCCGCCGCCAGCAGCGCGGCATGGGTGCCGCGCTCGACGATGACCCCGTCACGCAGCACCAGGATGTCGTCGGCGTCGATCACCGTCGAAAGCCGGTGCGCGATGACCAGGGTGGTGCGGTCGCGCGCGACCTGACGCAGGGCGGTGCCGATGTCCTGCTCGGTCGCGGTGTCGAGCGCGCTGGTCGCCTCGTCGAGGATGATGATGCGCGGGTCCTTCAGGATGGTGCGCGCGATCGCCACGCGCTGCTTTTCGCCGCCCGACAGCTTCAGGCCCCGCTCGCCCACGCGGGTTTCGTAGCCCTGCGGCAGGGAGGCGATGAAATCGTGGATCTGCGCGAGTTTCGCGGCCTGTTCGATCTCGGCGTCGGACGCGCCGGGCCGGCCATAGGCGATGTTGTAGCGGATGCTGTCGTTGAACAGCACGGTGTCCTGAGGCACCACGCCGATCGCGGCGCGCAGGGATTGCTGGGCGAGATCGCGGACATCGATGCCGTCGACCAATACCGCGCCCTCCGAGACATCGTAGAAGCGGAACAGCAGGCGCGAAATGGTCGATTTGCCCGAGCCGGTCGGGCCGACCAGCGCGATTTTCCGCCCCGGTTCGGCGCGGAACGCGATGCCGTGGAGGATTTCACGGTCCTGGTTGTAGCCGAACCGGACATCGGCGAATTCGACGGCGACCGGCGCGCCGCGCGGCGCCAGGGTTTTTGCGTCGGCGCGGTCGGTGATTTCCTGCTGGGTGCGGAGCAGCGAGAACATCTGCTCCATGTCGACCAGCCCCTGTTTCAGTTCGCGATAGACGAAGCCGAGGAAGTTGAGCGGCTGGTAGAGCTGGATGAGATAGGTGTTGACCAGGACGAACTGGCCGATATTGAGCCTGCCGGCGGCGACGCCGCGCGCCGCCATCAGCATCATCACCGCGAGGCCGACTGAAATGATCGCGGCCTGACCGAGATTGAGCGCGCTGAGGGTCACCTGCGAGCGCACCGCCGCGGTTTCATACGCGGCGAGGCTTTCGTCGAATCTTCGGCTTTCGTGCCGTTCATTGCCGAAATACTTCACCGTCTCGAAATTCAGCAGGCTGTCGATCGCCTTGGTCTGGGCGACATTGTCGGTCTCGTTCATCTGGCGGCGGAACTTGATGCGCCAGGCGGTGAAGGAAAAGGTGAACGCCATGTAGCCGCCCACCGCGATCAGGGTTACGGCGGCGTAGCGCCAGTCGAACAGGGTCCACAAAACGCCCATGGTGAGGACGAGTTCGAACAGGGTCGGCACCACGCTGAAGGTGGCAAGGCGCAGCACGGTCTGAATGCCGGTGGTGCCGCGCAGAATCACCCGGGAAAGGCCGCCGGTCTGGCGGTCGAGGTGATAGCGCATCGACAGCGCGTGCAGGTGCTCGAAGGTTTCCCGGCCGACCACCCGCGCCGCGCGCTGCTGCACGGCGGCGAACAGCGCGTCGCGCAATTCGTTGAAACCCGAAGCGGCAATGCGCACGATCGCGTAGGCGACGATCAGGGCTGCCGGAATCATCAGCGGGCCGGCCTTGGGCGACAGCGCGTTGACCGCGCGGGAATACACGATCGGCACGATCACCACAGCGACCTTGGCGAGGATGAGCGCGGCCGCGGCCAGCACCACGCGGACCCGGAGCGAGATTTCGCCCTTGGGCCAGAGATAGGGCAGCAGGGATTTGATGGTGCGCCAGGAGCGATCGGGCTTGGCAATATCGACGGTTCGGGCCATCTCCGGCAAATGGCACGTGAGCGCGGGATTGCAAATGGTTAAGGCAGAAGGGCAGGTATTGGCGGCATTGCACGGCCATATCGCGCGATGCCGCAACGCGACCCTGCCGGGCGACCGGATTCCGCTCCGCATCGGTGCGTCCCATGTCGGCTACGTGGCGCCGGACCTCGCCGCGGCGCTGGCAGGGGCTGCGACGGTCGAGCCCGGCGGCGTGACGATCGCACCCGATGATGCCGCGCGACTGAACCTGATCGCCGCCGGGCTCGCGCCCCAATTCGGGTTTCGGATGCGCGGCGAGGATTTCGACGTGCGGGCGCGCCTCGGCGGGCCGGTTCTCGCGGTGCTCGATCGCGGCGCCCTGCCGGCATTCGGCGTGATCGGGGTTGGCGCGCATCTGAACGGCGTGGTGCGCCGCGCCGATGGGCTGCATCTATGGATCGCGCGGCGCAGTGCCGAGAAAAAGCTCGATCCGGGCAAGCTCGACAATCTGGTCGGCGGCGGCGTGTCGGCGGGGATGACGCCGGACGAGACCCTGGTGAAGGAAGCCGCCGAGGAGGCGGCGATTCCCGAGGCGCTGATCGCCGGAACGCGCGAGGTTTCCCGCATCGCCTATGACATGGCGCGCCCGGAAGGCCTGCGGCGCGACGTGCTGGTGTGCTACGATCTCGACCTGCCCGAGGATTTCGTGCCGCACGCGGCGGATGGCGAGGTCGAGAGCTTCGAGCTGATGCCGGCCAGGCTCGTGCTGGAGCGCATGGCGTCCGGCGAGGATTTCAAGTTCAACGTCAATCTCGTGCTGATCGATTTTCTGCTCCGCCACGACGTTCTCGCCGACGATGCGGGGGGTTTGCGCACAACCCTCGCGGCGATGCCGGCGGCTACAGTTCCATGATACAGAAAATAATTCCATAATCGCCATAAATTCAATTGACATAGACCTGTCTTCCTTCGATAAAAAACAGCAAGGCGCTCGCGTGCCCAAGCGCCAAGGGAGCAAACATGTCCGACCGCGCCTATGAGCACATCGTCCGCGCCGAGAAACTTTGCGTCTCCTTCGGCAAGGTGCGCGCGCTGACCGATATCGATCTGGCGATCGGGCGTAACGAGATCGTCGGGCTGATCGGTGATAACGGCGCCGGCAAATCCACCCTGATCAAGACGCTGACCGGGGTGATTCCGCCCTCCTCCGGGCGGCTGTTCATCCGCGATCAGGCAGTCGATTGGAACAATTTTTCGGTGCGCCGCGCGCATGATCTGCGCTTCGAGACGGTGTATCAGGAAAAATCGCTCGGCGAGAAACAGCCGCTCTGGCGCAATTTTTTCGTGGGCAGGCAGATCGTCAACCGGTTCGGCTTCATCAACGTGCGCGAGGAGCGGCGCATCGCCAACGAGATTTTGCAGCGCCAGCTCGGGTTTCGCGGCGTCGGGATCGACGCGGAGTCGACGGTGTCCAAGCTTTCCGGCGGCGAGCGCCAGGGCATCGCGATCGGCCGGGCAATGCATTTCGACGCCGATCTGATCATCCTCGATGAACCCACCACCGCGCTCGCCATCAAGGAAGTGCAGAAGGTTCTGGATTTCGTGCGCCGCATCAAGGAGTCCGGGCGGGCGGCGATCTATATCGAGCATAATCTCGCCCATGTGCACGCGCTGGCCGACCGGCTGGTGGTGCTCGACCGTGGGCGCATCGTCGCCAATATCCGGCCTGCCGAAATGGACCTTGAAGAGCTGACCCGGTTCCTGATCGGGCTGCAGCAGACCAAGCACGCCGGAGTGGCGGCATGAGCGGAACCCCGATGAAACAGACCGCCCCGATGCTGGCCCGGCGCCCGGCATTCAAGCTCGAAGGCCTGCCGATCATCGTCGTGTTCTTCGTGCTGATCGGGCTGTTCATCGGCTTCGCGCCGACGGTGTTCCTGAACTGGCCGATCTACAACTCGTTCCTCGTCACCATCCCGCCAATGCTGATCCTGTCGCTCGGGCTGACATTGGTGATCGCGGCGGGGGAGATCGATCTGTCGTTTCCCGCTGTCATCGCGTTATCCGGTTTCCTGTTCGCCTATGTCACGCGGCATTTCGGAATGCCCTGGCTCGGGCTCGCCGCCGCGATCGCGGGCGGTGCCGTCATCGGCATCATCAATGGTTGGCTGGTCGCGGTGATCGGGATTCCCTCGATCATCATCACCATCGGCACGTCGTTCTTCTGGTCCGGCGTGGCCACGGTTCTGTCGGGCGGCATGTCCTACACGCTGCAACGCCTCACCGGCAGCGCGATCAACGGAGTTTTCGCGGGCACGCTGTTCGGCATTCCGGCCGAGGCGTTCTGGGCGCTCGGGGTCGCGGTGGCGGTCTGGTTCATTTTGAACCGGCACCGTTTCGGCGAGCATCTGCTGTTCATCGGCGATTCGCGGGAGGTCGCGCGCGTGGTCGGCATCAATACGATGCGCGAGCGGATCAAGCTGTTCGTCCTGATGGGCGCGCTCGCCGGTTTCGCGAGCGTGCTGATGACCCTGGAAAACCTGAGCTATTTCCCGACCCAGGGCCAGGGCATTCTGCTCTCCGCGCTCGCCGCCGTGTTCATCGGCGGAACCTCGGTATTCGGCGGATCGGCGACGGTGGTGGGCAGTTTTTTCGGCGCGCTGATCATCGGGATGCTCGATGCGGGGATCGTCGCGACCGGGGTTGCGGGGTTCTGGGTCGAGGTGATCGTCGGGCTGGTGTTCGTATCCGCCGTGGTGCTGCATATCGGGCTCGACGACCCGGCGCGGCTGCGCCTGCTGCACCGGCGGCTGCGCGGCAGGACTTAATCGTTACTGACAACGGGGAGACCAATCCATGAAAATACGTTCGATCCTGTGCCGCGGCGCCGGTGCCGCTGCATTGTTGGCATTTGCTTCGGGGGTTGCGATGGCCGCACCCTCGGGCGCGAAACTCGGCGCCGGACTGACCATGTATTTCCAGATGGGCGGCAGCCCCGGCGACGGCTCGACCCTGCCGCGCGAGATCGGCGCCAAGGACGCCGCCCGCGCGTTCGGCGTCAAGCTGGTCGAGCAATATTCCAACTGGCAGCCTGAAACCATGATTACCCAGTTCCGGCAGGCGCTCGCGGCGAAGCCCGACTGCATCGAGATCATGGGGCATCCGGGCAACAAGCCGTTCATGCCCCTGGTGGCGCAGGCGGAAAAGGCAGGAATCGTTGTGACCGCCGGCAACGTGCCGCTGCCCAAGCTGGAGGCGTTGTATCGCGCCAACGGGTTCGGCTATGCCGGCACCTATCTGTTCAAGGGCGGCGAGACCACCGCCGAGGCGATGATCAAGGCGGGCAATCTGAAAAAGGGCGATGTCGCGCTCGAATACGGCGTGTTCGCCGAGGGGATTCGCGGGCTGTCCGACAAGGGGCTGGCGCACGGGCTGAAAAAGGCCGGGCTGAAGGTCTATACGCTCAATATCTCGAACAAGGTGAATTCCGATCCGGCCCTGGCGGTGCCGATCATCGTCGCGTTCATCGAGCGGCACCCGACCATCAAGGCGATCGGCACCCAGCAGGGGCTGGTGACCTCGTTCATTCCGCAGGCGCTGAAGGAGGCGGGCAAGAAGCCGGGGCAGATCACCGTCGGCGGCATCGACCTCGCGCCGGCGACGATTTCCGGGCTGAAAAGCAAATACATCACCGTGACGCTCAACCAGCAGCTCTATCTGCAAGGGTTCCTGCCGGTCGCGCAATGCGTGCTGACGAAAAAATTCGGGCTGGAGGGGATGAACACCAATACCGCCGCCGGGACCGATAACGGCGCGATGATCGAGAAGATGATTCCGCTGATCAAGAAAGGGATTTACTGACCGGCCCCGCCTGGGGCAGACGGGTGCGATCATGGATGACGCGGCACATCCCGATCGCATCCGGCGCGGCGCCGTCGCCTTCATCGTTCTGATCGGCACGGTCAGCCTGTTCAGCGACATGACCTATGAGGGCGGCCGGAGCATCGCCGGCCCCTATCTCGCGCAGTTCGGCGCCTCCGGCCTGCTGGTCGGCTTCGTCGGCGGCTTCGGCGAATTCATCGGCTATGCGCTGCGCTTCGTCTCCGGTTATCTCGGCGACCGCACCGGCCGATACTGGCCGATCATGTTCACCGGCTATGCGTTCAACCTGTTCGCCTTGCCGCTGCTGGCGCTGGCGGGCGGGCTGCCGGTGGTGATCCTGCTGCTGCTGCTGGAACGCACCGGCAAGGCGATTCGCACGCCGGTGCGCGACGCCATGCTGGCGAGCGCCGCCGAAGCCAAGGGGCTCGGCTGGGGCTTCGGCCTGCACGAGGCGATGGACCAGACCGGGGCGATGATCGGGCCGCTCGGCATCGCGCTGATTCTCGGGCTGGGCGGCGTCTATCGTCAGGGTTTCGGATTCCTCGCGATTCCGGCGGTGATCGGCTACGCCGTGCTGATCGGCGCAAGGCTGCGCTATCCGGCGCGCGGGCGGCTGATCATCAAGGCACGGCTGCCGAAGCGTTTCGATTTCGGCACCGCCTATTGGCGCTTCACCGCCGCCGCCGCGATGCTGGCCGCCGGCTATGCCGATTTCGCGCTGATCGCGTTTCACTTCGGCAAGGCCGGCACGATGGCGCCGCTCTGGATTCCGGTTCTCTATGCGATCGCCATGGGAGCGTCGGGGGCGGCATCATTGGCCAGCGGCTCATGGTTCGACCGGCGCGGTATGATTGCCCCCGCGATCGGCCTCGGCCTTGCCGCGTTTGCCGCGCCGCTGGTGTTTCTCGGCGGGTTCGGCGCGGCGGTGGCGGGCGTCGCGCTCTGGGGTGTCGGCATGGGCGTGCAGAATTCGGTTCTGAAGGCGGCGATCGGCAGCATGGTTCGCACGGAGGAGCGTGCCACGGCGTTCGGGCTGTTCGATCTGGTGCGCGGCACGGCGTGGTTCGTCGGCAGCCTGCTGCTCGGGGCTCTTTATGACGTGAATATCGCCGCACTTGCCGCGATTTCGGTTCTGTTCCAGCTCGCGGGAATCGTCACGATGATCGCCTGATCGCTTTATTTTACCGCCCAGCCGTTCTATTGATGGGAGCAATCAAAAACAGTAAGGTGAGGAGATGGGCATGACGGCAAGGCAAAGGCTGGTCGCCGCGTTTTTCGGATTAGCGGTTTTCGGATTCATGCCGGCAGGATTGGCGCGAGCGAATCCGTCGATGCTGAAGGACTTCAAATTCGACCATCCAATCTTCCAGCATCCCCATCAATTCGCGACCCGGCATCTGGTGCTCCAGGTGAGCGAGGCTAATCCGGCGGTCTGGACTCTCGCGCTCAACAACGCCCAGAACGTGCTCAACTTCATGGGCGACGACAAGGTGCAGATCGTCGTCGTTGCCTACGGGCCGGGATTGAAGATGCTGCTCGCGAACTCGCCGGATGCGAAGCGCATCGCCGCGATGGACGCCGAGGGCATCGAGTTCGACGCCTGCCACAACACGATGATGGCGATGATGCACGCGACCGGCCACATGCCCGTTCTGGTGCCCCAGGCGGTTATCGTGCCGGCGGGAATCGTGCGCATCATGCAGCTCGAAACCCACGGTTTCGCCTATATCAAACCGTGACGGTCCGGCGCGGCAACCGAGATGGCACAAGTAGATGAGATCGCGCCCGATGTGTATCGCATCTCGATTTACGTGCCGGACATCGGGCTGACATTCAACCACTTCCTGGTCCGCGACGACGAGCCCTTGCTGTTTCACGCAGGGCTGCGCGGCATGTTTCCCGAGCTTCGTGATGCCGTCGTCCGGCTGGTCGACCCGGCGTCGATCCGCCATATCGGCTTCAGCCATTTCGAGTCCGACGAGTGCGGCGCGCTGAACCAATGGCTGGGGCTGGCGCCGCGCGCCGAGCCGGTCTGCGGGCTGGTCGGCGCCTTGGTCAGCGTGAACGATTTTGCGATGCGCACGGCGCGGGTGCTGGGGCATGACGACGTGCTGATCACGGGCAAGCGCCGGTTTCGCCTTCTGGCGACGCCGCATTTGCCGCACGGCTGGGATGCGAGCCTGCTCTTCGAAGAAACCGACAGGACCCTGTTCTGTTCCGACCTTTTCCTGCAATCCGGCACGGGCGAGCCGCTATCCGCCGGCTCAATCCTGGACCGGGTGCGAACATCGCTGATCGACGGCGAGGCGGGACCGTTCGCCCATGCGATTCCCTATACGCACAATACCGGCCGCGCGCTGGAGGATCTCGCGTGCTTTGCCCCGCGAACGCTCGCGATCATGCATGGCTCAAGCTATGCCGGGGATGGCGCTGCGGCTTTGCGGGAACTTGCAATCATCCTGGGCGAGGTGCTGGGATGATCGTGCTCACGGCCTGACCAGGACGTAGCCTTTCGCGACGAGCTGCATGATGCGTGGCACGCCGTAGGGCACCGGGCGGGCGCGCGGGTTGAGCTTGGGCGCATGGCCGGTTTTGCGCTTGATCGTGTCGATCGTGTTCATGCAGACATCGAACTCGACGCCCTGAGCGACCAGGCTATCGACCGCGACGCGTTCGGGGCCGTTGGCATAGAGCAAGGCGACGCCAGGGCCGAAGGCGACGACGACGATCGACGCGGTATTCGGATAGTCCTTGAGAACCGAATTGGCGACGCTGATGATCAGTTGCTGTTTTTCGGCCGAGGCGTCGGAGAGTTGCAGCACGAGCTTGTGGGTCGCGAACGGATTCTGGCCGGCCCGCGCGGATTTCGATCCGGCCGCGAGCCCGGCCGCCAGCAGCCCGAACAGTGTCGCCCGCCTCTGCATCAGGCAGCGTAACCCGGATTGCCCGCGACGCCAATCAGTTTCACCTGATTGGGTTTGCCGATGCGGATGGTTTTCTTGCGCTTCAGATTGGCGGCGACGATGTCCCAGATCGGCTTGCCGGTCTGCGGCAGGGTCACCGAGGCCCAGCTCGCGATCTTGTAGCTCTTGTTCGGTTCGATCGGCTTGCCGTTGTCGAGCGCCATGTCCGAGATGCGATGGCCGATCGACCGGCGCGGCGCGCAGGCATAGTTCATGCCGCCGACGCGGATCATGTCGCCGCCCTGCTGATAATAGGGGTTGCGATTGAACAGATTGTCGCAGACATCCTCCATCATCGCCTTGATCGAAGCGCCCGTCATCATCTGGGTATAGGCCATCGGGTAGGTGATCGCGGTTTCGCTCAGCAGATCGCCCATGGTGAAATCGGTGCCGGACAGATAGGAATTGCCCCAGCGAAAACCGGGCGAAAAGGCGATTTCGGCGTCCATCTCCTCGCGCATCGCATCCATGATGACCTGGTCGACCGAGCCGTAGAAATTATTGCGCCGGTACAGAAGATCGTCCACCTCGGCGAGCTTTTCGCCGAGCATGGCCCGGTGCGGCGCGGACCAGGTGTCGATCGCCTTCGATACGGCAGGGTCCGGTTTGATCATGTCAGTATAGATCGGCATCAGCCGGTAATGCAGATCCTTGAGCTTGCCCCTGGTAAGTTCGAGATCGAGCACGGCGACGAATTTGCCCGCCGTGCCGGCATTGGTCACGATCGTCTTGCCGCCGGCATTCCTGACCAGAACCGGGACCGGCACCGCGTCATGGGTGTGGCCGCCCAGAATGATGTCGATCCCGCTAACCTCGGACGCGAGCTTGAGATCGACTTCCATGCCGTTATGCGACAGCAGGAGCACGGCATCGACCTTGTGTTTCCGGCGCAGCGCGTCGGCGAGTTTCTGCATGTTTGCGGCGCGGATGCCGAAGCGCCAGTCCGGGGTGAAGCGGCGCGGATGGGCGATCGGCACATAGGGAAACGCCTGGCCGATAATGCCAAGGCGATAACCGCCCAACGCGCGGATGATGAAGGGTTCGAACACCGATCCGGTGGTCTGGTCGAAGGCGGGCTTGCCCATCATTCCCGCCTCGGCGGAGAGAAACACGTTCTGCGCGATGAAGTTTCCCTTGAAGGCGGCGATGATCTTTCGAATCCCGTCCTGCCCGTAGGTGAACTCCCAATGCCCGGTCATCGCGTCGATGCCGAGCAGGTTGGCGAGCGCCACCATGTCGAGGCCGCCGGTGAGATTGGCGACACCCGAGCCCTGACACAGATCGCCGCCATCGAGCAGGAGGGATCTGCCCGGTCCGGTGCCGGCGCGCAGCGTGTCGATCACGGTTTTCAGATGAGCGAAGCCGCCGAGCGGGCCGAAACGATGCGCAAGATTTTCGAAATCGAGAAAGGTGAAGGCGTGAGCGGGGCGGGTTCCCGGTTTCATGTGGTAGTGGTTCAGGAAAGCGTGGCCGACCAGATGTGGCGGCTGGCCCTCCGCACTGCCGACACCGATATTCTGCGACGGCTCGCGGAACTGCGCCGGCAGCGCGTTGGCGTGCGTATCAGTCTGATGAATGATCCGCACATCGCCCCGCATCGGCACGTCGTAGGGGTCGCTGGCGGAGATGCCGATGCGCGGCAGCAGGGCGGTGCTTCCCGCCGCGATCATCACGCCGCGCCTGGAGGTTTTCATGCTTATATCAAGTCTTTCTGAAAGCAATCCAATCCAGCCAAGCATTGGATTGCTTCGGCGCTTCGCTTCTCGCAATGACGATCGCGAATCCGGCGGCACATCAGCGCGGAACCTCGTTCACCCAGAGTTTCTTTTGTTGCATCGCTTGGGCAATCGACAATTCGGCGAGTTTTCGCGCCCGCATCGCCTTGGCTTGCGCGGTCGCGAAATCGCCCTTCCGCTCCGCTGTCTCGGCCTGTTTCAGTGCGGCGACCGTCGGCGTCCATTGGTCGTTCATCGAAGCCGCCACACGCAGTTTCGCTTTTGCCAGGGCGATTTCACGAGCGGCGCTCGCCTTGGTCGCACCGGCGGCCGATGCGGCGGCCGGAAGTGCTAACGCGATCAGGATCGCGACGATGGGTTTCATGGCCGCGCTCCCGGACCCGCGATTGGCAAGCCGTCGCTCATAGAGGTGAGGAAATAGGCGAGATCGCGATAGGCGGCGCTGTCCGGCTTGTCGGGCACCGACCTCACCTTCTTGTTGCAGCCGATGAAGCGGCGCACCAGCGTGCCCATATTGCCCCATTTCGAGCGGTAGAGCGGGAACGATGCGGTGATGCCGAGCGCGGGTGCGAGCACATTGCCGCGCAGATGCATCCCCGCCGCCTGAACATGGCAGCTCGCGCAGGAAAAATTCAACTGCCCGCGCCGCGAATAGAAATATTGCTTGCCGGCCTGATAGGCCGCGAGCGCTTTCGGGTTATCCGGCACCGTCACGTCGATTGTCTTGCCGCGCGAGGTATCGGTCATGTAGGCGAGAATATCGGCCATCGGTCCGGTGGTCAGTTTCAGCTTGCCCAGCCCGTTCGCGACCCGGCAGCGATTGACCGCGATGCCGAGCGTGACCACGCGCCCGGTTTTCGGATCGAACATCGGATAGTTCTGGGCGATCCCGATGCCGCCATGCGGAAAGCACGCGGCGTAGCTTTTGCCGTTCGGGAATTTGGCCTCGAACAGTTTCCTGCCGTGATCGAGCGCGAACTGATACGGCGGAAACTCCATGATCTGTTTCCACTGCGCGCGCTCGGATTTACTGAAATCATAAGGACCGTTCACATAGGCGGCGAGCGGAATTTTCGGAAAGCGCTTGAGGAAATAGCCTTGAAACGCCTTCAGGTCGGAAGCCGGATCGGGCTTGTTCGACGCCAATGCTCCCGGCGTCATGACCAAGAGCGCCAAGGCCAGATACGCGAATTTCATGTGTCGGTCCTCCCTTGTTCGACGCGTCGCCTTGTCGTTACATGATCTTCGCCGTCGTGCTTGCCGTCTCGCCCTTGTTGTCGACCCAGGACACGCCGATGCTGTCGCCGGATTTGCCGCCCTTGAACGCGAATTTGATGAACGGGTTTTTCGAGACCGCAGGCCCCCAGAAGCCAGTGAGAACCACTTTGCCGTTATGGGTGAACTCGATCACCTCGATATAATGCGGCGGAATCAGCTTGCCTGCCTTGTCCTTCACGAAACCCGAATCCATCGGGTGCTTGACCAGCGCCTCGACCGTGGTGCTGCCGCCCGCCGCCATCGCGTGAACCAGGATTTGATGTGCCATCGCTCCGTTTTCCTAACCGCAGCCGCCGAGGGTGACTTTGACCTGCTTCGATGTGCTGTAGAGTTTTCCAGCCGATTCGACGACGGTGACCACCTTGGTCGTCTTGGCGAGCTTGATCCGGCTCGAAATCGCTGTGCTGGTTCCGGCGGGAATTTTATAGGCGGCGGCCATGGTGAAGGGATTGTCGATCGCCATGATCGCGATCGTGGTGACATCCGGCAGATTGGCATCGACCGCGACCGGCACCACCGCGCCGTTCTCGGCGATATCGGGCGCGCTCATCCTGACCTCGGACGAATGCGCCGGCGTCTTGCCGAACATCGCCTGCAGCGCCGCCGCTTCGCTGGTCTGCGCGAAGGCCCTGGCGGGATAGATCGAGGCTTGCGCGGCTCCGGTATCGCTCGCCGCCGATGCGACGGGAGGGATCAGCATCGCGGCGGTGCCCGCCGCGGCGCCGGCAAGCACCTCGCGGCGGCGCGGCGAACGAGGCTTGCTCTGGTCGGCGTGTTTCATGAATCCTCGCTTATTTCGTGTACATGAAGTCGATGACGTCGTTGATCTGCTTCGGCGTCAGAATCGCGTTCCTGCCGAATGGCGGCATGAGGGTCCGTGGATTGCGCGCCGGTTCGTCATAGATGATCGCGTAGAAAATCTTGCGGTCCGGGATCATGGTTTTCACGTCTTTCAGCTCCGGGCCGATATTTCCCGCTTCATCGGCGCCGGCGAACATGTGGCACGCATCGCAATTGCCGAGACTCGTCGTCGTCGCGATTTTCCGGCCGGCTTCGATATCCGCTTTCGTCGCCGCCAGCGCCGCGACCGGCAGAAAGCCCAGAACCAGCGCGATCGCGAGACTCTTCATGGCACCATCCTCATTTGCCGGGTTTCATGTGATCGACCGGCCCGGTCAGGCGCGGCGTCAGGTTCATCGACGCCGCGTTGGAGGTGATTTTGATCGTAACCGGGTTGGCACAATGCGTCATGCAGGCGGCATTATGCGTCACCGGCCGCGGGTCCTTCCAGATAAATCCGTCGCGGTTCGGCATTTTCACCGCCGGGAGGGTTTTCGCATCGGCGACGAAGCCGGAATGCACGATGCCGTTCATGTTCAGGAGATAGGCGGTCAGCGCATAGATCTGATCGGGTTTCAGCGTGTGCGGCGCGTAGAACGGCATCGCCCGGTTGATATAGTCCCAGACGGTCGTGGCGTAGGGCCAGTAGCTGCCGACGGTTTTCGCCGGCGCCGACGATGCGAGCGACCCGACGCCGCCGACAAGCTGAGGATAGCCGTTCTTGCCCTGACCGAACGTGCCGTGGCACATCGCGCAATTGCTCGCGTAGATCGTCTCGCCCTGAGCGGCCGTGCCCTGCCCTGCCGGCAATCCGGCGCCGCTCGGCGGGATCGCGATGGTCCAGCCGGCGATCTCGGCCGGCGTCGGCGTAGTGCCGATTGCGTAATACCCCACGGGTTTGGCCGGTTTGTAGTGGCCCGCGCCGCCTTCGGCGTTCCAGACCGCGCGATCCTGCGCCTGGGTGCTCGCGACCGGGGTTCCGGCCATGGCCGCGCGCGCCCCGAGCAATGCGCCCAGCACGAC
This sequence comes from Acidiphilium sp. AL, assembly GCF_025499445.1. Taxonomy (NCBI): domain Bacteria; kingdom Pseudomonadati; phylum Pseudomonadota; class Alphaproteobacteria; order Acetobacterales; family Acidocellaceae; genus Acidiphilium; species Acidiphilium sp. AL. The sequence continues at coordinate 212,979 of NZ_JAIMBZ010000004.1, forward strand.
GGCTGCGGCGGCAATGCTACGAGATCTGGACATTGTTCACCGTCCCGTTCGCCAGAATTTGCCAGGTCTGGATCGAGTTGTTCTCATAGACCGGATCGTTGCCCCAGAATTTATGCTTCTGCGCGATGGTCGGCTGGACATAGCCGGTCTCGTCGGTGACGCGGGACTGGATCAGCGCCGGTTTGCCGTCCCACCGCCAGGGCAGGGTGAACCGCGTGAGGCATTTGGACAGGACCGGTTCGTCGAGTTTTGCCCGCCGATAGTTCACGCCGCCATCGAGCGAGACATCGACCTGCTTGATCCGGCCGCGACCGCTCCAGGCCAGGCCACGGATTTCGTAGAATCCCGGCCCTCCCGTCAGCGGCTTTTCCGGGCACGGAAAGGTGATGACCGATTTCGCGTCCATCACCCAGGTAAAGCCCAGCGCCTTGCCCGACGGCAGCAATTCGGAATATTCGCTGGTCTCCTCGCGGGTGATCCAGGGGGTTTTGCCGAGCTGGAGCTGACGCAGCCATTTGATGTTGACGTTGCCCTGCCAGCCCGGCACCACCAGCCGCACCGGATAGCCTTGTTCGGGCCGGATCGCCTCGCCGTTCTGGCCATAGGCGACGATGCAGTCGTCGAGGCATTTTTCCAGCGGCAGCGAACGGTCCATATGCGCGCCGTCGGAACCCGAGGCGAGCAGCCATTTCGCCTCCGGCAGCAACCCGACCTCGTCGAGCAGGGTGGACAGTTTCACCCCGGTCCAGAGCGCGCAGCCGATCATGCCGTGGGTCAGTTGCAGGGAATTGAGCTGGGCCGCCGGCCATTCGGTCGCGCCATTGGCGGGACACTCGATGAAATGGATGCGCGAGACCGAGGGAAACCGCATCAACTGGTCGAGAGTGAGCAGCAGTGGCTTGCGCACCAGCCCGGAAATCATCAGCCGGTACCGGTCGGGATCGATCGTCGGGCGGCCCGCATGATAGCGCTCGAAAAACAACCCGTTAGAGGTGATGATGCCCGGCTGGTCCTGCAACGGGGTGAAGCTGGCATCGGCGTCGCGGGTCGGCGACAGCCACGGCACATAGCGCCGCACGACATCCTTCTCGAAGCGCGACGGCCGGCCATAGGGCCGGGAATCGACGCCGGGGCCGAGCGCGTTCGACCAGGAATCGTCGGCGGGCGGTGCTGCCGCCGGTTGCGCCGCGGCGCGGGCCGAGGCGGCGATTGCCGTCGCTCCGGCGGCGGCGCCCATCTTGAAGATATCCCGGCGATTCGGCTTGGCCATGTTCCCCCGACCCGACATTATTGTCGTTATTCAGTTGATACATGCTATATTTGACATATGGAATATGTCAAGGATGCTTTTCGTCGTATCGCGCAACGATCGCCCCGGCCGGCCATGCTGAAACGACCGGACGGTCCCGCCGCCGGTCCATCTTGATATCGGGCGAAGGCGCGCCTTAACTGTGATCTATCTTTGTCCGGCAACCAAGAGGAGGCGGGCGATGCATATCCGCAATCCGATCGAGTGGGTTCTCTCGGCGCCGCCGGACGCTGCCGGCGAAGTCGGCTCCGCGAGCGAGGCGGAGTACTGGCCGCAAACCGCCCCGACGAAGCCCGAGGTGCGGCGGATCACCACCAACGATCTGCGTGCCGCCCTCGCCCTCGGGCTCGAGGATTTCAAGGCCGACCGCACCGACGTGGTGACGCTGGCGATCGTCTTCCCGATCGCCGGGCTGTTCTTCGCCGCCGTCGCGACGAACCGGCACGTGCTGCCGCTGATCTTTCCGCTGATCGCCGGGTTCGCGCTGATCGGGCCGCTGGCCTCGATCTGGCTCTACGAACTCAGCCGCCGCCGCGAGGCGGGCGAATCCCCGCGCGTCATCGACGCGATCCGTCTGGTCCACTCGCCGCAGATCGGCTCGATCGTGGCGATGGGCATCGTGCAGATCTGCCTGTTCCTGCTCTGGCTCGGGGCGGCGGATCTGATCTATCTGCGCACCCTCGGCCCCGCGATGCCGGTTTCGTTCGCGGCCTTCGCCAGGGCGACGCTCACGACGCTACCGGGCTGGGAGATGATCGTGCTCGGCATCGCGGTCGGCTTCGTCTTCGCCGTGATCGCGCTGGCGATCGGCGCGATGTCGTTTCCGATGCTGCTCGACCGGAAGGTGGACATGCCCACGGCGCTGCGCATATCGGCCCGCGCGCTCTACGAGAATCCGAAAACCCTTTTTCTGTGGGGCTGCATCGTCGCCGTCGGGCTCGCGATCGGCTCGCTGCCCGCCCTGCTCGGCATCGCGGTGGTCCTGCCGATCCTCGGCCATTCCACCTGGCATCTCTACCGGCGGGTGATAGGCTAGGGCGCAATCGCCCGCCTATTCCGCCGGCTGATCGCGCAGTGCCGCGAGTTCGCGGGCCACTTGCGCATGGTGCGCCGCGTCATCCGCCCGCGCGGCTTTTGGACTCCAGCGGCCGCGCATCAGGAACACGGTGCCGAGAAACACCACGATGCCAGCCTCGCAAATCCAGAACCAGCTCCGCCACTGGCCGGGCGCCGCTTCGGCCGCCGCCTTGATCGCCGCGAGATGCGCGAGCAGCGCGGCGCCGGGTGCTAGATGCGCCGCCAGCGCGTGCCTGTAGGCCGCGATGTAATAGGGCGCTTCGATCAGCGGATTCACCGCCTTCACGACGAAGGGGAGTGCCAGGAAACATGCCGTCACCACCAGCCGCAGCAGCCAGCCCCAGATCGCGAGGCCGGTCGCCGTCAGCGCCGGGTTGCGCGCCTCCACCGTCTCGGTGAAGCACGCCATCCAGGTGACATAGGCGAAGCCGACGAACAAGGATTGCGCGCAGACCAGAAAAGCGAGCCGTGCGAAGGACGGATGGCCGCCGGCCTGCAGCAGATAAAGTGCGATGAACACCAGCCCGCCAAGCCCGCCCAGGATCATGAACGGCTTGCGGACCCTGAGCCGGTCGGACAACACGCCGGCCAGGATCAGCGCGGCCGCATTGGTCGCCCAGTTCCAGTTCGCCACCTCGTTGGCCTCACCCACCGAGAGCCGGAACACGGTGACCAGATAGATCAGCCCGAACGCGACCGTGGTATAATAGAACAGCAGCAGGACCGACACGCCGAACGCCGAGGCGATGACATCCGCATGGAGCATCTGCCGCCACGGATTGCGCAGGCCGGCTTCGATATCCAGCCCCTTCGCGCGCATCTCGACCAGGGTGCGGTCGCGTTCGCTCACCATCAACTGGTCGCGCAGGGCGGGTGCCAGTTCGCGCAGGAACAGAAACGCGATCGCGAACATGGCGAGGCCGACGGCGCCGCAGATGCGGTATTCGCTTTGCCAGGTGCGGGTGACGGGCAAGGTCAGAGTCGTCACCAGGCTGACGGTGAGGCTGCCGAGCACCGGGCCGATGGTCCAGAATCCCATTGCGGTGGCGCGGCCGACCTGCGGCGAAAAATCCCGGATCAGCGCGGGGGTGGCGACCAGGATGATGCCTTCGACGAAGGAAATCGCGCCGAAGCCGAGCGCCCATTGCGCGCCGGTGGTGACGTTCGGCATCACGAAGGCGACCAGCACGCCGACCACAAGCAGTCCGTAGACGACCAGATTGGCCCGGCCGAACCGATCGCTCAGCCCCGCCAGCAGCGAGGCGAAGGCGCCGACCAGATTGCCGCCGGCAAGGATGAACACGAAATCGCGGAACGGCAGATGCAATCCGGCCAGCAGCAGGGGGGTCACGCCGCTGGCCGCGTAGAGCGAGTAATACAGCGAAATCGTGATCGCGACGACCAGCAGCAGGTAGAAGCGTCGCGGTCCGGCATCCGGGTAGTGCGGCAGGTCGCGCCGCCAGAGCGAGATGGACATGAATTCCTCCTTGTTCATTTTTTCGTGCGGGTATTATCCGTCGGCGTATCCGTCTGGCTTGCTGAAACCGAGCCAGGATTTTTCCAGCAGGCCGGCGACCGCGATGGTCGTCCGGTCGTCGTAAGGCGCGCCGATAATCTGCATGCCGAACGGCAGCCCGCTCCCGGTGAAGCCGAGCGGCGCCGCGGTGGCGGGAAGCAGCGGCATCGAGGCGAGACCGGCCCAGAACAATTGCCGCGCGGCGTTGACCGGCTCGCCGTCCACCATGATCGTCCGGCGCCATAACGGGCCGCTATCGTCGTGCAGCGGCGCCGCCGTGGCGCCCACCGGCGTCAGCATGACATCGAAAGACCGAAAAAACCCGCGCCAGGCCGCGCGATGGCGGCATCGCTCCTCGTGACGGCGCAGCCAGTTCCGATGGTCCATCAGCATGTCCCGCGCCGGCTGCATCTCCTCGGGGTCGTGCGGACGCGCAAGCTTGGCCCGCAGCCGTTCGGCCTCCGCATCCGGCAGGCGCCCCGACAGCGCGGCGTTGCGCAGCATCCGGTACAGATCGTCGCCGGCATCCAGATCGGCGTCCGGCCGCGCCGCCTCGTCGACCAGGGCGCCCTCCCGGCGCAGATGGTGGGCCAGCCCGGCGAACGCCGCCCGGATTTCGGCGGCGACCGGGCAGCGCGGATGCTCGGCCATGATCGCGACGCGCAACCCCTTGAGCGCGGTCGCGCGCGGTTTCGGCAGAACCAGGCGGAGGCCGGGTTCGGTGGGCAACGGCCCGGCCATCGCCGCCAGCGCGCGGGCGAGATCGCCCGCCGAGCGGGCCATCGGCCCGACCACCGAGATATCCGTCGCGGCGTGGCCGGGCCCAAGGGCATGACCCTGCGCCGGAATCACATTCCAGCTCGGCTTGTGACCATAGACGCAGCAATAATGCGCCGGATCGCGGATCGACCCGCCGATATCGCTGCCGGTCTCGAGCGCGGTCAACCCGGCGGCCAGCGCCGCCGCCGACCCGCCGGACGAGCCGCCCGGCGTGCGCGCGATATCCCAGGGATTCGCGGTTCCGCCATAGACGGGGTTGCGGCTTTGCCAATCCATCAGCATGACAGGCACGTTGGTCTTGCCGAAAATCACCGCACCCGCGCGCTTCAGCCGGGCCACCGCGACCGCGTCGTCCGCCGCGACGTTAGAGCGGAACGCCTCGACGCCCCAGCTCGTCGGCAGGCCGGCCACGTCGAAGCTTTCCTTCACCGTCATCGGCACGCCGTAGAGCGGCGGCAGGCAATCGAGCGATGCCCGGTTTCGGTCGAGCGCCCTTGCCTGCCGGCGCGCGCGCTCGAAATCCCGGACCACGACCGCGTTCAGCCTGCCATCGAACGCCTCCACCCGCCGGATGAAATACTCCAGCGCGTCCACGCAGGACAGCCTGCCGTTTTTTATCTGGCGCGCGACGAAGCCAGCGGACCGGAAACCGAGTTCCATCGAAATCCCCCGCATTCGGAACAATTCCGTCAGAAGATCTTGCCGATCTGGACTTCGGCGAACACGTCGTTCTTCACACCGCCGCGCACCCTGACATCGGTGGAGATCTCGCCTTGCATGAACATGGTCGGCGCGATGAACGAGCCAGCGATCAGGCCGATCCGGGTGAAGTTGTTGCGCGTGCCGGTATCGTAGCGCAGCGCGCCGAGCGCGGGAGAGGTGAGATACTGCTTGCCGCCAAACGTCTGCTCGAAGCTCAGCCCGACATAACCGGCCGTTTGCGGGTGAAAATAGTAGGGAAGATAGGCGATGATCTGTTCGACCGGCTCGGTGTGCGTGGCCGCGGCGACGGCGCCGCGCCTGGTCGCGATCCTGGCGCCGGTATTGGCGCCGTAGAAATAGACATCGCCCCAGACCTGAAGATCGAGCCGCCGCTTGTTCGTCGCGCCGGCGATCCGATGCACGAAGCCGATTTCGAAATTGTTCACCCAGTTGTTGGTCGAGCCGTTGAGCGTATAGGCCGGGTTATACGAACCGCTCGGCGGGCTCACGAAATAGGTCAGGGTGAGCGTCTGGTCCTCGCTCGGATCGTTGAAGAATTTGGCATAGGCGGAAAGCTGCGGCTCGGCGAAGCCGCTGCTGTGCGTGAGCATCCTTCCGCCTTCCTCCTGGGTGCCGAGAAAGGCAACGTAAGGCGCGATCACCTGCACGCCGAACAGCGCGATATTGTCGATGTTGCCGAAACTATGGACGAGGCGCAGCACCGGCACGTCGGTCTGGATGCGCGTATTGCCGATTTTCGTGCCGCTCACGGTATAGGCCGAACTGGCGCTGGCGAACTGGTCGTAGACCATCACCACGCTGGTGTTCGGCACCGGCGTCGCCGCATCATAGGGCAGCGGTCCGCCGGCGCGGGCAACCCCCGCCGTCGCCACGGCGCTGAAAGCGGCGCTGGCAAAAACGGCGGAAAATTTTTTGCTCTTTATTTTGAACTGCATGGATCGTTGGTCTCCCGTTTTGTTTTGATCGATCGTTCGTTAAGGCATTTCAGGATCGTCTTTCGGCGCCAGCCGCAGCGCTTCGGCGGAAAATTTCGCCGCCAGCATCGCCTCGGTCACGTCGAGCAGATTGGCGACGAACAGAGGCAAGGAGATGATCGCGACACCGCTCTGCCGGGTCAGCACGCCGCGCTGCCAGTCGGCGAGCGCGTGAACCGCCTGGCGGACGGCGAGCATGTTGCGCTGGTCGAGCAGCAGCGGCGGGGCGCCGGGATGGGCGCGGCGCAGCGCCAGACCCACCTGGCGCAAGCCTTCGTCGTAGTTCTTGCTCCGGAAAATAGCCGCGAAGCCGATGCTGTCATTGGCATAGATCTGCGCGGCCAGCCGCACCCAGTTGCCGTGCTCGTTGCCGGGTTCCGCGATTTCGGCGAGCGGCAGGATCAGGGCTTCCGCCAGGCGGCGCGGCGCGGGTTTTCGCCTGCCCGCCATGACCGGCGCCATGAGGGCAAGCCGGCGCGCGTTCACTGCGGGCATTCGAAGGTCGATCAAGGCTTCCAGCACGCCGTCCCGCGAGCCGAAATGATAATGCAGCGCCGAGGCGTTGCGCTGCCCGGCGGCCCGGACGATTTCGCGCAGGCTGACCGCATCGATCCCGCGTTCGACGAACAGGCGCTCAGCCGCATCGAGAAGCAAGGCGCGGGTTTCCTCCGCATGCTCGCTCGCATTTCCGCCTGTCGTGCCGGCCTGGTCCGATATCGCCTTCACGCCCGCTCCGCCCGCCCCGCCGCTTGCCCGGCAATTAATTCGATTGTATTAATTCAATCTAATTAACGTTTTGTCGGCGAGTCAAGTGGCGGGGATGGAAATTCGCGTCGCCCGCCGTTAATATCCCGCCCCATGGAACCATCCCCTTCACGCGCCATGCACGATCTTGGCGGCGTCTCGCCGTTCATCTGCGCGCCGGTCGACAAGGAACCCCATGCGCTGACCGAGTTCGACCGCACGGTCGATGCGATCCGGCAGGTGCTCGGGCAGAAGCGGATCATGTCGGTCGACGAGCTGCGGCGCGGCATCGAGGCGCTGCCGGAAACCGACTATCATCGCCTGTCCTATTACCAGCGCTGGCTGCGCGCGATCGTCGCGATCCTGCTGGAAAAGGACGCGATCACCGAGGCGGAGCTGCGCCGCGCCCTGGAGCAGCAATGATCTTCGCGCCGGGCTCGGCGGTGCGGGTGCGCGACGACTGGCCGGAGCGGCGCGGCCGCTGCCATATCCGCACGCCGCATTACGTGCGCGGGGTCGAGGGCAAAATCGTGCGCCATCTCGGCGATTTCGCCAATCCCGAAGATCTCGCCTTCGCCCGTCCGGCGGCGACCGTGCCGCTCTATCACGTCCGGTTCGATGCACGGGCGGTCTGGCCGGATGCGACCGGAGACGAGCTGATGATCGAGATTTTTCAGCACTGGCTGGAGTCGGCATGAGCATGAACCTGACCGAAACCGATTCCGACCGCCTGCTGGCGGCACTGCGCGCCGTGCTCGCCGACAAGGCCATCGCGACCGGCGCGGAAATCACCGAGCGCATCCGGGTGACCGATGCCGGCGGCCCGGCGCAAGGGGCGCGCATGGTCGCCCGCGCCTGGGCGGACCCAACCTATCGCGCGCTGATGCTGGCCGACGGCGCGCGCGCCGCCGAGGCGCTGGATATCCCGATGCGCGGCCTGCCGCCGCTCGGCGTGCTGGAAGAGACGCCCGGTCTGCATCACCTCGTGGTCTGCACGCTGTGCAGTTGCTACCCGCGCGCGGTGCTCGGCTATCCGCCGTTCTGGTACAAATCTGCCGCCTACCGGGCGCGGGCGGTGCGCGATCCGCGCGGGCTGCTGGCCGAATGGGGCACGGTTTTGCCGGACACCGTCAAACTCCGGGTGGTGGACAGCACCGCCGATTACCGCTGGATGGTGCTGCCGCTGCGCCCCGCCGGCACCGAGGGCTGGGACGAGGCGCGCCTCGCCGCGATCGTTCGCGACGGCGACATGATCGGCGTGACGATTCCCGCGATCGCGACATAACGCGGTAATTCGGTATTGAAGCAGGGTCGCGCGGGATTATCTGTTCAGGATAGCATCGGGCGGAGGCAGCCATGCCGAACAGCGACGATCGCGAACAGAGGATACGGGAACGCGCCTACGCGCTTTGGCAGCAGGCCGGCAGCCCCGAAGGTCAGCACGAGACGTTCTGGCACCAGGCCAAGGCTGAAGAGCGCGCACGCGAGGAACGGACCAGCGATGCGGATGACGGCAGCTTTCCCGCCAGCGACCCGCACTCGAATACCGGCATCACCGGCCCCGGACGATAAACTGGTGTGAATTGGTGAGCCCGGTGGGAATCGAACCCACGACCCCAAGATTAAAAGTCTCGTGCTCTACCGACTGAGCTACAGGCTCTCACCAAAATCGCCGCCCGCCGGAAAGACCAACTCCGGCGGGTTTCGTCAAGGGGTGGCGACATGGAGCCTCTTTTGAAATTCGCTCCGGTGAGTGAGCCGGCGGCGTTTTGCGAGCACCGAAGCGGAGCGCACTTGATGTGCGTGAGCATCGGAGCGCAGCGGAATGCCGCCGGATCGCCCGCCGGAGTAGAGTTTCGAAAGAGGCTCAGGCCGCGAGTTCCATTGTCACGATCCTGGTCGGGTCGGTCACCCGTCCGCTCTGGCCCTGACCCTTTTTAATCTGATCCACGAACTCCATGCCCTCGGTCACCTGGCCGAACAGGGTGTATTTGTCGTCGAGGAAGGTCGCCGGCGCGAAGCAGATGAAGAACTGGCTGTTGCCGCTGTTCGGGTCGTTGGTGCGCGCCATCCCCAGCGTGCCGGTGAGGAAGCTCGCCTGGGTGGTGAACTCCGCCGGCAGGTTGGGCAGGCTGCTGCCGCCGGTGCCGGTATTGGTGGGATCTCCGGTCTGCGCCATGAACCCGGCGATCACCCGGAAGAATTCGCAGCCATTGTAGAAACCCTGGCCGGTCAGCGTCTTGATCCGCTGCACCGTGAGCGGCGCGAGATCGGGCCGCAGCACGATGGTCACCCGGCCGAACGGCAAGGTGAGATAGATGGTGTTGGCGAGATCGGCGGCGGTCGCGGTTTCGGACATGAGGACTCCAGCGAGAGGGGAAGCCGCAACGGCGGCGAGAATGGTGCGTCGTTTGATCATGCGGTTCTGCCAACCCGGTTGAGGGTGCGTTCGAGGGTCAGTTGCGGCACGAAGCTTGCGATATCGCCGCCCAACTGGGCGATTTCCTTGACGAAGCGCGACGAGATGAACTGGTGCCGCTCGCTCGCCATCAGGAAGATGGTTTCAATCGACTGATCGAGGCGATAATTCATGCCGGCCATCTGGAACTCGTAGTCGAAGTCGGAAACCGCGCGCAAGCCGCGCACGATCACGTTCGCGCCGACTTCCTGGGCGAAGCCGATCAGCAGGGTCGAGAACGGCAGAACCTCGATCACCGTCCCGGTGCGCTCGGCGATCGGGCCGATCTCGGCGCGGACCAGTTCGACCCGCTCGTCGCTGGAGAATAGCGGCCCCTTGCCGATATTCCGTGCGACCCCGATGACCAGCCGTTCGCACAGGCCCGCGGCGCGGCTGATGATGTCGAGATGGCCGTTGGTGACGGGATCGAACGTGCCGGGATACAACCCGGTCAGCGCGCGGTCAGACATTGTCCGCGCCCGCCGTCTCCACCTCGTCGTCGCCCTCGTCGAGCACCGGGAACACGCTGGTGACGTGTTCGTCCTTGTCGACCCGGAACAGCGTCACCCCCATCGCCTGCCGCCCGGTGATGCGCACCTGATCGACCGGCACGCGGATCAGCTTGCCCTGATCGGTGACCAGCATGATGTCGTCGCCCGCGCGCACCGGAAAGGTCGCCACCACCGAGCGGCCGTTGCGCGCGGCAAGGCCGATATTGGCGATGCCCTGCCCGCCCCGCCCGGTGACCCGGTATTCATAGGCCGAGCTGCGCTTGCCGAAGCCGCCGGAGGTCACCGTGAGCAGCATGTCCTCGACCTCCGCGAGGGCCGCCGCGCGGTCCGGCGCGAGGGCGATCTCCGCCGCGGTGTCCTCGGTGTCCATCGCCGGCTCGGCCTCGTCCTCCGCGCCGGTGCGCCGCTGGGCGGACGCGAGCTTGAGATAGGCCGCCCGCTCCTCGACACTTGCCGCGACATGGCGCAGCACCGACAGGGAAATCACCTCGTCGCCCGCACCCAGCCGGATGCCCCGCACCCCCGCCGAATCCCGCCCGGCAAACACCCGCAACGTCTCGTCGGTGATCTGGAACCGGATGCAGCGGCCCAGCCCGGTGGCCAGGAACACGTCGTCACCCTCGCGGCAGGTGGCGACGCCGATCAGCCGGTCCCCATCGTCCAGTTTCATTGCGATCAGGCCGGAAGCGCGCACATTGCGGAAATCGGCCAGCCGGTTGCGCCGCACATTGCCCGAGGCGGTGGCGAACACCAGGTGCAGATCGTTCCACAGGCTCTCATCTTGCGGCAGCGGCAGCACCGTGGTGATCGCGTCGCCGTTCAGTTCGGGCAGGATATTCACGATCGCGCGGCCCTTGGCGGCCGGCGCGGATTCCGGCAGGCGCCACACTTTTTCGCGGAACGCCTTGCCGCCCTGGCTGAAGAACAGCACGAACTGATGGGTATGGGCGTTGAAGCTGCGGGTGATCACGTCGTCGCCGCGCATCGAGGCGGCCGCCCGGCCGCGCCCGCCCCGGTTCTGCGCGCGGAACAGGTCGAGCGGGGTGCGCTTGATGAAGCCGTCGCGCGTCATGGTCACGACCATCTGGCCCGGCTCGATCAGGCTTTCGTCGTCCTGATCGGCGACGCTGTCCTCGATGCCGGTCAGGCGCGGGCTCGCGATGCGTTCGCGCACGGCGAGCAATTCGTCGCGCATCACCTCAAGCCGGCGCGGGCGCGAGCCGATGATGTCCAGCAGCTCGCCGATCTTCTCGCCGACCTCGCGCAGTTCGGCCTGGATCTTGTCGCGTTCGAGGCCGGTCAGCCGTTGCAGGCGCAATTCCAGGATGCCGCGCGCCTGCGCCTCGGTCAGCCGCACGGTGCCCGCGCCGGTCACCTGATTGCCGTGATCGTCGATCAGCGCGAGCAGCGGCAGCACGTCCCCCGCCGGCCAGTCCCGCGCCATCAGCGCGGCCCGCGCCGTCGCCGTATCGGGGGCCGCGCGGATCAGCGCGATCACCGCGTCGATATTGGCGACGGCGATGCCGAGCCCGACCAATAGATGCGCCCGGTCCCGCGCCTTGTTCAGGTCGAACCGCGCGCGGCGGAGGATAACGTCCTCGCGAAACACGATGAAGCAGTCGAGCGCGTCGCGCAGACCCAACTGGCGCGGCCGGCCGCCATCGAGGGCGAGCATGTTGATGCCGAAGCCGGTCTGCAACTGGGTGAAGCGATAGAGCTGGTTCAGCACCACCTCGGGCGTCGCGTCGCGCTTCAGCTCGATCACCATGCGCATCCCGTCGCGGTCGCTCTCGTCACGCAGATCGGCGATGCCCTCGATCTCCTTGTTGCGCACCAGCTCGGCGATGCGCTCCAGCAGATTGGCCTTGTTCACCTGATAGGGCAGCTCGCTGACGATGATCGCGAGACGATCCTTGCGGATCTCCTCGATCGCGGCGCGCGCGCGGACGACGATCGAGCCGCGCCCAGTCTCAAAGGCGCTGCGGATGCCCGAGCGGCCCAGAATCAACGCCCCGGTCGGGAAATCCGGGCCGGGGACGATTTTCATCAGATCGTCCAGCGTCGCCTCGGGGTGCTCGATCAGATGCAGCGTCGCATCGATAATCTCGCCTGGATTATGCGGCGGAATGTTGGTCGCCATGCCGACCGCGATGCCGTTGCCGCCATTGACCAGAAGATTCGGGAACGCGGCGGGCAGAACCCGCGGCTCATTGTCGCTCTCGTCATAGGTCGGCTGGAAATCGACCGTGTCCCGGTCGATATCGGCGAGCAGCGCCATCGCCGCGTCGGCGAGCCGCGCCTCGGTATAGCGCATCGCCGCCGGCGGATCGCCATCGACCGAGCCGAAATTGCCCTGGCCGTCGATCAGCCGCACCCGCATGGAAAAAGCCTGCGCCATGCGCACCGCCGCGTCATAGATCGCGGCGTCGCCATGCGGATGGTATTTACCCATCACGTCGCCGACCATGCGGGCGGATTTGCGATAGGGCTTGTCCGGCGTGTTGCCCGATTCCGCCATCGCATAGAGGATGCGCCGGTGCACCGGCTTGAGCCCGTCGCGCGCATCCGGCAGGGCGCGCGAAACGATCACGGACATCGCGTAATCGAGATAGGAGCGGCGCATCTCCTGCTCGATGGCCACGGGGGCGAGGCCGCGCGGCCCCTCCGTCTGGTCGGTCTGATCGGTCATGGCGGCGTCATATCATCTGTCGAATGCCACGGCGAGAGGCCAGGCCGGTCCGATCGCAGCGCCATTGGGTCCGTCCGCTGTCATTCTGTCCCGGAATTTCGCGACAGAGTGTCCTCCTTCGTGACGGTTTCGTTTTTCAGAAAACGAAAACACGGAGCCCGGCTCCCCGTGTCACGATTGGCACGGCATTTGCTTAATGTACTTCGGAGGATCGCAATGCGCGCCTCCGCACGCGGATTATCAAGGAAAACCTGTTTCAGGGAGGTGTCCGACTCGGCAGAATCGATCGCAGATGGGCCAGGAGCCGATGACGCTGGCAGGGGCCGTTTTCCCCGGCGGACCTGCCTTTTTCCGTTAGAGGAACCATCGATTTCCTGGGCCCGATAACGACCAATAATGCAAAATTCCATTGGATGGCCGCGTCTCAGGGCATCGCCGTCCGATAACAGGGAGTTACGTTCATGACAACCAAAACGAAAATCCCGCACGCCCCGGCGTGCGGCATCGCCCTGGCCTGCGCCCTGGCTCTGATCGGCCCGACGCAGACCGCCCATGCCGGCTCGGTGACCCAGCCGGGCGAGCGCATCGGCCTCGCGGCCGGCGCGCCGCTGCCGCAAGGGTTCTATTTCGTCGATACCACCGATTTCGGCGGCCGCACACCGCCGAGCCACGAGACGGTCGGCGTCACGATTCCGGTGATCGTCTGGGCCACGCCGTTCCACATTCTGGGCGCCCAGGTGCAGGCACTGGTGGCGCCCCCGCTGGTGGAGGCGAGCACGCCGGGCTTTCATGCCCAGGGCTGGTACAACCCGCTGATCCAGGGCCAGCTCGCCTGGAATCTCGGCGACGGCTTCGGCGCGAGCTACGCGCTTGGCGCCTATATCGGCATCGATTCACCGGTCGCCGACCATTCCTCGTCGATCAACCAATGGGGCGCGCTCAGCTATACCGGCGGCGGTTACGACCTGACCGCGAGCGTCATTTACGGCACCCAGCTCGATAGCCGGACCAACCCGAATTTCCTCAACCTCGATCTCACCGCGACGAAGAGCTTCGGCAAATGGTCGGTGGGCCCGGTCGGCTACTATTCGACCGATCTCAACACGCCCTATGCCGGCTACCGGAAACAGAGCCAGTTCGCGCTCGGCGGCCTGGTCGGCTACAATTTCGGCCCGGTGATCCTGCAGACCTATCTGACCAGAACGGTGAGCGAAACCCATTACGGCGGCCAGGATACGCGGTTCTGGTTCCGCATCATCGTGCCGCTCGGCTCCTGATAACCGGCCTTCAGGGTGTGCTCCCTGCTCGGGCACACCCTGACCCTATCGCATGCCGGCCGCGCCGAGCCCGCCTCCGCGAATCAATGGCGCATCAGCACCGGCAGGTCGGCGCAGGCGAGCATGTGGCGCGTCACGCCGCCAAAGACCAATTCGCGCAGCGGGCTGTGCGCATAGGCGCCCATGACCAGCAGGTCAGCGGAGAGATTGTGTGCGAGGTCGAGAAGCCTCTGACCGAGCGGGCCCGGACGAAGCGCAAGCACATGCAGGCTGGCCCTAAGCCCGTGCTCCAGGAGGACCGAGGGGACACCGAGGGCGTGCGCGGTATCGCTCACCCCGACCAGCACGTGCACTTCCTCGGCGCCGGCGAGCCAACGGAGCGCCGGAAGCACCGCCCTAAGCGCCTGCTTGTCGTCCCTCCAGGCAATGGCGATGCAGCGGCCGAATGCTGCACCCGTCTCCGAGGTGGCCGGCCCTGGCGGCACCATCAGAATTGGCCGGCCCGTGCCGAGCAGTGCGGCCTTGAACGCCTGATGCCCCAGCCAGTCCCCCGGCGAGGGCCGCCCCGTGACGATGACGTCGGCGCGCCGCCCCCATTGGGCCACGATGTCCTCCGTGCCCCCCTCCGCCTCGAACCAGTGAACCTCCGCAGCCCGCCGGCCGGTGCTCGCGTTCCAGCCATCGCACAATCCTCTCAAGACCAGGACCCGCTCCCGTTCTTCTTCCCTGGCATCGAGCAGGGCTTCGCTTCTGCCGACCAGCGTTGCCGCGGGTGACGGGGCGATCTGAATTGTCTCGCAAACCGCGACTGCATTGACGCGGGCGCCGCCCATGATTTCCGCAAGGCGCGCGGCGGCACCAAGCAGTGAATTTGCCTCCTCGGAGTGTCGCAACAGGACCAGGATCGTTTCCGGCATGACAGCACCTCAGTTTTTGGGTTTCACAGGGGGGGCGCTTGGTGGTCGCGCCCGTGGGGCAGGACGGAAAGCGGGCGCAGCAGCTGCACCCACATGCCCACGAAGGTCAGCGCCCAGGCCAGAAGCGCCACCCAGAACACCACATGCGGAATGGCATCGAGGAACCGCAGATGCGCCTCGGTCGCGTATTCGTGCGTCGCCGCGACATACATGCCGAGCGGAAACACGACCGACCATAGGCCCGGATCATAACCATGCGGACCGCGTCGCAATTCCTTCCAGAGAAACAAAATCACGAGCAGAGGAATCCAAAAAGTGCTGGTGGCCCATAACAGCACGGTGAAAGGTGCCACGAAGCGCTGCAGCAGAAGGAGATTGGGATTATCGCCGGGTAACGCCATCAGCCGTGCACCGGCGAGCGTCGCGATCGCCACCGCGCCCACGTTGATCCACCACGGCGCGCCCATCTCCGCCGGATGCATCGGGCGGAATACCCAACGGAAGAATATCAATGCCGAGAGCAACACATAGAGCATCGTGCCAAGCAGATAGAAAGAGAGGGCTGCAAACACGAGCGGCGGCGGCGCGCCGGTGCGCAGCGCAAGGAAACAGGCCAGCACGGCAATCGATTCCGTCGCCACCACCAGCAGCAGCCAGGCACCGTTCAGTCCGTGCGCCAGGTCCGGCTTGGCGGTGCTGACCGTGACTGCGGTGAGAAAGCCATAGACCAGCAACGCCCATAAGGTGAGACTGAACCAGAACAGCACCGGCAGCAGGAACGTCAGCGTGTTGAATACCGCGAACTCGCTGCCGAGCACGCCGTTGGCGGCGACGATCGTGAGGAAGGTCGGCCCGCGCTCGTGGCTCTTGAAATCGGTCAGCACCGCATGGGGAAACCGCGCGATGCGGGCCAGCAGTATCGCCCACAGCAGCGGATAGGCGATCAGGCTGACGACGAACAGCGGCCAAGCCAACGCCACGCGGCCAAGCAGCCGTGCCGACACCGCGACGATGCCCGTCCCCATCACCATGGCGAAATAGCCAGGGAAAAAGTCCCTGAGCCAACGAGGGCCGGCCTCTGCTGTCGAGCCGCTTGCCATCCTCGAATTCCGGGAGCGTGTTCGCGCAGGCGATGCGCCCCAAGCCTTTGCATCCCGCGGCAACACGGCGTTGCCACGCCTCTGCGCCGGCCTATGGAATATAGGTCCGACGGCGTGAGTTTGCCAGGGATGCCGCGGGCTGGCCTGCTTCAGGGTGCGTCCCCAATGGCGCCGTTCATGATCGGATCATTTCCCATCCGATCGCGAATGTCCAAGCCCCAGAAACCCCGCCGCGATCACCGCCAGCCGGTCGGGCAGGCCGCGCGGGCGGAGCGAAACGCCGCGTTCGAGCCTGGCGAGATCGCGCCGCGCCAGCACGGCGGGGAGTGCCGCCGCCAACGCCGCGCGCGGCGGCACTGCCGCAAGCAGGGGCCGCGCCGCCGCGATCAACGCGGTGGTGCCCGCGCCGTCCTGCGGCAACAGATCGCGCCCCGCCGCACGCAGCGCGGGGGCGGCGCGCAGAATCGCCGCGATCGCATAGCCGGTGCCCAGATCCCCCAGCGCGGCCAACCCATTGGCATCCGCCGCGCCGAGCAACCTTCCGGCAATGCGCATCAGGCCGCCCGACGTGCCGCGCGCATAGGCGAGGAAGGCGGCCCGGTCGGGGACCGGCTCGGCCTCGGCCTCGCGCGCGTCGATCAGGCCGAGAAGATCCCCGGCATCGAACGTGCCCTTTTCCAGCGTGGCACGGAGTGCTGCCGCCAGCGGGTGGTCGCGGCGCGCACCCTCGACCACCTCGCGCCACCAGTGCAGCCGGATCAGCGCCAATGGCCCGCTGCTCGCCACCTCGCGGGCCCGCGCCAGCTCGTGATTGAACGCATAGAGCAGCAGCAAATCGCGCCGCAGCGCCGCCGGCGCGAAAATCGCCCCGAGGAACCGATCGGGATCGGCACGGCGCACCAGCGCGGCGAGCGCCGCCTCATTCATTGCCGGACACGATCGAAGCTTGACGCTGCACCCCCCGGACCATAGCTAGATCAGTGCAGCCGGCGCGGTCCGCGCGCCGGATCAGACATAAAATTCCAAACAGGATCGGAGATGCCCCATGGCATTCGAACTCCCCGCATTGCCTTACCCCCACAACGCCCTCACCGCGCATGGCATGTGCCAGGAAACCCTGGAGCTGCATCACGACAAGCACCATCAGGCCTATGTGACGGCGCTGAACGGTTTCGTCGAGAAGAATGCCGAGCTGCAGGGCAAGAGCCTCGAAGAGATCATCAAGCACACCCACAACAAGGCGGACATGGCGCCGGTGTTCAACAATGCCGGGCAGCACTGGAATCACACGCTGTTCTGGCCGGCGATGTCGCCCAAGGATGGCGGCAAGATCCCCGCCAAGCTGGAAAAAAAGCTCGCCGAGGATTTCGGCTCGGTCGATAAATTCAAGGAAGCGTTCAAGGCCGCCGCGGTCGGCCAGTTCGGCTCCGGCTGGGCGTGGCTGATCCTCAACCCCGCCGGCAAGCTCGCGGTCACCAAATCGCCGAACGGCTCGAACCCGCTCGCCACCGGCGAAGGCAAGGCACTGCTCGGCATCGATGTCTGGGAACACTCCTACTATCTCGATTTCCGCAACCGCCGGCCGGACTATGTGCAGAACTGGCTCGACAAGCTGGCGCACTACGCCCACGCCGAACATCTTCTGGGCTGATTTTCTGCGCCAAGACGGCTCCGGGAAGCCGCTCCCGGAGCCGTCGCGTTACAGCCGCGCGAGAAATCCGGTGCGCGGCCCGATCACATAGATCATCTGCACCAGGATGATCGCGGCGATGCTGAACCCGACATCGATGAAGCAGAGCGCGGCTCCCGCCGCATAGAGCCCCTGTGCGACCAGCACGCGCCGCTCCATCGCGCAGGCCGTCGCCTCGGTGATCTCGGGTTTCAGCAGCCTGGCCGCGCGGGCATAGCGCCAGCTCGCATAGATCATCACGCCGCCGAGCAGGATGTTCAGCCAGTAAAAGCCGAGAGCCAGCCGATAGTCCGGGAAATCGCCGATCAGCCTGGTCGAGAACGGCAGCAGCGAGATCGCGAACAGAAAGCCGAGATTGAGCCAGGTCAGATGCCGGTCGCACCGCGCGACCATGCCGAGCCCGGTCTGCTGGCCGACCCAGAAAATCCCCAGGGTCAGGAAACTCATCAGAAACGTCGCGAAATGCGGGCCGAGACGCAGCAGCGCGCGCCACAGCCCGGCCTCGTCATGGATCGCGGCGACCACCGGGGTATGCAGGTCGAACACCAGCAGGGTCATCGCGATCGCGAACAGCCCGTCGCTCAGCGCGGCCAGCCGGTCGAGATTCTGACCGGAAATCCGGTTGTAGGATAGCTCCTGCCGGTCCGGCATCGGTCTCCTATTTCGCGGCTTTCTTGGCTTCGGCCGGCTTCGCCTCCGGCTGCTTCTCGGTCAGCACCGAGCTGATCGTGCTGCGCAGCACGGTGACGCGCAGGTTAGGCGCGAGATCGACCTCGATCTCCTCCGCCCCCTCGGCCGCCTTCGCCACCTGCCCGATAATGCCGCCGCCGGTCACCACCCGGTCGCCCCGGCGGATCGCCGCGAGCCGCGTCTTCTGCGTCTTCGCCTGCTGCTGCTGCGGCCGGATCAGGATGAAGTAGAAAACGACGACGATGAGAACCAGCGGCCCGAAGCTGAAAATGGCCGACATTCCTCCGTCGGGCGAGGCGGCGCTGGCGGCATAGGCGGTGGCGATGAACATGGATGAAACCCTGATTTGTGGCGAGACCGCTTGTCGCGGACCGGGCGGGACCATAATTAGCCGGCCCAGCCCGTCAAGCCGGGCCAGGCAGTTTGCCTGCCCAGCCCGTCAAGCCGGAAGCTCTCATGGATCAAACCGCCCTCGATATCCTGACCCGCATCGCCTCGGCGCTGGAACGGCTCGCGCCGCCGCCGGCGCAGCCGGCCTCGCTCGCCGGGCACGACGCCTTCGTCTGGCACCCGGCGCGGCGAACCCTGGAGCCGGTGGCGCGGGTCTCGCGCGTCGATATTTCCCTGCTTCAGGGAGTCGACCGGCAGAAGCAGATTCTCCTGGAGAACACGCTGCGCTTCGCCCGCTCGCTGCCGGCGAATAATGTCATGTTGTGGGGCGCGCGCGGCATGGGCAAATCCTCGCTGGTCAAGGCCGCCCACGCGGCGGCGAACGCCGCCCATCCCGGCAGCCTCGCTCTGGTCGAGATCCATCGCGAGGATATCGCGACCCTGCCCGATCTTCTTGACGTTTTGCGCGCCGAAGCGCGCCGGTGCCTGGTCCTGTGCGACGATCTCAGCTTCGAGCGCGAGGATGCCGACTACAAGGCGCTGAAATCGGTGCTCGACGGCGGCATCAAGGGCAGGCCGGACAATGTGCTGTTCTATGCCACCTCGAACCGGCGCCACCTGATGCCGCGCGACATGATCGAGAACGAACGCGCGACCGCGATCACCCCCTCGGAGGCGACCGAGGAAAAAGTCTCGCTGTCGGACCGGTTCGGCCTGTGGATCGGCTTTCACAATTGCGATCAGGCCACCTATTTCGCGATGGTCGATGCCTATGCGGCCTGGTTCGCCCTGCCGATCGAGGCCGGGGCGCTGCACGCGGAGGCCGCCGAGTGGTCGGTGACGCGCGGCGCGCGCTCCGGCCGGGTCGCCTGGCAGTTCATCAACGATATCGCCGGGCGCCTGGGGCGGGATATCGCCCCGCACCATGCCAGAGGCTAAAAAAATTTTCGTTTCCAGAAATTGCGGTGCGGAACCTCCCGGCGCAAGCGATGGCAAGGCCATGGGACAAACCGCGAAACACCGCTGCGAAATGCGCATCTCTATTGCACTGCACACAAGCCAAACCGGCGGTTTCCGGCATGGCGGTTGCTTGACATCGCCGGTGTCAACCGCATTACAGACCCATATCTGATCCGTGGACAGGCTTGCATGACGATGCGTGACCGAGACCAACCGACCGGCTGGAGAGCGTGCTGATGCTGGATGGCGCGACCATGAACGGGGGCCTGCCGCCCTGGGAACCCGACGAGCTGGGGCTGCCGGGCGCAAGCGGGATCAGCATCGCGCTGATGGCGCTGGCTTTCGCGGGCATCTGGTATGCCGCGCATCATCTGCCGCATGTCACAAGGCCGAACGTGCCGACGACCTTCGTGCATATGGTGCAACTGCCCAAGCACAAGCCGCCGCCGCCGCTGCCCAAGCCGCCGCCGCCGGTGCCGGTGCCGGTGCCCAAGCCGATTCCGCACCCGATCATCCATCACGTTTCGCCGATGCCGACCAAGATCCCGATTCCGGTGAAGCACGTGATCATCCATCACAAGCCACCGCCGCCGCTGAAAAAACCGCCGCCGCCGCCGGCCCCGCCGCCCGCGCCGGCCTACAACTTCCAGGCCTATGCCGCCGGGCTGCGCGCGCCGATCCAGCATCTCGTGCATGTCAGCCGGGCGATGCGGATGCTGAAGCTGCGCGGCACCGCCTATATCGAGTTCACCCTGACCCCGAGCGGCCAACTGATCTCGGCGAGCCTCTATCGCAGCAGCGGCAACCCGCTGATCGACAAGGCGGCGCTCGCGGCGGTGCGGCGGATGCATTTCCCGCCCTTCCCCGGCGGGCAGAACAAGGTGTTCGCCCTGCCGATCGAGATCCTGCCCTACGCCAACGGCTGAGACGTCAAGCCCCGGCAAAACCCCGCCCGTCGCGGCGGGGTTTTTTATGCCGGAAAACCGCCTGAAATTGGAGCATTCTGACCGGAATTCCGGCAAACCGGGCAGCATTCATTCCCTAGAATCCACAATGACGAAATCGTGATTAATTTCCCGTCATCTCACGGTATGACAAAATTGTTGCAATTTGAAAAACTTTATTGCTGAATTTTAAGGAGTTTTACGGGAATAATTTCAAAAATCCCCAAACGACAGATTTTAAGTGCTGCCGCCAAGCCATTCTCGGAACAGACATTTTCCGCCTGTTGCTAAAAAGCTCTAGGCAAAGCCCTCCGTCCAATAAATGATGCGCAGACCAGCCATTCGTTTCCGCGATGGCTGGCGCGTCATCCTTGGCCGCTCAGGAGAATTTTCATGAAATTGTCTCATCCGGGTCGCAAACGGCTGCTTCTGCTCACCGCCTGTTCGGTCGCGACCGGCATGGTATTCTCCGCGCGGGTCTGGGCGCAGAACGCGCCGGCTCCGGTGATCGTGCCGGCCGCACCGGCGACCGGCGCCGGGCCGATCATTCCGGGCGGCAGTGCCGCGACGCCGGAAGCCCAGGCGGTGCATATCGAGAAGATCAAGAAATTCTACCATGAGTTGTTGCTGAAGGAAAAAAATATCGCCAACGCGGTATCGAGCGTCGGCCACAAGCAGATCGAGGCGGAGGGCGAGCAGGCCGGCTCGATTCAGAGCCTTTTGAAGCAAACCCCCTCGGTCAACGAATATCAGCAGAATATCGGCCAGGGCGTGCCGGTGCTCACCGTGCGCGGCGTGCGCAACTCGCAGCTTGCCCAGACGCTCGACGGCATCCCGATGCAGGACCTGATTTCCGGCTCCCAGGGCGCCTTTTTGAACAACAATGTCGGCTCGCCGATCACCCTGGGCCAGCTCTCCGCCACCACCGTCTATCCGGGTGTCGCGCCGCCGGACAAGCAGGGCTTCGCGACCGTCGGCGGCACCATCGCCTACGAGACGAAAAAACCGACATCGAAGCCCTATGCGGAAATTTTCGGCGGCATCGGCTCGTTCGACACCACCCATGCCGGCTTCGAGATCAACACCGGCCGGATCGGCAGCGGGATCGACGCGCCGCGCGCTTTGCTGCGCTACAATCAGCAATATACCGCCGGCTTCCCGGACGGCAACTCGATCCGTTCCGGCGACATGCTGTTCTCGATCGTCAAGCCCTATGACGAAGGGTTATCCCACCTTTCGGGAACGATTCTGTTCAACCGGGCCGATGGCTATATCTCGGCATTCTCGATTCCGGTCCCGTTGCAGCAGGCCAACAGCTACAGCTACAATTTCCCGCATTCCCTGAGCTTCACCAAGGAAAACAACAAATACCTGACCGCGATCCTGAGCGACGAGACCTATATCAACCCGCATCTGATCGTCAGCGGCAAATTGTTCATGATCCGCTCGTCGTCGGATTTCACCAGCTTCATGAACCCTTACGCGCCAGGAACCTATTCGCTGGACCCGAATTTCCCGTATCAGGTGAATTTCCAGGTTCCCTATCTCGGCTACGGCGCTCTCGGGCCGACGGCGGTAGCCAATGGCGTGGCAACAAATCCTGAAGCCTATGCGCCGGGCTTCTTCACCTATGATCCGTTCATGTTCGCACCGGCGGGTTGCAGCCCGACCAACCCGACCTGCTATTCCTACGGCGAATCCGCCGAGCAGATCAATAATCACAGCACCACCATCGGCTTCACCCCGAAGGTCAATATCTTCCTGCCACATAACGACATCACCATCGGCGGCTTGGTCGCCAAGGAATCGAGCAGCGGCCAAAGCTTCATGTACGCCACGCCAAATATGCCGAACGAAATCGGCAACAACTCCTTCGGGTTCGGCGGCGGCATTCAGCGCACGATCTACTCGGCCTATCTGCAGGACAAGATCAACCTGCTGCACAATAGACTGCATCTGCTGCCCGGCGTCACTTTCACCGGGATCTATACCAGCAACATCACCCAGTTCAGCCTGCAGGGCCTGCCGGGGAAATTGCAGAACTGGGGCGCGGTGGCCGAACCCTATTTCGGCATCAGCTACGACCTGCCCTATCACATGGTCGCCTATGCCAGCTACGGCAAATCCGCCCGCTTCGCGCCGGCAACCGATTATTCGCGAGGATCGGCGGGAAGCACCACCCATGCGCCGACGCCGGAAATCGTGCATCTGTATGAAGCCGGGCTGCGCTACGACACCGCGCGCCTCTATCTGAACGGCGATATCTACTACCAGAAAATCAACGACCAGTTCTCGTTCTACACCAACTATCAGACCTTGCTGTCATTCTATGCGAATACCGGCTCATCCCAATATCGCGGCTACGAATTCTCCGGCAAATATCGCCTGACTCATGATATCGAATTGTTCGGCAACGCCTCCTATACCAAGGCGAATTATCTCAACAATTTCTTCGCGCAGGATACGCCGTTCGAGGGTCAGTTCGGCTACGTGTTCAAGGGCAATCCGCTCGCCGCGATCCCGAACTGGCTCGGCAATTTCGGCGTCGAATACGATCGCGGACCGTTCAGTGCCCGGCTCTCCGGCCAGTATACCGGCCAGCAATATATCACCTTCGATCTGCCGCCGGTCTTGCCGAACACTCCGGTCATTGTTCCGGGGGTCCCAAATGGCGCATTGGCCCTGGCGACCGCGCCCTATTATCCAAGCGGGCCGGCCAATCTCGCCCAGGCGCTCGGCGGCCAGCCGCCGGTTCAGAACTTCAAGCTGCCCGGCTACATCCTGATGAATCTGTTCCTGAGCTACAAACTGCGGCTGCACGGCTACGACCATATCCAGTATCTGAAATTCTCCTTGAATATCCACAATCTGCTCGGGCTGCACTACTATCAGCACTACTTCCTCTCGCCGGCGGAAATTCCCAACGGCGCGGGTGGTTTCGTAAATACCCCGACCTACGCCTCGGCCTTCGTCGGCATTCCGCGGTCGATCTTCTTCAACGTCACCGCGCGGTTCTGATTAACCGGACTACCACACCCACTAACCGGCCCCTTGCGGGGCCGGTTTTTTTGAGCAATGCGGCACTTGAAGCCTCATTGCGCGAACCAGCCCCCCCATCCGTCGTCACGAGGAGCGCAGCGACGACGTGATCCATCACCGGGTGTCCTGAAAGGCGTCGTTTCCGCGAGTCCCGGCGTTAGTATATTTTTGAGACGGAACAAACACGGAAAACCGTGTTTTCATGTGCCGATGAAACAGTCGATCACGCAATCGTGATAATTTTGCGCAATCGCAGGTTTCGGGCAATGAAACGTCATGTTGCACAAATGCGACAGACAGCTTCGTTCAATCACCCCCCCATCCCGCGACAGAAACAGGCTGACGTGTGCGACTCGCGGCATGTTGCAGCGCAATATTGGATCGGTCCGCACCTGAAAACCGGCATCCTGTTGCTCGGGCGCTCTTGGCAGCGAAATTGCCGCCATGCGACATGCGCGGGTCTGTAATACGCCGTCCATCAAATTCGGCATGGGTCCGAGCCGGAGCGGCGAAACGAATTGCCCTGAACGGGAACTGGTTTTTCTGCTCGTAAAGAGCTCTGGGGGTTGTACATGCAAGTTGGGTCAACGCGTAAGCGATTGTTGCTTCTCACCGCCTGTTCGGTCGCGACCGGCATGGTATTCTCCGCGCGGGTCTGGGCGCAGAACGCGCCGGCTCCGGTGATCGTGCCGGCCGCACCGGCGACCGGCGCCGGGCCGATCATTCCGGGCGGCAGTGCCGCGACGC
>NZ_JAIMBZ010000040.1:0-28692 GCF_025499445.1 Acidiphilium sp. AL
CTACGGGATTCACACATTTGACTGGGTAGCGAGGACGAAGCCTGCGGCCATTGAGGCGAACTGTGCCCATCCGGCTCGCATGGTTTTTGGCCCCGGTGGTTTATAGTAACAATTCCAGCCACCGAGTCGCGCGACGATCCAGGACAGCCAGGCGAGAGACTGGCGGGGATGAGGGTTTTGCTGGCGGACTGTTTTGCCTTCGAGTGTCGGGGCGATGGCCTCGGCGGCCGGCATCAGGGCGGCGTCGATCACATCGGTTGCCGGTCGTGGGCTGCCATCGCGAGCGTCGACCAATTGGACGGTTCGGGTTGCCGCTGCAAGCCCGACCAGAGCCAGTTTGAACAGCCGCCTGGCGTCATGCATTTGGGTTTCTTCCAGCCGCATGCCGTCGCTTTTCAAGGATCTGAAAATTTCTTCAATTCGCCACCTCAGCCGGTATAAGCGCACAATTTCTGCGGCTCCGTCGGCATTGGTGACATCGAGCGTGGTCAGTAGCCGCCATAAGAGCGGCGGGCTCCCGCTCGGGGCATCGACCTCGCGCGCTTCGACCATGGTCAGCGTCAGATGCGGCGGAGCGTCGAGATCATTGCCGTGACGCGGACGGCAAATCACCACCGTGCCAGCGCGTAGCGCGACCATCGCGACCCGGCCCCGAACGCCAGTTCGCGTTGGCGCGACGTGGACCTCGCTGCGCGCCAACTCCGGCCAGTCCGCCGCTGCAGCAAACAGGCGTGTCCCGTCATGCAGCGCGCGATCCTGCGCGGCTCGAACGATCAGATCGACCGATGTCGGCCGCCGCGCAAAACTTGCATAGATATCGCTCTCGCGATCGGCCACCACGGCCACAGAGGTCGCGTCGGTCAGGCGCTCTCCGACACGTACCGCCCCCTCCAACCAACGAATGCTTTCCTTGTCTTCCATCGTGCGTTCTCGCGCGGAGGCGGCAACGAATTCATCGGTCCGGGTCCATATCTTGGTATCGAGTAAACCGAGGACCGCCTCCGTCTCGCTGTCGATTGCGATCACCGGATGAATGAAAAAACCTGCAGAAACGCCATCTCCGGCCGGTCCCAGACCACGGCGTCGCTCTTCGCGCCCCGCGAAATTGATCTCCGTGGTATCCTGTGCCGCCACGATCCGACGCCCTTTGCATGCCGCCGCAGTCCGGGCAGCCAGGGTGTCGTTCATTTCGCCGCACGTGACCGAGGGGGCCGATAAAAATCGGTGGATCGCGATTTCGCCAGCGCGGCCACGTCCAAGTTTACGGATCACCAGTGATCCGGTCTCCATTACCCGCTCGATCAGCGTACTCCCCATCGCCGCTCGGCGCGCATCACCAAAATGACCAAGCTCACCGCCTCGATTACCCACCTCATCCCTCCAAATCCAGGAGCGACGCAGGGAATCAGAGGTCAGACACGGGCGCAAGTAAATTGTGTGAATGCCGTAGCGTTGTGCCGCCGGGCAATGCCCTGCCGGGAACCTCGCCATGAGCGGGCATGCGCCCAATGGGCCGGAGGCGGTGAACCGGGCCGATCCGGCAGCGGCATCGCCAGTGGAGGATGGGCGCTCGCCAGTCGCGGGCACGCCGCGCCGGGAGCTGACCACCGGCACCAAGCTCGGCATTCTGGCGCTGATGGCGGTTCTCGGGCTTGGCTTCATCTGGTTCAATGCGCTGTTCAGCCATAAGCGAGCGGATCAGCAAAACGTCACGCCAGCGGCTTACACGAATGGCGGCGAGGTTTTTAACGGACCGCCGGAATCGGCCATGGAGCCCGCCGCGCAGATATTGCCCGCCCCCGCCGAACCACAAACGGGCTTGCCGGACGCACCTGCGCAGGCGTCGCCCGCTGCGGCGCCGATCATGGCCTTCTCCGGGTCATCGGCGCCGCCCCCCATCCAGCCGGTCTCGTCCAATGCCACCGAGCCGGATGCAACAGCGGCGACGGGGGCGCCGATGCCCGACAATTCCCCCTTGGCGGCCCGGCTGAAGCCCACTGTTCTCGATGGCGAGCAGGCATCGGTGCTGCAAAATCCCGACATGGTGATCACCGAAGGCACGATGATCCCCTGCACTCTGCAAACCGCGATCGACAGCCAGCTTCCCGGCCTAGTGACCTGCGTGGTGCCGATCGACATCCGGGGTTCCACGGGCAATGTCGTGCTGCTCGATCGCGGCACCAAAATCGTCGGCCAGCTGGAGAGCGGGTTTTTGCAAGGGCAGAACCGGGTGTTTGTCGATTGGACCCGGGCCGAGACGCCGGATCACGTCATCGTCACGCTGGATTCGCCGGGTTCGGACGAACTGGGGCGCGCGGGTTTGCCGGGAGCGGTCAATAATCATTTCTGGGACCGGTTTGGCGGCGCGCTGATGTTCACCCTGGTGCAAGGTGGGCTGCAGGCCGGAACTCTCGCGGCGGCGGGCAATGGCAACAGCAATTCAACCTCGCAGCAGGCGGCACTCGGCTTTGTCTATGCCGCCCAGAGCAACGGCCAGTCGGTCGCCAATACGGCCTTGGCGAATTCGATCAATATTCCGCCGACGCTGACCAAGAACCAGGGCGATACCGTATCGCTGATCGTCGCGCATGATCTGGATTTTTCCAGCGTGTACCGGTTGCGGCTCGACGATACCGGCGCGGAGACAGGTGGCGTAGATGTAAATGGCGCGGAGACGGGCCATGGCGGGTGAGGCCGCGCGCTTGCTGACATATCTGACGCAGCCGCTGGCGCACTGGCTGGATGATCCGGCGACAGAAGAGATTTGCATCAACCGCCCGGGCGAGATGTTCGTGCGCCAGCGCGGAAAATTCCGGGCGGAAGCGGTGCCGCTCGACTATGCGGACCTCGAGGATATCGCCACTTTGGCCGGGGCGCTGCGCAAGCAGGATGTCGGGCCGCGCAGCCCGCTCTGTGCCACGGAATTGCCGGGCGGTGAACGGCTGCAAATCTGCATGCCGCCCGCCGCGCCGCAGGGCACGCTCAGCATCACCATCCGCAAGCCGGGGCAGTCGGTGGCGCCGCTTGAGGTGCCGGCCGCCGCTACCGGGTGACCGGCTGGAACAACTGGGCGGGGCGTCGGGTGGCGATGCAGCGCGATTTTGCCGCCCTGCTCGCCTTGTACGATGCCGGGGACATTAAGAGCTTCCTGGAGTGTGCCGTGCAGGCGCGTCTGACCATTCTGCTCTGCGGCGCCACCGGCTCGGGCAAGACGACCATGAGCAAAACCCTGATCAGCGCCATCCCGGCGCAGGAACGGCTAATCACCATCGAGGACACGCTGGAGTTGGTCATTCCCCAGCCCAACCATGTCCGGCTGCTTTATGCCAAGGATAATATCGGCTCAGCGCGAGTGACGCCGGAGATGTTATTGCAAGCCAGCCTGCGCATGAAGCCCGACCGAATCTTGTTGCAGAAGCTGCGCGATGACGCGGCCTGGACCTATATCAACGAGATCGTCTCCGGCCACCCCGGCTCGATCACCACCATCCATGGCCGTGACCCCGAACAGGCCTTCAGGCGGCTGTTCGCGTTGGTGAAGGGCAGCTCGCAAGGCGGGCGGTGGGATGACAGGACGCTGATGGAGTTTTTGTCCGCGGCCGTCGATCTGATCGTCCCGTTCCACAATGAGGGCGCGGTCTATGAGATCGGCGAGGTGTGGTTCGCCGCCGATGCCGCCCGCCGTGGCGAGACCGCGGCGCATTTGTTGCGGGCGCCCTGAGCCATGGGGATCGCGCTCTCGGAGCAGGCCGGGCAGCTCATCATCAAGACCGGCTTTGGCATCATCCTGGCGTTCATCGCCTGGACCGTGGTGGCGTCCTTCGTGTTTCTGCTGGGCACCGGGCTGCTACATGAATTTCCCCGGCCGTTCTGGCAATGGTGGCTTTACGCGCTGAATTTTGACGGCAATCCGCGCGTCGCGCTTTGGCTGAAGATTGGCGCCGCCGTGGGCATTATGCCGCCGGTGGGGATGATGGCGGGGCTGATCTATCGCGGCCAGCGCGTGGTCGGGCCAAAACTCCGGCGCCCGTTGTTTGGCGGCATCGTCAATTCGCCTCTGGCGGTGACGGATAATCATGGCCGCGCCGCCTGGATGGGCATGGCGGCCGCACGCGAGCGGTTTCCGGGGCCAAATCCTGTCTTTGGCGGGATTGTTGTCGGCGAGGCTTATCGTGTCGATCGGGACAAGGTGGCCGTTCGGCGTTTTGATCCGGAAGATCCGAAAAGCTGGGGGCAGGGCGGGCAGGCGCCTTTGCTGATCGATCCGTGCCGTGAAGGGCCGACGCATTCGCTGATGATCATCGGCAGTGGCGGCTATAAAACCACCACGGCGGTCTCGACCTTGCTGCACTGGGCCGGTTCGGCGGTCATTCTCGACCCCGCCGGAGAGATCGCGCCGATGCTGCGAGACGCGCGTAAGGCGATGGGGCAGGCGGTCTATGAGCTCGATCCGTGCGCAGGTGCCGGCTTCAACGTGCTGGACTGGATTGAGACCACTTCGCCGCTGGCGGCAACCAACATCGATTCCGTTGTCGCCTGGGTCTGCGGGGATCACAAGCCAGCGGCCAAGAAAGATGATTTTTTTGACAGCATGGCGCGCAATGTCGTGCGCTGCTTGCTCGCTCATATTCTCTTTGACCAGACGGCGCCGGTAAAACTCAAAACCTTGCGCGCGGTCCGCCGTGCAATCGCCATGCCGGCCAATGAGGTCAGAGCCGTGCTGCGGGGAATCTTTGAGGCGAGCCCCAGCGCCTATGCGCGCCAACTTGCCGGGCCGGTTTGCGGCTTGGTTGATGAGACGTTCAGTGGGGTGATTGGCAGTGCCGCCGAACTGACCACCTGGCTTGCCAACCCGGCCTTCGCCGATCTCGTCTCCGGCAACAGCTTCAAGACCTTCGTCCTGCTGGATGGCAAGGTGACGATCTTCCTGAAAATGCCGTTGAAGGCGCTGGAGACGGAACCCGGGATATCGCGCACCATCATCGGCGCGTTGCTGAATGCCGTGTATGAGGCGGATGGCGCGATGCAGGGACGGGTGCTGTTTCTGCTCGATGAGGCGGCGCGGCTTGGCTACATGAAAATCCTGGAAACCGCGCGCGATGCCGGGCGCAAATACGGCATCACCATGCAGCTCCTTTATCAATCGAGCGGGCAGATCGTCGAGCAATGGGGCGAACAGGGCAAACGCTCCTGGTATGACGGCGTCTCCTATCGCTGCTACGCGGCGGTGCAGGATCTCGACACTGCCACCGAGCTCGAAAACTCCTTTGGCACCTATGGCGTGATGGCGAGCTCCGAGGGGATGAATACCGGCAAATCCGGCAAGGCCATGCAATCATCCTCGCTCTCGCGTGGCTCGAATGTTTCCTATCACGAGATCGGGCGGCCGCTGATCCGCAAGGCTGAGCTGATGCGCGGCGTGCGCGATGACGAAATGTTTGTTCTCGCACGCGGCATGGCGCCGCTGCGCTGCGGGCGGGCGATTTATTTTAGGCGCCCAGAGATGCAGGCACTGGTGGCGGAGAACCGCTTCCACAAGCCGGGGTCTCAGACCGTCCCCGGCCAGCGATCAAACCACGAAGGAGCGTGACCCCATGTCCGAAATCGACGCCGATCTCGACCGCGCCGCCGCCGCGTATTGGCTTTCGGTGGCCAGTAAATCCACACCGGAGAAGAATGTCGCCCTGGCCCGGGCGGCGAGCCTGCTGCGGGATGCGCGGGCTGAAGCGCGTATTCCTGATAACGCGCGTCAGCCAACACTGAATGAGCTGGAAGCGTCGCCCTTGGACGTGCCGCACCGGCGGCGGCTGACGCCGTGAGACGAAGCGCCTCCAGCCGTGCGTCACGGCCGCGACTGATAACGCCACCGATGGAACACCACGGCGGTAGGCCGGATGCCCAGGGACCGTCTCCGGCGGCACAAATATCGCTGGAGGCGATTGCCGCCCGGCTGGCGGCTTTGGACGCCGGGCAGGCCGCGATGAACGGCGCGCTGGGGCTGATGCTCGATACGCTGCACGCGCAGACCAGTCTGCTGCGCAAGCTCAGTGAATTTGCCGCCGAGGAACCCGCACCGTCGCCGCTGCTCAAAACCCTGCGGGACCTGACCGCCGCCATCATGGAGCTGGATGCATCGGTTGACGACGTGGAACGGAAATTTGACGGGCTGGCCCAGGTTCTGAGCGTGGCCTTTGGCGTGCCACCCGGCGAAACGCCGCCGGGTCACAACGGGACGGAATGGCCGCAGAGCCCACCCATGGATAATGAGGGTGGCTGAATGTTGACCTATCGCACGGGGGCGGCGGGAGCGCCGGCCGCGTCACGGTTCATGAGCGAGCATCTGTTGCAGCAGACCTTGTCGCCCGAGATGGCGGCGATGGCCGAATATTATGAGCAGGGCGTGACCCCCCCCAACGCTCGCCGATGCCGCCGCGTCACGCTATGGCCGGTTCGCGGCGGGTGGCGCTTCTTTGGCGGCGGATGTCCTGGATGGGCTGGTGCGGGCGGAGGTTGAGCGTCTTGCCGAGAGCGGCGCTGTGACCGCCACTGGCATTGACGATGGGTGGGATGAGCTGATCTTGCGTGCCTTGGCAGCCTTCGCGGTGGCGGGGCTGGCGGGCCGTGAAGAGGCGCTGGCCAGTCTGGTTCGCCTGTCTGGGGCAGGTCCAACCAGCGATGGGAGCGGTGAGGGGACAGACGACAAAGAGAGGGGCTTCGACGCTGCGATGGCCGAGGCCGCCGTCGCGCCAGATCGCAGCAGTGCGACTGCAGCGCCCCGGCGGGACATGAACCCGATGCTGGCGCGGCGGCTGGGGATTGAGCCGCATCGCGGGCTGAAGCCGGATGAGGTGGCGTGCCTGCTGAACGGGCAGCGCGCGGATGGCGGCGCCATCGAGGGGCGGGTGCAGCGCGCATCGAGCCTGCAGCTTGCACAGATTTTTGGATTGGATGCTGCGCAGATGCCAACGCACGAACAATTGGCGCAGTTGCTGGCGGGGCGGAAGGTAAATGGTGAGGCGTTGCCTGCCGAGGAAGCCGAGCGGGCGGTGCGGCGTTTGCTGGCAGGCTTGGGCATCAAAGACAAAACGCTGACCACCGAACAACGCGCGCATATACTCTCGGGGCGTGATGCCGATGGTCGGGAGGTGAGTGCCCGCCAATACCAGACCATCTTTGAAGCCGCCAAGATGCGGATTGGCTATATCGATCTTACCTTTTCCGCGCCCAAATCGCTCTCCATCGCCTGGGCTTTCGCGCCCACCAAAGCCGAGCGGGCGATGCTGCACCAGGCGCACCGAGACGCGATCGATAGCGTCATGGCCGCCATTGAGCGGGAGATCGGTCGGGCCTCGATAGGGGACGCCGCGAAACGGGGTTATGAGGCCGGTTCCATCGGCTGGGTGTCGTTTGACCATTACGCGGCCCGGCCCACGGTTGAGATCGTGCGGGAGGATGCGCAGGGGCCGTCCGTCACGGAGCTGCATACGCTCACCGGGGCACAGGGCCGCGCACCGGGTGATATGCAGATGCACACCCACGTAGCGGTGTTCAACATCGTGGAAACGCCGAGTGGCCGGGTGGGCAGCCTCGATCTCGCTTTGCTTGAGGGGCGGATCCATGAATGGGGCGCGCTGTACCAGGCCTATCTCGCCAATCATCTACGCGCCCATGGCGTGGTGGTGGAACTCGACGCTCGCACGGAAATGGCGCGTCTCTCCGCCGTGCCGGAGAATGTCGTCGCGCAATTCAGCAAGCGGACCATGGGCGGCACCGCAGCCGCGCGGGCCTATGCACGATCACTTGGCCTCGATTGGGAGAGTCTCACATCCGTCCGAAAAATCGCGTTGCTGAAAGCTGGGGTGCAAAACCCACGCGAGGCCAAAAGCGATGATGTCAGCGATCTCGTCGCCTGGCGGGCGACGGCAGTACGGCTGGGCTATGCGCATCGCAGCGTGCTGCGTCCGGATGATATCGCACCCCTCCCCGGCCGTGAACAGCGGCTGGAGGCAGCCTTCCAGATCGCCTTGCCGTTGCTGGGCAAGCAGTTCGACCGGCGGGCGGTGATCGACGGCGCCGATGCCCGGATCGCCGCCGCCAAGGGGCTGATCGCTGCGGGGATTGGGGAAGCCCGAGATGTCGATGCCATCACCCAGGCTTTCCGTGAACGTGGCATGCAGCGCCGGGGTGAGAATGCCGCGTTGATCTGGGGCCGTGTACCGGGACGGCAGGGCAGGGACCGGATGGCGGTAACCACGACGATCGAGGTCCGCGAGGAGAAGTTGCTCATTGAGACTGCGCGGGCCGGGGCGCGGGATCGCAGTGCCGTGCTCTCGCACAAAGCCATCGCGGCGGCGGTGGCTGCGTTCCCGGAGATTGATTTTACCAGCGCGCATGGAAGGGCGCAGCGGCGGATCATCGACCAGCTTGGTGCTGGCGGGCGTGTGGGGCTCGCCATCGGCGTGGCGGGCTCCGGCAAGAGCACATTACTGAAGCCATTGGTTCAGGCCTGGCAGGAGGATGGCAGGGCCGTCCATGGCATCGCCCTGGCGTGGCGGCAGTCCGATGATCTGGCGGAAGCCGGGATTCCCGCGGGTAACACCAGGGCTGTCACGGCATTCCTGCGGGATTTGGAGCGGGGAAAGCTGGTCCTCGATCGCAAATCCGTCGTGGTGGTCGATGAGCTGGGGTTGCTCGGTACCCGTCAGCTCAACGTGATCATGGCGGCGCAGGCGGAGAAAAAGTTCCAGCTGGTCATGATCGGTGACCCCAAGCAGATGCAGGCGGTGGAAGCCGGGCCGGTGATCGAGCTGCTGCGCCGGGCGATGGGCGCGGAGAAGGTGCCGGAATTGGGCTCTTCGGTCAGGCAGAAAGCGGAGGAAGAGCGCGGGACGGTGCTGATGTTGCGCAATGGCCAGACGGAAGAGGTCGTGCGCAGGAAGGATGCAAATGGCACGTTGCGGATCGTGCCGGGCGGGTATTGAGGAGGCGGTGGCGCATGTCGCAGTGCTTTGGCGGCAGCGGCATGAGGCGAACCGGGACCGGCCAGACTTCAGCATTTCGGTGAGCGCGCCAAGTAACGCCGAGGCGCATGATATCAGCCTGGCTATCCGCCAGCAGCGCCGAACCCTGCGGGAAATTGGTGTGGACCTCATCACGATCAAAGCCACCGATGGGGTTGGGGAACGGGAGTATGAGCTGTTACTTGCCGTAGGGGACCGGGTTCGCCTGTTCCGGCGGACAAATGCCAAATTCATGGAGACCGGCACGGTCGGGAATATCGGTCGCAACGGGTCAGTGCTGGAAATTACCGCCATCGACGCTGCCGGGCTGACCTTGAGGAATGGTGCGGGCAGGGAAGGAGCGGTCGCCTGGAATACGTTGCGCGATGATGCCAACGGCCGAATCCAGCTTGCCTATGGCGACGCGCTGACCACCAATACCGCGCAGGGCACCACCGTGACGGAGCATATTCATGCGATGCCGGGCGGCACGAAACTGGTCTCGGCATTCGGGGCCTATACATCGGGCAGCCGGCACCGGGAGCAGAGTTTTATCGTGACGTCGGAGGGTGCGGAGCGCGCGGAGGTGATTGCCCGGCGGCCTTTGGGCGACCAGCGCGAGATCGGGCACGGCGATCTGTTGAACAACATCATCCGCAATTTTGCCCAGCAACCTGAGAAGGAAGCCGCTCTGGCATTGATTGAGCGTGCCGCTAACCTGCGGCGCGGGGCGGTCCAGGCGACGCAGAGGGTTCACCGGGCAGCGGAAGCGCGCGGGGCGGCGCGGGAGCAGCCGTCGATGCTGGCTGAGCGGTTGATGAGCCGCCGGATTGCGCGGGCATTTGACGAGAAGCTGCTCGGTTTGGCGGCGCAACTGCGCCGTCATGGTGGAGCATTGGCGCGTGTTGCCCGTATCGGCGCGGATGTGGCGGAGCGCTTGGCCAGAATGGCCCGCCGGCCGTTGGTCAATCGCCAGAGCGAGGCGGAATTCTGGCGTCAGGTTGGTCAACGAGGCCAAGATTGGCGGGATCACATTGAGCAGCGGGAGCAAACGAGGCGGCATAGCCGGTGATGGAAGCAACTGCATTGCATTGCATTGTATTGCATAATGCGCTACACAGTTTTATATGCCGCCTATGACAAAAGCCACAGCCATGACCGCCTCAGCCAAGCGCAAGGACCACCCGCTTTCGATGCGGCTTCCGGAAGGTGACATCGCCATTATCGACAGGGCCGCCGATCTGCGCGGGCGCTCGCGAACGGACTTTGTGCGCGAGGCGGCAGTTCGGGCTGCCGAGGAGGTTCTCATGGAAAGCACGTTGGTGCGCATGAGTCCGGAGGGCTTTGACGCGTTCGTCCAAGCAGTCTCCGCGCCGGCCGCGCCCGTGCCGGAAATGGTGGCATCCCTTCGCCGCAAGGCGCCGTGGGAGAAGGGAACGGCGAAGCGCTGATGGCGGAGCCGCCGCTTTCCGCGCCGGAGCTCCTGAATGCCGGTCACGATTTATCCCAGTTCTCCTGCGGCAAACCTTCGCTTGACCATTGGCTGAAGACCCGGGCGCTGGCGAATCAACAGAAGGGGTTCACGGTGGTCATGGTCGTCCATGCGGCGGGCCGGGTGGTTGGCTATTACGGCCTGGCACCTACCGCCATTGTGCCAGCCACTCTGCCGCGCTCGATCCGCACTGGCCAGCCGCCGAACCCGGTGCCGTGTATTCTGCTCGGCCAGCTTGCGACGGATCGTGCTTGGGTGGGGCAGGGGATTGGCACAGGATTGTTCAACCACGCGCTGGCCCGCAGCGTCAGCGGCGCCGAACTGATCGGTGGGCGGGCTCTCATCGTCAATGCCGTTGATGATGAGGCGGCTGCGTTCTGGCGCCGCAGGGGTTTTTTGCCGTCGAAAGATGATACGCTGGTGCTGTTCCGGTCGATTGGCGATATCGCCGCGTCGCTGAAGGCGGTCGATCATCATGCCGGGAGGGAGTGAGTTGGCTTTGAAGTTTAATCCGACGCCACTTCACGACGGCCTTTCTACTGCAAAAAATCCGCCAGATATTCAGATGTCGGTGTCACCCCCGTAAGGAGCAGATGTTCGCGTGCCCGGGTGCAGGCGACATAAAGCAGCCTTCGCTCGGTTTCGTAGATGTCGTCCAGCTCTGCTTCATCGGCGGCATCGGCAACGCGCTCGTCGAGTGGCAGAACTCCCTGGTCGCACGCCATGACAATAATAGCCCGAAACTCGAGCCCCTTTGCCGAGCTCATGGGAACAGTCACCATTTCGTCCACGCCCGCAAGCCCGGCAATTGCGGCGCGCGCACGGGCGACAAGCTGCGTGGTGCGGACGAACAGGCCGATCTCACGGGGCGCGATGCCCTCTTCAAGCCAAGTTTTGACGGTTTTACGAACAATTTCCGCTTCAATTTCTGCGCTGGCGAGAGATTTAACCTCCGGGGCGGGGCCTTCGAAGACTGAGACGATCCCCCGCCGCTCGTCTTCCAGCCCATCGGTGTCACGCAACACCGCCGGCAATAGCCGGTCGGCAGCGCGCCTTATCTGTTGCGAGGTGCGGTAGCAGACTTTCAGCGTGTGGGAGCGGCCCCGCACATCGACGCCAAGGCTCGCCCATGAATAAGGGTGCTGGAAAATGCGCTGGCCCACATCGCCCGACAGAAACAGGCCATCCGCCTTCGCAGGCGCCAGAGCCGCGAAGAACCTCAGCTCGGCCGGGGCAAGGTCCTGTGCTTCGTCGATGACGACATGGTCGAAGGGCTTGAGGGGCCGCTGCGCCAAGGCGTTGGCAAGATCGGTGAAGACATTCGCCCATGTCGTATATCGTTCGACCGCCAGCGCCTCGCGTACAGCCTCGAATGCTGGCCATAGGCTCGCGCGCTGATTGGGGCCGAGCCTGCTCTTGCGGCCCATGCGCTGGACCGTGGCATAGGCATCCAGCGAGGTCAGCCCCCAGGCATCGATGACGTTGGTCCACTCGGAGAGGAGGAAGCGTTCAGAGAAACCCTTGAGGTTTGCCGCGGCGGTGCGCAAGCGCTCCCGCAGCACGGTCTCCGAGGCGATACGCGGGCGCACGCCGTGTTCGAGCTGATACATCTGCTCGGCGATCCCGTGGAAGGATGCGGTGGTGATCCGCTGGACGATGCCGCCCGTCTCAGGAGCTAGAACCAACAGCTTCTTCGCCATGGCGTCCGCCAAAGGCTGCGAGAAACTGGCCAGCAGAATGCGGGCGCTGGCATTTTCGCGCGCAAGCTTTACGGCACGGTGGATGGCGACGATGGTTTTGCCGGTGCCCGCTGATCCGGCGACGCGCGTCGGGCCGGAGAAGGTGCGCTCAACCAGCGCGCGTTGCGAGGGATGCAGGAACACGCCCCATTTTTCCCATGGGAAGGCCAGCGCCTGTTCCAGTTCCTGCTGATCGGCGATGGGCCTGATCCGCCGTAGTGCGTCGGGGTGGGCGAAGGGGTCGGCGATCGCCGGTTTCGGCGCGGGGGGTGCCAGCCTGCCGGTGGTGGCATATTCGAGCAGGGCTTCAGCGGCTTCGGCGGGCAAATGCTGGGCCAGCGCGAAAAAACCCTCTTCGCTTGCAATTCGTACATCGGCGAGCCAGTCGGGGGGTACGCCGATGGAGAGCAGCGCGTTATCGTCCAGTCTGGCGAACAGCGCCGGGGCAGGTTTTTCCTTGGGTCTGGCCGGTACGCTCTCCTCGACAAGCTCGCGCACTTCGACGATCTGGATGGCCCCGGTGCGCGGATGCGCCTCAATCCGGCGGCGCTCGGCCCAGCCATAGGCGTCGTCGTGATGGCCGACATAGGCAACCAGCACGCTCTCGCTGGTTTTATGGATAATCAGCCGTATATCGCGGTTGACGCGGGCGGACCAGAAATTCTGGTCCTTGCTTTTATCAATTCGGTGCAGTTGCAGCCCGTTGCCGGTGGGGTCCATCTGCAAATCGAACACGCTGGCCTTCACCGCCTTCTGGTCCAGGCCAGACAGGCGGTTGAACGAGGCGGTAAAGCTTTCGGCGATGAGAAAGTTCACGGCCCTACACCCCGAATATTTTCATCACTTCATCGCCGAAATGGTTGATGACCTTCACCGCGATGCGCCCGCGCGCCGGGCGCGGGAACGGACGGGAGGTGTCGGCATACAGTGTTGCCCAGGCATCCTCGTCGATTTCGGCTTGCAAGGCGGTTTTCAGGCTCTTGTACGGATCGTTGGCGCCGAGGAAATAGGCGTGGCGGACGAAGAAGCTTTCCTCATTATAATCGGTGTCGATGAACCAGGCGGCGATACCTTTTGTGTCGTTGGAGCGGATATCGCCGGTGTTGGGGTCGAACACATCGACGCCGTTGACCTTCACGCGGATTTCTGCACTGCCATCGTCGAGAATTTCGACATCCGGCTCGCCGAACACGACAAACATGTTGCCGCGCCCGGTGTTTTTCAGCTCGGCGGACATGTGCATGTCCGGGTTGATGCGGGCTTTGAGGATTTTCAAGCTGCCGAGACTCCCCAACTCGGTGGAATGGGCATCAAAGTTGAAGGCGCAGGCGATCAGCACGTCAAACCGCGCATCCACCGCCTCGCGCGCGGCGGCGACGATGTCCTGCCGGCCCACCGTGCCATATTCCGGGCCGATGAGGATGGCGGCGCGGCGTTCGGGGCCGTTTTCACCCTCGATGAAAATGCCGCTGGCGCCGATATAGTTGCCGGGCCAGGGGGTGAGGCTCTCGAAGGTAATGCGGTCGTTTTTCTGCTCCTGTTTCACGCCTTCTGATTTGAGATAGTCGATGACGATGGCGGAGAAATCCTGTCCCGCCTGGGACGCATCAACGGGTTTGGCATCACCGAGCAGTTCGTCCTCGCTGGCGGGCAGCACGCGGTGTGGCGAGAGGCTCTCCACTGTGAACGGCCCGGCCACCCGCACGCGGGCATTGTCGGTGTAGGGTTTGTCGTACAGAAATTCCACATCGGCGCGGGCGGCGATGCTGGCATCGATCTCGCGCTGGCGGGCGATGCGCGCCTCCCACCATTGCTCGTGCGCCGCGCGCGCGGCTTGGCTCCATGAAGGATCAACCTCTCGAGGAATTTCCCATTCGGCATATCCCTCCCCACTTCGGGGGAGGGAAGCGTTGAGCGTGGCGCGCAGCGGCTCCAGCACCGCCTGAAATTTTTCCCAGATGTCGTCGATCAACTTGTTGTTGGCGATGGATTTGAGGGTGATGTGGGGCACGCGCTCATAAACAAAACCCTGGCGGATGTCGTTATGCAGCGGCGTGTCAGCGGGCGGGCGTTTGGTCAGCTCGGCTTCTTTGGCGCGGCCTTCCCGGCTGTCCGCCAGCAGATACCACGGGTAGCGCGCTGCCATCAGGCGGGTGCGGGCCAAAGCGAGGGCGACCCGGCTCGTGTCCATGGTAATCCAGCGCCTTCCCCATTGCTCGGCGACGTAAGCGGTTGTGCCGGAGCCGCAAGTGGGGTCGAGCACGAGGTCGCCAGGGTCGGTGGCCATAAGAATACAGCGTTGCACGAGGTCTGTATTCGTTTGGACAACATAGACAGGCGCGTTTTGGCCGAGAAAACCGTCCCAGAGATTGCCGATAGCGGTTAAACTACTTTCGTGCAGATAGCGTAGGTGCCGCAGTGAATTTCCAATTACGATGATACGATTGGTTTTTAGTGCCCGTTCAAGCTGAGGCTTAGTCGTACCCCACCAACGGCTTCCTGAACTGAATTTGCGGCCTACATGCTCAACTTCGTATTTTGCTCCCGGTCCTGGTTTCGTTAGAGAAACGTCTTGACCTAGTAGTGCATTTTCGGGCAGTAAGGCGCCATCTCGTTCGAATTCGGTGCGCCTGCGTCGCTCGCCTGACGGTAAGATGACCCATGGAAAGTTAGGATCATTGCTTTCAGATTTGAGCATGAATAGCTGTCGATATTTAACTTGGTCGGAACGTCTCGCGTACCAGATAATATAATCGAGACGAGCCGGCATTCTTCCGCTCGCCGATAAACCAGTCGCACCCTTGGTGATGGCTATAAGTGATAGGAAATTGTCCTCTCCAAACACCTCATCCATTACCGCCCTAACGCGGTGCACGTTTTCATCGCCAATCTGGACAAAAATCGAGCCGCTTTCGGTCAGCAAATCGCGCATCACCGTCAGGCGATCGCGCAGATTAGGTAAGATAGGAGTGAACACCATCCTTCCATGTGTCACGGAAGGCTTTCACCTGTTCCGGTTCGCGTGAAATATCGGTCTGTTTGCCGTCTTTCACATCGCGCGACTGGGTGGAAACCTGCCAGTTGGAATTGAATTTAATTCCGTAAGGCGGGTCAAAATAAATGCATTGCACCTTGCCCTTCAGGCTCTCGCGCTCCGCGAGGCTGGCCATGACCTGGAGGGAATCACCCAGGATCATGCGGTTCGACCAGTGCTGGTCGTGCTGATAGAATTCGGCACGCTGCTCCGGCGTGATGCCGTTGAAATCGGCGAACAGGTCTGGCGAGTCGGTCTCGGCCTCGCGTTTTTGCGCGGTGCGGCGCTTAAGGTCGTCGATGATCGCTTTCGGGTGGATTTTTTCCTGAATATAGAGCGGCGGCACGTTGACGACGAGGTCGGACCAGTCCTGCCTGTCCTTGCCGCGCCAGACGAGTTGCGCGTCGGACAAGGTGAGCGTGCCGGTTCGCGCCAGTGTGGCCATCTGCTCATCGGTGATGGTGATGCGCGCACCATTCCAGATTAGCTCAGGGGCACGCGGCTCCTCCTCCGTTCGCGTTTCGCCCTCGGCCAAGGGCCGGGCGCGAGCATAATGCTTTGGAGGGCGGGGGGCGGAATCCTCGTCGCGCTGGAAAAAACTTTCCATCTCGGCGGTGGGGATGTTGCGCCTGGTCGCCGCATCGTGCTTCAGCGCGTCGATCTGTTTGGCGGATTTGGGGAGGCGGGCCATCAGGCGTTTTCTCTTCCCGGTGATGATATGGATGCCGAGCCCCACCCGGCGCTTCGCGCCACCCTCCCCATAAAGGGGAGGGAGTCATGCTGGGGCGGAAGGGCGGAGCGGTCCATCAGGTTATTCCTTCTCCCTCCCCCGTGAGGGGAGGGTGGCGCGAAGCGCCGGGTGGGGCCTGATTTAAGGCCAGGCGGATCGCGGTGACGATGCCCTCAAGGTTGCCCAGCACGTCAGCTGCGGCAATGCGAAGCGTGCGGTAGCCGGCCCGCGCCAATGTCGTGTCGCGTTGGGCGTCATGCCGGGCTTGTTCCGGCTGCCCGTGCTGGCTGCCATCAACCTCGATGGCAAGCCGGTGGGCGTGGCAGACGAAATCAAGATAATACTGCTGGAATGGCGCTTGACGGCGGAAATGGAACCCATCGCCGCGCAGTCGGCGAAGGGCAACCCAGAGCCTGGCTTCAGGTGGGCTGAGGATGCGGCGCAGGGCGCGTGCACGGGCGATGGTGGCGGTTTGGATCATTGCCCCCCACCCGGCGCTACGCGCCTGCCCCCACCCGGCGCTACGCGCCACCCTCCCCGCGAGGGGGAGGGAGAGGCGAGCAATTGTTCGACCAGGGTGGAGAAGTCTTGTTCCATCATCGCCCAGTCCCGGAATTCGGCGAAGCCCCAGCGGCCGAAACCGCCGAGCGCATTGACGCCTGGGACCCATAAATCGCGCGTGGTCTCGGCTTTGGCTTTATCGGATTCGTCACGAAGGCCCTTCACCTCGAGGATAAGGTTGAGCGGCTCGGCGCCACCATCGTCGAGCCGGACCAGGAAATCCGGGATGTAGCGCCGCATGGTGCCGCTATCGAGGTAGGGAATCTCGAAGCCCATGGCCTGATTCTTGGCGTAGGCAATGACGCGCGGGTGGTTTTCCAGCGCAAGTGCCAAAGGTTGCTCCCAGGTACTGTCCAGCACCACATGGCTGATGTGGCATTTGGGCGGGCGCGCACCGGTGGTCCAGCAGGATTTGGAGGTGATGAAGTTGACGTGGCGCGTCGAGCCTTTGAGATTATACGGGTCGAGCACGGCGATGATCCGCCCCTCACTGCCACGGGTGAGGGCGATGTCGATTTTTTCGGCGGCGCGGGCGAGTTGATCCAGATAGAGGATCGCGCCGATCGGCACGCCCTTGGTGACAAGGTAGCCGCCATCGAGCCAGCTTCGGGCGAGGCGCTGGATTTGCGGAAAC
Organism: Acidiphilium sp. AL; assembly: GCF_025499445.1. NCBI lineage: Bacteria > Pseudomonadati > Pseudomonadota > Alphaproteobacteria > Acetobacterales > Acidocellaceae > Acidiphilium > Acidiphilium sp. AL. The sequence continues at coordinate 17,190 of NZ_JAIMBZ010000040.1, forward strand.
AGATGCTGTTTGGCGATGCCGTCCTCGTCAAGGAAGTGCGCGTAGAGAAGATGCTTGGCGAGGTTGAAGCTGATCTCCGAGGGGCGCAGCCGCTCAAGCACCTGGGGCGTGATTGTCACCCCGGCGCCGACAATGCCTTCCATGACGACGGAGGTGGGGCCGATATCGGCGGGGGTGATTTCGAGCTTGCTGTCCTCGGTGAAAACGGCTTCCAGCTTGTCCCCCGCCAGCTCGCGGCGGTAGCCGCCGACGCGCGGGAAGATGATCTCCAGCGCGCTACGCTCCTTCATCGCGTGGACGCGCGTGACCGGCTTCACTTTGGTTGGCTGGGTCTTTTGCGGGGAGGCGGCGAAGTCGAACGGGATGCCCATGATGTCGGCATATTCAACGTCGAACAGGCCGGTCTCCGGGTTGAGATCATAGGATTGTCGGCGCAGGCCGCGCCCGACGACCTGTTCGCACAAAAGCTGGGTGCCGAAGGCGCGCACCCCGAGGATGTGGGTAACGGTGTTAGTGTCCCAGCCTTCGGTCAGCATGGATACGGAAACCACACAACGAATTTGCTCGCCAAGGCGGCCGGCGCGGCCGACGGTGTTCATCACCTCGCGCAATAATGCGGCCTCGCTCATCTCGCCCTGTGCGCTAGCGGCACCTTCGCGGGTGGCGAGTTCCCGCTTGAACTGCTCAATCTCGGCTGCGGCGGCGGAGCTGAAGCCTTTGTCCAGCGCATCGCCGGATTCGATCTGGCGGGAGTCGATGAGCAATGTGCGCGGGCGGGGGAGGCGGGCACCGTGTTCGTCGTAGTTGCGGAACAGTTCGAGATGCCCGGCATGGAAGGCGGCGCGCTCACCCTCCTCGGCATCGCCACGTTCGAAGCCTGCGATCCATTCGAAGACCAGTTTGGAGATGGCGGTGTTCTGGCAGACAACGATGAACACGGGGGGAACTTCGATGCCGGCGCGCTGCCAGCGCTCGAACTCACCCTCATAGTGGCTGTAGAGGGCGTTCAGCGCGGTCTTCAGCGTGTTGGGCAGGTCGAACGGGCTGAGCTTGGCGGCGCCCGCGGCGGTTTTGGGTAAATCCTTGCCGATATGCTTCCACAAATCGCGGTAGACGACCGTGTCCGTCTGCACCAGATTGTCGGTGACCGGCACGCGCGGCAATTTGACGATGCCGCTCTCGATTGCGTCGATCAGGCTGAAGTCAGAAACGACCCAAGGGAAAAGAGAGCCTTCGGCATAGCCAGAGCCGCGAAGGAAAAAAGGCGTGGCCGAGAGATCGTAAACCGCGCGCACACCCTTTGGGAGCTTTCGGGACAGGGCTTCAATGCCGTTGATCCAGAGCCGTGCCGCCTCTTCATTCTCGGCGGCTTCTCTTTTGTCGTCGCTGGTCAGAGCTTCTTCGGCGTCACCGCCGATCTTGTGTCTGTAGCAGTGGTGAGCCTCGTCGTTGATGACGTTGACACGGCCATAGTTGAGCAGCTTGCCGCAGGCCCTATCGAGCATCTCAGCATCGGTTTCCGTGGTCTTGACCGGCTCGGGTGCATTGCCTTGCAGGAAGCTGCGCGCGACCTTGGGCAAGGAAACGGTCTCGCGGTGCTGGAAGGCGTGGTAGTTGGTGATGACGATCTCAGCGCGCCGAACTTCAGGCAGCATTTCCGGCGGGACGAGTTCACGGGTTTCATAGTAGTTGTTCGCATCGCTAGGCTGAAGTACGCGGAGGCGATCCTTGATTGTGATGCCGGGGGCGATGATCAGGAAGGCGCGGGAGAAATCCTTCGAGTCCTTGCGGGCGGCGTTAACCGCCTGCCAGGCGATGAGCATGGCCATGACGGTGGTTTTGCCGCTACCGGTCGCCATTTTCAGGGCGAAGCGGAACAAAGCGGGGTTTGCCTCCTCGTTGGCCTTGGCGATCTGATCCAGGAGCCCTTTTGAGGTGGCGCGTCCGGGCGCGACCTCGGTGAGCCAGATGATCGTCTCGACGGCCTCTAACTGGCAGAAGAAGGGCGTTGGGCCGGAGAAGTCATGATGGCGCCAATGTTCCAGAAGCCGCTGCGTTGCGCCGGTCACGCCCCAGTTCGCGGGGTTTTTGAGCTCGCGCCAACGATCAACATAGCCGCGAATTTCGTTGATCAAGGCGTTTGGCGTGTAGGTTTCCAGCTCCAGCGACGATTGGCCGGCTGAGGCTTTTTTCCGAGAGGCCGGGACGGGTACGATGAAACGGGACGCACGGCGCCCCGGCCGTGGTTCGCCTCCAAGCGGCTGCCCTTTATCGTCGAGCGGATGGTGCCATTCCGGTGCCCGGTATGGCGAATTGAGAATCGGTCGTTCGTAAAAGCTGCTTTCGGTCATCGTTTCGCCCCGTTCACGTGATGCCGGCTATAGCATCTGCGGCTTAGGGTCAATTTATGGATTGGCGAGTCTGGCTAATTAAAACAAACAAAATCAACAATTTATATTGGTCTGTGGCCCGGCGCGGGCACGAAATTATGCCCTGCCGGCATGACTTGCCATGCCGAAGCTGATCATGCCACGACAACGTGACATTGGATGGACGTTGCATGGCCAAGACAACAACTCTGAATGCCAAAAATCTTGAAGCTCTTGGCGCGGAACGCCTGGCGGCGCTGCTGATCGAGATCAGCACGGGAAACGCTTTGGCGAAGCGGCGGCTGAGGATGGAGCTGGCGGGTGCGCAAAGCCCCGGCGAGTTGGGCAAGGAGGTCCGCAAGCGGCTTGCCGCCATCGGCCGGGCGCGCTCGTTTGTGGATTGGCACGGGATCAAGCCCCTGGCGGCTGATCTGGAGGCCCAACGCGTCGCGATCATGGGCAGTATCGCCAGGGATGATCCGCAGGAAGCGCTCGACCTGCTATGGCGCTTCATGGCGTTGGCCAACCCGGTGTTCGCGCGCTGCGATGACAGCAACGGTATCATCAGCCCGATTTTTCATCAGGCTTGCGAAGACCTTGGCGTTGTCGCCGTGCTGGCCAAGGCCTCTCCGGTAACGCTGGCGGACCAGGCCTTTGATGCGCTGGTGGCGAATGATTACGGCCAGTTCGACGGGCTGATTTCCGCTTTGGCCAAGGCGCTGGGGCCAGAAGGGCTGGGGCGTTTGAAGCAACTCATGATCGACCTCTCGAACCGTCCGGTGGAAAAGCGAGCCGCGAAGGACCGCGTCAGGATCGGCTATGGCTCCTCCGGGCCGATTTATGAGGACGAGATCGCTGAGAGGTCTCGCGTCGGCACTGTGAAACTGGCCTTGCAGGAGATTGCCGATGCGCAGGGCGATGTTGACGCCTTCATCGCCCAATATGAGGCGGACACCCGTACGGTGCCCAAGATTGCAGCCGGGATTGCCCTGCGTCTTCTGGCGGCTGGCCGGGCGGATGAAGCCTGGACGGCGATCGAGGCTGCCGCCCCGCGCAAATCACGAGGCTGGGACTGGCCGGATTTTGACTGGGAAGATGCCAGGATCGAGGTGCTCGAAGCATTGGGACGCGCCGATAATGCCCAGGCGGCCAGATGGCGCTGTTTTGAGCGCTCGCTCTCGACCCGGCACTTGCGGGATTATCTCAAGAAATTGCCGGATTTCGAGGATGTCGAGGCCGAGGAAAAGGCGCTCGATTACGCGCGGAATTCGACTAATCTCAGTGATGCTCTGTATTTTCTGGTCTCCTGGCCGGAGCTGAACCGCGCGGCGGCGCTGGTAACGCAGCGGTACAAAGAACTTGATGGTGACCAATATGAAATTCTCACCCGTGCCGCGGATGCGCTCGCGGCCAAACATCCGCTGGCGGCGATCCTGGTGCTGCGGGCGATGATTGATTTTTCCCTGACCAAGAATCGTACCAGCCGGTACAAACACGCCGCGCGGCATTTGCGGGATTGCGAGAGCTTGGCGTCGGCGGTAGCGGATTTTGGCACCCATGAGCGGCATGAGGCCTATGTCGCGCGGCTGCGCCTGGAGCATGGGCGGAAGAGTTCGTTCTGGGGTTTGCTTGTGTAACTGAGGAAGAACGATGGCGAAAGCTCATTTCACCATCGTCCTGCTCCCCGTTTATGGTGTGCCTTGCCGCTGTTCTCCTGTGCCGCGGTGGTTCCAGCCGCGCTCAGCGCCCGACCGTGGCCATGAGATGCGCGGGATAGCGTTCGCCCTCGATCTGGATTTTGATCGACGCGGTTTCGATCTCTGTCAGGTCGGCGGGTGTAAGAAGCAGATTTGCAGCACCGAGATTTTCCTCCAGCCGGTGCAGCTTGGTGGTGCCGGGAATGGGCGCGATCCAGGGGTTTTGCGCCAGCAGCCAGGCCAGCGCCACTTGCGCCGGCGTGGCGTTGTGCCGTGCGGCGATGGATTTGAGCAATTCCACCAGCGCCATGTTGGCCGTCATGGCTTCGGGCGTGAAGCGCGGCAGGTTGCGGCGGAAATCATTCTCGTTCAGCGTCGTGTCCTTGTTCATGGCCCCGGTGAGAAACCCCTTGCCGAGCGGGCTATAGGGTACGAGCCCAATGCCCAGTTCCTCGCAGGCCGCCAGAATGCCATTCGTCTCGGGCCCGCGCGTCCAGAGCGAATATTCGTTTTGCAGCGCGCTCACCTCCTGCACGGCATGAGCGCGGCGCCCGGTTTGCGCGCCCAGCTCCGAGAGGCCGAAATGCTTCACCTTGCCCTCGATGGCACCACGGCCCGACCCGCGCGGTCCCGCAATTCAGGCACGCATCGCCCGCCAGCGCCCCGACTCCGGCGTCCATTTCATGCGGGACATGATCCATCTCGGCCTCGTCAGGGCTGGAAGTTTGCGATAGGTCGCGGGACATGAAGGAACCAGCCGATGGCCTATAGCATCAAGGAGATTTTCCACACACTGCAGGGCGAGGGCCGCAATGCCGGCCGCGCGGCGGTATTCTGCCGCTTCGCCGGCTGCAATCTCTGGTCCGGGCGCGAAGCCGACCGCGCGGCCGCGACCTGCCGCTTCTGCGACACCGATTTCGTCGGCACGGACGGGCAGGGCGGCGGCAAATTCACCGACGCCGCCTTGCTCGCCCAGGCGATCCGCGCCGCCTGGCCAACCCCGGCAATGGATCACGCTCTCGTCGTCCTCACCGGCGGCGAGCCCTTGCTCCAGCTCGATTCCGCGCTGATCGCCGCCCTTCACCGACACCGCTTCGAAATCGCGGTCGAGACCAACGGCACCATCGCCCCGCCGCCCGGCATCGACTGGCTCTGCGTCAGCCCGAAAGCCGGCGCCGATCTCATCGTCACCCAGGGCTCCGAACTCAAGCTGGTCTATCCGCAACAAGGCGCCGAGCCCGATCGCTTCGAATCGCTCGATTTCGCCCATTTCCTCCTGCAGCCGATGGACGGGCCGGACCGCGCGGCCAATACCGAGGCCGCCATCGCCTATTGCAAAACCCATCCGCGCTGGCGCCTGTCGATGCAGACCCACAAATATCTCGGCATTCCATAATGTTCGAACTCACCAAGGATTTCCGCTTCGAGGCTGCGCACACGCTGGACCGCCGGATCGACGCCGAACCCAGCCGGCGCATCCATGGCCATTCCTACCGCGCGGAGGTTTCGCTGCGCGGCGCGCCCGATTCGCACGGCATGGTGATGGATTTCGGCCTGTTCGGCGCCGAGCTCGCCCGGCTGCGCGACCGGCTGGACCATCGCTTTCTCGACGACATCGAAACAATCGGCCCCGCGACGCTGGAAAATCTCTGCCTCTTCATCTGGCGCAGCCTCGCGCCCGCCTGCCCGAATCTGGCGCGCGTCGCCGTCTTCCGCGACAGCGAGGGCGAATCCTGCGCCTATACCGGACCGGAGACCTGACCATGCCAACAAAAACCCATCGATTTCGGCTGCCTCCATCTGGTCAGACGCAAAGTCGGCACGCGGCTGTGCCTTCTGCTTTCTGTTTCCTGGCCGGCCAGAGGATCAGCCAATATCGGCACAAAGTCACCCATCATCCGACGGAGCAAATCAACCAAGCTGATTTTTACGCGCATGCCTTCTGGGGTCTGGTTCGTTCATGATGGGCTTCATAATGCGCAACACGCCAACACCCCCAACGTTTTCCAGCGGGAAATACACCTCGTGCGTTTTTGGATCGACTGCGACCGAGTGAGCGTCGCCGGCAAGGTAACTGCGGCCAAGCAGACGTAATTTATTTCCTTCAAGGTGGAAGACCGCGACAACGCCGCTCTCGCTCGCGACATATAGGCGCTGCAACCCAGCATCGAAAGCGAGCACGTCTGGACTTGATCCCGTTTTATGAATCGACAGGACGTGCATGGTGTTCATGTCCACGACCAGCAGCTTGGCATTGCCATCGCACGCGACGAACCCTAGCCGAGCCGGTGAATCCAGCAACAAGCTATGGTCGTCATTGCAGGCTTCCGGCAGACGATAGCGATGCACGATTTTATCGGTTCGAGGGTCGATCGCCACGATTTCGTCGCGCGTCTGCACATCGACAAAAACCTGATGGGTGACCGGATCATATTGCGAGTTACCGACCTCACCCCCCATTCTGATCGTCGCGACCCGCTTGTTCGTTCGCGTATCGACAACCGTCTCGGTTTGCCCGGCTTCGTCGGAGATAAACAGCTCATGCTCGCGTGGCGCATAGGTCATTCCGTCCGGGTACACGCCAGCCGGCGCATGCGCGATGATATGAAAATCGGTCTCGGAAATGACATCAACCCGGTTTTGGTCGGTCGCCGTTGCGAACACCTCATTGAGCGACGGAACCGCGAGCACGCCATGAACACCAGGAACACCCCTGATGTTGGCGACAACGCTGTTGGTGTGAAGATCGACCACCGTGACGATCCCGGACCCAAGATGCGCGATGAACAGCAGCCGACGCTGCGGATCGATCGATTCATAATCGAACCTATTTGGCTTGCCGGCCAATGGAATATCCGGATGCGCCTCCTTCAGTGGTAACGATGTCGTCGCCGCAACGCCGACGCCTGCGGTAAGCAGACACCCGAAAGCAAACGTACCAAGCATCCGCATTGCGGCAGATAGAACCGAGCTTTTCATTTCGGTGAGCTTCATTTGGCGGGGAGAACCACGAGTTCTCCGCTCATCCACGGTTTATGAAACTCGCAAGAAAACTGAAAAATCCCTACCTTGTCCGCCGTGAACGAAATTTTGACCGAAGAAAGCGGTGGGAGTGACTTGTTGATGCCGTAGGCCTTCAGGGTGAAGGTATGCCCATCGTCACCGCCCGACTCGAGGTTACGGATATCGATCACGACATGATCGTCCTGTCGTACGACGAGGGTATTCGGAGCAAAGCCATAGACCTCGCCAAATTTTGCTACCGCCTTCTTCTGATCTGGATTTTTCTTGGATACCCATTGCACCGTTTGCAGATAGAAGGTGCGCGTCGTTGCAGCAAAAGCCGGGGCGGAAAGTGCAAGCACCGAGACGAAGGCCAGTGCCACGCCGTTGATCTGGATTGTTCGCATGACGATTCCTTTCGTTTTCTGAATTTTATCCGCACTTTCTAAGTGACAATTTTCGGCGGCCAGCCATGGGTTTCCTCTTGGCGCTCCCGGCACCAGGCATAGAGCGCGTCGTAAACGACCATCCCATGCCGCAGCATCTCATGATCGTCGGGAAACATCGCCGAGAGTCCGAGTGAGATGGCAAAGAGTCCGGCTGCTTGTGGCGCCAGATCGAACCGTGCCGTGTCGGCGCCGCGCACCATCAGCGCGATCTGGTGCAATGCGGGATCGGTGAGCTGATAACGGGCCAGGAACGTGTCGAAGGAACAGAGGTCGCCGGCATGGGAAAGCTCGACCCCTGGGATATCGAAAGGGGTGGCGCCGGTTTCAGCAACCACTTTCATCACCTGATCGGGCGGAACGTAGAGAAACTCCGGCTCCTTGTCGATGAACCGAGCAATCAGCCAAGGGCAGGCTACTCGGTCGATTTTCGGTCGTTCGCGCGTGACCCACTTCATGACAACGTTCTCCTGATGGCTGTGACGGGCTTCTGGTGGTTCTATGGTCCGGGCCTGTTGGTCAGAGGCTCGGTAGGACCTGCCATGGCATGCCAAGCGGCCATGCCGCCCGCCAATTGCCGGGCATCGCAACCACGACCGCGAAGCGCGGTGACAACGTTGGCGCTCTTTTCGAAGCCATAGGTGCAGGTGACAATGATCGGCCGGTCCGTCGGCAGATCCTTGATCCAGGTTGCAACTTCGTCGGGCGTGCCGACGCGCGCACCCGGAATGGCGTCGTAGCGACGCGGACGATCCTCATCAGCGTAGACGTCGAAAATCAACACCGGTTCACTGCGATCGAGCAACGCTCTCAATGCGGTGGGGCCGATTTGATCCTCGCGCACTGAGATACCAGCCGTTTTCCGCCCGGTTGCCCGGCGGTAGCGGTCCTCGATACGTCCCCAATTGAGGTTGCCCAGGAACGCTTCGACATAGGCCGCAGCGTTTGCGCCAAAATCGATATGATAGGCGTGCTCATACATATCCAGCGCCAAAACCGGCACGCTCTCGGCCAGTACATGGCAATGATCGGCCGACCACTGGTTCGTGAGCCGTCCGAGCCGATCCGACCAGGTCAGCAGCACCCAACCTGAACCGCCGCCGAGCGCTTTACCCATGGCCGCGAACTCCGCCAGCCACTGGTCGACGGAACCGAAATCTCGCTCGAGCACTGCGGCGATTGAACCCGCCGGCCCGCCGGAGCCGCCCAGCCCCTCGAAATATGCCTCGTGCAGCAGCATCGAGTTGGCCGCGATGAGGCGTTCGCGGGCCAATCCGTTGATCTCGAACCCTGGCGCAGTCGTCCACCGCAGCAGGGCCATGCGCTGGTCAATGGCATTCAAGCGTCGCACCGCGCCGCCGTAGTTGTTCTCGTAGTGACTGACCAGCAGCCTGTCCGACAGCCCCTTCAGCTGCGGTGGTTTGAAGGGCAGCGGGGCAACCTCGACCGGCATGAGTGACCTCCCGAGCGTCGTTCCGATCCAACCCTACTCCCGGATGCATCATGATACAAGTGTTGTATAAAAATTTTGTGCGAGATACATATGCGCTATGATTACTATCGACGCTCGGGCGGCAGATCTCGCAGAAACCTGGCTGCTGCTGCTGCACCAGCTTCCGGCGAAGCCGGCGTACTTCCGCGTCAAGATCTGGCGCCGCCTGGAAAGCCTGGGAGCAGTTGCGGTCAAACGGGCGGCCTATGCCCTACCAGCGACCGAGCAAAGCAAGGAAGACTTTGCCTGGTTGCGCCGGGAGATCGTGGACGGCGGGGGAGAGGCCCTGGTGTGCGAGGCTTCCCTGATCGATGGGCTGACCGACGCCGAAATACGCGAGATGTTCAACGCCGCGCGCGATGCCGACTATCAGAAAATCGCGAAAGAGTTGCGCACTCTGGCGGCGGAGTTGACAAACCCGGCGACCGTCGACGCCCTGGCTAACGCGCGCTCACAGGTTTCGCGTCTCGCGTTACGCCATGCGCAGATCATCGCCATCGACTTCTTTGACGCCAACGGACGGCAGGCGGTCGATGGGCTGCTCGTAGCCCTGCAAGACAGGCTGAAGGAGGAACCTATGCCCAAACAAACAGAGGCTCAGCCCGCCCGCCCCGAGGACCTGAAAGGGCGCGTCTGGGTGACGCGGCAAGGCGTGTATGTGGATCGGATAGGCTGTGCCTGGCTGATCCACCGCTTCATCGATCGGGATGCTCAATTCCGGTTCGTGCCGGCGAGAGGATACAAGCCATCGCCGGGCGAGTTTCGGTTCGACATGTTCGAGGCCGAGTTCACCCATGAAGGCGACCGCTGCACCTTCGAGGTCCTAGTTGACCGGGCTGGATTGGCCGGCGATCCGGCGCTGCGCGCGATTGCTGAAATCGTCCACGACATCGATCTCAAGGACAGCAAATACGGCCGCGAAGAAACGGCCGGCATTGCCCGACTGATCGCCGGGATAGCGGCCCCGGATGCGCCCGACGAACAACGGATCGAACGAGGAGCGTCGGTGTTTGACTCTCTTTATGATTCTTTCAGCAGGAAACGTCGATGACCAACCCAGTTCACCCAACTGAGCCGGCGTCGTCGCCCACTAGCCCCATGCGCCGCAACGGCAGCCTTGCGGAGATCGCACGGTACTTCCTGCGCCTTGGTCTATTGGGCTTCGGCGGTCCGGTGGCCTTGGTCGGGCAGATGGAGCGGGAGTTGGTTGGCGAACGCGCATGGCTCACCAAGGAGCAGATGCGCGAGGCCATCGCCGTCTGCCAGACGCTGCCCGGGCCACTTGCCATTCAGGTCGGTATCTTTATCGCCTATCTCCGGACCGGGTTCTGGGGCGCCTGGATCGGTGGCTGGGCCTTCATCCTGCCCAATTTCGTGATCGTCGCCGCGCTCGGCGCGCTTTACGTCCATTTCGGCAGCCTGTCGCTGATGACCGCCATCTTCTATGGCGTCAGCCCTGCGGTGATCGCCCTGATCCTGCATTCCTGCTACCGTCTGGCGAAGCTCGGCATGGAGGGATGGTTGCAATGGACCATTGCGGCCGTGTGCCTTGCGGTGACCGTCATTCTCAAGGCGGAAGTTGCGCCGCTCTTCATCGGCGCGGGCATCGTCGGGATGCTGGCTTATGGCGATTTGGTCCGGCGGCGACCGCCTGGTGCATCGGTATTGGCGGTGGCACCAGCGGCGCCGGGACTTGCTCCCGGAGCGTCGGCGTCACTGCTCGGTAAGCTACTGTTCTTCTTCCTCAAAGCTGGTTCGCTCACCTTCGGCAGCGGTCTCGTCATCGTTCCGTTCCTGGAAGCCGGCGTTGTTCACCAGTACCATTGGCTTAACCCTCATCAGTTCCTGATCGCGGTTGCGATCGGCATGATCAGCCCTGGCCCGGTGGTGATTACGGCGACCTTCGTCGGCTATCTGGTCGCCGGCTTCTGGGGCTCGTTGGCGGCGACCGTCGGCATCTTCCTGCCGTCATTCCTTTACATTTTGATCGCCGCGCCGCTTTTGCTGCGCCACCGCGAAAACCCCAATGTCCAAGGCTTCGTCCGTGGAGCCTACGCGGCGGCGATCGGCACGATCCTGGGTGCCTGTATCCTGCTTGGACGGATCGCCATCGGTGACTGGCTGACCGCCCTCATCGGCTTCGCGTCTCTCGGCGTTCTCTTTCGCTGGAAGGTCAGCAATCCACTTCTAATCGGGGTAACGGCGGCAATCGGCCTCATCGCGTTTCCGATTCTGCAGCCTGGGTGGGTCTTTGTGAAATAGGGGCAGACAGAATGGTGAGGTTAATTCTTCTTGCTCGAAGACGACGCATCCGGAAACTGACCATCAAGATGCTTGCGGCCGGTCTGCGGTTGTAGCCCTCAAGACTCCCCTCATTTTCACACTGCCCCGAAAGTCTCGGCGAAGACGGGCAGGTCGGCGAGCATATCGGCGAATTTCTGGACCAGTGGCAGCAGGCGAGGCTCCGGCATGGTGGGGATGAGTTCGTATAGCATG
>NZ_JAIMBZ010000041.1:0-28634 GCF_025499445.1 Acidiphilium sp. AL
AAGATGCGCAATCCGCTCCCATTGGTCAGCCCTCAGCCCATAACGCCCCATCGATCAGCCTTTCGGAATGCTGATCTGCTATGAATCAGGAAAACGGTCGCGCCGGAATCCCCCCCGGTCAAATGACGACACACCCTAGCCCGCACCGGAACCGGCTCGCCCGCGACATCGAGCGCGAACCGACGCTCGGCGAGCCAGGCCGGGTCGATCGGCTCGCCCGCCGACCGCACCCAGCCGAGCGCCACGACGCCGCCGAGCGTATAGCCATAGGCCGCCGAAGTGATCCCGCCGATCGGGTCGCCGTTCGCGGTGACAAGCTCGCCTCCCCATGCGGCCGGCGTGTCCGGCGCGGTCGCCAGGAACGAGACGAGACGCCGGGTCAACGGCCGGCCCCTGGCCGCCGCGAGCGCCTCGCGACCGATGAACCCACCTTTTTTGTCAAGCTGCACGGCGAAGCCAAGGCCAGCCTCCCATGGGTTGTCGTCGGGCGTCAGCTCGCGGCCCCAGGCGCGATGGCCCTTCTCGAGCCGCAGCGACTCGATCGCGTAGTAGCCGGCATCCCTGACCCCGAGATCGCCGCCCGCTTCCGCCAGGGTTTCATAAACCGTCACTGCGAATTCCGACGGCACATAGAGTTCCCAGCCAAGCTCGCCCATGTAGCTGCGCCGGCTCGCCCAGACCGTGGCATAGCCGATGCCGATCTCGCGCACGGTGCCGAACGGGAAGTCCGCCTGATCGAGCGCCGCATGCGTCACCCGGCCCAGAAGCTCGCGGGACCGTGGTCCCATCACGCCGATCACCGCGTAGCCCGAGGTCACGTCGGTCAGAACCGCCCTGGCGGACCCAGGGATGTGACCGCGAATCCAGTGCGCATCGCGGGTCGCCTGAGCCGTGCCGGTCAGGATCAGAAAACAGTCGGGTGCGAGCCGTGCGACCGTCAGGTCGCTCTCGAACCCGCCGCGTTCGTTCAGCATCGGGGTATAGACCGACCGGCCTGCCGGAACGCTGACATCGTTGGCGCAAAGCGTCTGCAATACCTGCTCGGAATCGGGGCCTTGCATCAGGAATTTGGCGAAAGACGTCATGTCGAACAGCGCGACGCCTTCGCGGCACGCACGATGTTCCTCCGCCACGTGCGCGAACCAGTTCTGCCGTCCGAACGAATACCCGGTGCGCCGCTCGATGCCCGGCGGCGCGAACCAGTTCGGGCGCTCCCAGCCCATTTTCGAGCCGAACACGGCGCCCTTCGCGGCGAGCCGGTCGAACAACGGAGAGCGACGGAACGGGCGTGCGGTGGTCAGCTCGTGGTTCGGCCAGGGCATCGCGTAGTGCAGGCCGAGCACCTCCTTGACCCGGTCCCTGAGCCAGACCCGGTTGCCGTTGAACCGCGCGAAGCGGCGGATATCCACCGGCCAGAGATCGAAAGACGGCTCGCCCCCGACGATCCATTCGGCGAGCGCACGGCCCGCCCCGCCGGCGGAGGCGATGCCCATGGAGTTGAATCCCGCCGCGACGAATACGTTCCGCGTCTCCGGCGCTTCGCCGAGGATGAAGTTGTTGTCCGGCGTGAAGCTCTCCGGCCCGTTCAGGAAGGTCTTGATCGCCGCGGTTTCCAGCGCCGGCACGCGCTCCAGCGCGTTCTTCATCAGAATCTCGAACTGATCCCAATCGTCCGGCAATAGCTGGAATTCGAAATCCGCCGGGATGCCGTCCATGCCCCAGGGTTTCGCATCCGGCTCGAAGCCGCCCATCACCAGACCGCCGACTTCTTCCTTGAAGTAGATGTAACCATCCGGGTCGCGCATGACAGGCAGGTCGGGATGAACCCCGTCGATCCGTTCCGTCACGATATACATATGCTCGGCCGAATGGAGCGGAATCGTGACCCCGCACATCCGGCCGATCTCGCGCGACCATTGCCCGGCGCAGATCGCGACGACATCGCAGGCAACGGTGCCGCGATTGGTCTCGACCATCGAAACGGCACCGTCCTTAAGCCGGATTCCCGCAACACGGGTCTGCTCGAAAATCCGCGCCCCCCGAGCGCGAGCGCCACGGGCGAGCGCCTGGGTGAGGTCGGTCGGATTGGCCTTGCCGTCACCGGGCAGCCACACCGCGCCGGCCAGGTCGCCGGTGCGCATGATCGGCCATTTTTCGCCCGCCTGCGCGGGGGTCAGCACCTCGATTTCCACGCCCTGGGCGCGGGCGGTAGATGCCGTACGCCTGAGTTGCGTCATCCGTTCGGCGGTCCGCGCCACGGTGATCGAGCCACACTGCTTCCAGCCGGTAGCTAGGCCGGTCCCCGCCTCGAGCGCGGCGTAAAGTTCGGTCGAGTAGCGGATCAGCCGGGTCATGTTCGCGTGGCTGCGCAACTGACCGACCAGCCCGGCCGCGTGCCAGGTCGTCCCGCTCGACAGCCGCCCCTGCTCCAGCAGCACCACGTCCCGCCACCCGAGGCGCGTCAGATGATAGGCCAGCGAGCAGCCCACGATGCCGCCGCCGATGATGACCGCGCGCGCCTGGGTCGGAAAATCGTCTGCCATCAGATAACTGCTCCTTGAAAAGATTCACATCAAGCGCAGGATACGTGATTCACCCTATAATACAACATAAAACTACAAAATGTCACATTTCACGGCGCGGCGACGAACAGGCGCGATCCGCGATCCGCGAGCGCCGACAGCGTCCCGGCAGGCGGCGGCAGATCCGCGACAATCCCCGCCGCGCCCCTGGAATTCGGGATGCGGACAGGTGTCAGCCGGCCGAATTTGGTGTGGTCCACGACGAAATAAGCCGCGCGAGCGGCCGCGATCATCCGTCCCCGCTGCTCCGCGCCGATCCGGCTGTAATCCGTGATCTCGCCGTCGTCCGACAGGCCGCCAATGCCGATGAACGCGGCGTCCACGCGAAACCGCCCGATCGCTTCGAGCGTGTCGATGCCAAAGGTCGCCTCGTCATTCGGATCGATCTCCCCGCCGAGCATGTGCACGCGCGTCCCCGGCACCCGGCACAGCAACTGTGCGATCGCCAGGCTGCCGGTGCAGACCGTCAGGTTGCGCCGGGCGACGAGCACTCGCGCCACGGCGAGAGTCGTTGTGCCGGAATCGAGAAGCACGACCATCCCGTCCTCGACGAAGGTCGCTGCGAGCCGGCCGATCGCGGCCTTGCCCTGCGCATTTTCCGAAGCGCGCAGATCGAGCGCGGGCTCGCTCGCCTCCCGCCGCGCCGCCCCGCCATGCACGACGTCCAGACGGCCCTGCTGCGCGAGGAACCGGAGATCGCGCCTTATGGTTTCGCGCGAGACGCCGAACAGCCCAGTGAGTTCGCTGACGCTGATTGCCCCGGCCACCGCGATCCGCTTGAGGATTTCGTCATGCCGCGAGGTCGCGAGGGGTCGGTTCCGCGGGGTGGGCGTAGTAATTGGCGTCGCCATGGAAGTCACTCCGACATGTGGCATTATCGATAGATTTGTGGCAATACGTGAAAACCGAAGCGGTTGTCGAGAAAAAGAGGGCACATGGAAGACGCATATGGCATGACGGGGCTGCGAAAGGCCGGCATCGGCTGTTTCCGGTGACGCCGGCTCTCACGGCGAGCCCCGTCGTGTTCGGCGCGCTGCTCGCGGCGGCCGCGCTGCATGCCGGCTGGAACGCTTTCCTCAAGGTGCGTCTCGAACCGTTCCTGGTGATGACCCTGATTACCGCGAGCGCAGGCTTGATCGGGTTGCCGTTCCTGCTTGTCCTGGGAGTGCCAAAGGCGGCTTCGTGGCCATGGCTGCTCGGTTCCCTGGTGCTTCATCTCGGCTACTACGTGACGTTGACAGAAGCGTACCGGCGCGCGGAGATGAGCCAAGTCTATCCCATCGCGCGGGGCGGCGCCCCCCTGCTGACCGCCCTGGCCTCGTTTCTCCTGGTCGCCGAGCCGGTCAGCGCGCAGGCCACGGCCGGCGTGGTGATCCTCGGGGCGGGCGTGATCCTCATATCGTTGGGCGGACGCCGGAGTATCGCGATGGACCAGAAGGCCATCGCCTTCGCGCTGCTCACCGCACTCATCATCGCCTTCTATACCCTGGTCGATGGGATTGGCGCGCGCACCGCCGGAAACCCCGGCGCCTATGCCGCCGCCCTGTTCGTCCTCGATGGTCTGCCGCTGCCGCTCTTCGCGCTCTGGCGCCGCGGCGTCTCCCCGCTGGTGAAGCTGCTGCGCCACGCGCGCCAAGGGCTGCTGGGAGGTGCGATGTCAGTCGCCTCCTACTGGATCGCCATCTGGGCGATGACGGTGGCGCCGATCGCCGTCGTCGCCGCCTTGCGCGGCACCAGCGTGCTGTTTTCGGTGGCGATCGCCACCTTTGTCCTGAAAGAGGCGTTCCGGCCGGTCCGCTGCGTCGCGGCGCTGCTCATCATGGGCGGCATTCTGCTCATCCACTAACATCAACATCAAAACTAACGGCGCGACGCCGCCCTGGTCGGAATATACGATAGCCCCACGAGCACCGCAAGCGTCGCGCATGCCAGAAGGACCGTCAGGGTGGCGCTTTCGAATATGTCGCCGCGATCGGCCAGCGCGAAAATCCCCACCGGCAGCGTCCTCCAGCCGGGCGGATACACCATCATCGTCGCGCCCAGTTCGCCCATCGACAGCGCGAAACTGAGGCTGAACGCGGCGATCAGATAGGGCGTGATCAGCGGCAGCGTTACATGCCGGAGCCGGTAGCCGGGGCGGGCGCCGAGGCTTTCCGCCATCTGCTCGAACTCCGGCCCCAGGCGCGCCAGCCCCGCCGATACATTGCCGTAGGTAAAGGCCGAGGTCAGAACGAAGTGCGCCACCACCACCATGGCGATCGTGCCGTTCAGCAATATCGGCGGCCGGCTGAACGCGACCAGCAGACCCAGCCCGACCGACACTGACGGCACGGCGCTCGGGATGAAAAAAACGATGTCAAGCACCAGCCGCGAAGCCCCGTATATCTTCCGCAAGGCCAGCGCCGCCCAAGTGCCCACCACCAGCGCGACCGCGCTTGCCATCACGCCGGTGATCAGACTGACGCGGAGTTCAGCGCTCAGGCTGCTGTGTACCGCCCGCGCGTAATGCGCGAATGTCAGATGGCTCGGCAGCACGCCGTTCCACTGTCCCGCGAAGCTGGCGATGGCGATCACCGCAACGGGCAGCACATAGATCACCCCGAACAGGAGCGAGAACAGCAGCCATGCCCCGATGCGGCCGGACCTAGACCAAACCAGCACGGAAGCCTCCAAATCGCGTTATGATCATCCGATAGAGCGAGTAGAGGGTCAGCGAAAGGCCGATATTGGCGGCCGCGATGACACAGGCCGTCGTGTAGTCGAATTCCTGGACCGCCTGGTCATAGACCAGGAGCGGCAGCGTGATGACGCCTTTCGCGCTGATGAACAGCACGATGCCGAATTCGTTGGTGGTCAGCAGAAGGCACAGGCTTCCGCCGGCCAGCAGGGCGGGAATCGCCGCCGGCAGGATGACCTGCCGGATGATCCGCCACGGTCCCGCGCCCAGACTGTTCGCGATCTCGATTTGCGCCGGCTCGATCAGCGAAAAGCTGGCGAGCAGCGGTCGCAGGACGAACGGGGTATATACGGTAACCTCCGCGAGGATCACTCCCCATGCCGAGTAGAGAAAATCGACCGGCGGCAAACGCACATGCAGCAGGTGCATCAGCGATATGTTCAGAATTCCCGCCGAGCCGTAGATGAACGTGAAGGACAACGCCACCAGGAAGGTCGGCAGGGCGATGAACGTGTCGATCAGCCGCGCCAGAAGACGCGCGCCGGGAAACGCCACGAAGGACAGCACCAGCGCCAGCACGAAGCCGAGAACCAGGCAGCCCGCGCTGGCGGCCAATGCAATGACGATCGTGTGCAGCAAAGCATCCTGGAACAAGCCCGAGGTGAACACCGCGTCATAGTGCGACAGCGAGAGCGACCGTCCGTGCCCCAGGAGGGACTCGCGAACGATCAGCGCGAGCGGATAGAAGAACAGCACGGACAGAAAGAACAGCGGCGGCAGAACCCACTGCCATCCCGTGTTGAACGAAGTCCGGCGGATCGCCGGAGCGGCGATGCTGGTCATGCTATGCGTCCTCCGGGATCAGGGTGGCGTCCTCGGCGGCGAAATGGATCGGGAACCGGACGCCGAGCGAGGGCGGATCGCGCAGCGGAGCGCAGATCATGCGGATGAGGACGCCTTGCGTTTCCAGCGTTACGCTGTGGAGATCGCCCTGCCACTGCATCGCGCGCACGACTCCGGTCAATTCGTTGGAGGGCCTCCCGCCCGGCCGCATGGCGATACCGTGAGGGCGGATGCACAACAGGCAGTCGCGGCCGACCGACAGGCCAGGCCGTGCCTTGACCAGCAGCGAAATCTCGCCAAGCCGGACGCGGGCAAGACCGTCTCCGGCATCCGCCGCCTCGAGCGTGACCGGCAACAGATTGGCGCGGCCCAGGAATTCCGCGGCGAACCGGGTCGGCGGCTCACGGTAGAGCGCCTGGGACGGCCCGGAAGCGACCAGCCGGCCATCGCGCATGATGGCGATGCGATCGGCCAAGGTCAGCGCCTCGGTCTGATCGTGCGTGACGTAAAGCACCGTCAGCGACGGCATCGCCTCGTGCAGCCGGGCGAGTTCCTGCAGCATGGAGTGGCGGATCTGCGCATCCAGGGCCGAAAGGGGCTCATCCAGCAGCAATACCCGCGGCCGCACGGCCAGCGCGCGCGCGATGGCCACGCGCTGCTGCTGCCCGCCGCTCAGCTCCCGCGGATAACGTTGCGTGTAGGCCGACATGCCGACCATCCGCAGGCACTCGGCCACGCGCTGTTTCACCGCCTCCTTCGCCTCGCGCCGCGCGCGCAACCCGAACGCGACATTGTCTTCCACCCGCATATGCGGAAACAGGGCGTAGTTCTGCACGACCATGCCGATATCACGCGCATGCGGCGGCAAATCGGTGACATCGCGCTCACCGATGCGGATTCGTCCGCTGGCGGGGCGGACGAAACCCGCGACCGCTCTCAATGCCGTGGTCTTCGCCGAGCCGGACGGCCCGATCAATGCCATGATCTCGCCCGGCTCGATCGTCAGGCTCAGCGACGCCAGGACAACGAGTTTGCCATAGGAGACGGTGACGTCCTCGAACCCGATCCCGCTGCCGAGCTTAGGGGAAGACCAGGATGACCCGGCCCGCACAGCGGAGCGGACATCGTCGATCACTGCGCCGGGTGCCATCAGCTACCAGTCTCCCGCTGATAGCGAGCCAGGTCCTGCTTGAAGCTCTGGATCACCAGTTTCCAATCCGGGACCCAGACCGCGACACCCTGCATCATTTTATGCAGCTGCTCGTAGTTCTTGTCTTTCGGTTGTACGTCCTGTCGGACCGGAAATCCCCACGCGATCCGGCTGACCTGCGCCTGCGCGTTCCTGCTCAGCAGAAAATCGATCAGTTTCTTGCCCGCATTGGGGTGCGGCGCGCCGTGCACCAGGCCAATATAGTAGGGGATCGCAACCGCGAATCGCTTGCCGTGCGGACCCACCGGCCAGAACACCCGGACATTGGGATTCTGTGCGATCTGGGCGGCGTTCATCTGGATGTCGCCATTGGCGACCCAGAGTTCGCCCTTGTTGACCAGCTCGGTCAGCCTGCCGGTCGAAGAGGATGGCCCCAGATTGTTGACCTGCAGCGCCTTCAGATAGGCAAAGCCCGCATCCTTGCTGCCGAAAGCCCGGAAAACCTGCAGCAGCATCGCCGTCCCGTCGCCCGCCTCGCCGGGCGTGGAGTATTGAATCTTGTTCTTGAATTTCGGCTCTAGGAGATCCTTGAAGGTCTTCGGCGGCCGGGGCAGCGCGGCCTTGTCGTAGATGAAGTCGGTATAGTCATCGACCATCGGAACGAACATACCGCGCTTATCTTTTTCGGCGGCCGGAATATGGTCCGCTCCCGCGGGGGTAAACGGCTGCAGCAATCCTTCCGCCGCCGCTTCTTGCATGAACGGCGGCAGCGTCACCAGAACGTCGGCCTGCGGGTTGAATTTTTCCTGGTTCAAGCGGTCGACCACCACGGCCGACCCGGCTTCGATATACTGAACCTTGATGCCGGTGGCTTTGGTGAAAGCATCGAACTCGGTCTGATACCAGTTGGGCGAACCATCGTGCAGGCCGTCCGCGCTGTAGATCGTCACGACCGCGGAGTGAGCCTGTGCGGAACCCCATCCCAACACTGACGCGATACAGATGGCAACAAAGGCGGTCTTCGTGCGCATTTTCTGCTTCCTCCATTGTTTGTTGATTCTATGTTATTACGTTCCGGTTCGTATGCATCCTACAGTGAAGCTTTCGTGAAGTTGCTCTCATAAGCCGGAGACATCATCCGGTTCTCGGCTGCCGGAGATTCGCCGCTCAGCTTGTCCAAGGCAGGGAGTAGGTCCGAACGTTCGTAAAACTCTTCATTGCCTCGACCACACCCTCCTTGTGGCCGAGACCAGAGTCCTTGATGCCGCCAAAAGGCGACATTTCGATCCGGTAGCCAGGCACCTCCCAGATATTCACTGTCCCGACGTCCAGTTCGTTTACGAAGCGCGTAACGTAGTCGAGCCGGTTGGT
Source organism: Acidiphilium sp. AL (assembly GCF_025499445.1). Lineage (NCBI taxonomy): Bacteria > Pseudomonadati > Pseudomonadota > Alphaproteobacteria > Acetobacterales > Acidocellaceae > Acidiphilium > Acidiphilium sp. AL. The sequence goes on from NZ_JAIMBZ010000041.1 coordinate 8,624, forward strand.
GCAGACGCCGGACGAGAGGCCATAGGCGGTCGAGTTCGAAATCCGCACCACCTCGGCGATGTCGTCGGGGCAGCGGATGATGGGAATGACGGGGCCGAAGGTTTCCTCCCGCACCAATTCCGCGTCATAGGGCACGTGGTCCACCACGGTCGGAGGATAGAGCGCGCCGCGTCGGTCGTTACCGTGCAGCAGCTTCGCGCCACGGGACATCGCATCCAGCACGCGGCGCTCGAACTCCTGCGCCGCGCGCTCGTGGATCACGGTGCCGATATCCACCGTCGGGTCCATCGGATCTCCGGCGGTGAGCTTGCGGGCCTTGGCGAGCACCAGACGCGAAAACTCCTCGGCCACGCTGTGGACGACCAGAATGCGTTTTACGGCGGTGCAGCGCTGGCCGGAATTCTTCGTCGCCCCCTGCACCGCGAGTTCCGCCGCCTTGTCGAGGTCGGCATCCTCCATCACGATCAGCGGGTCGTTGCCGCCGAGTTCGAGCACGACCCTCCGGTAGCCCGCTTTCTCCGCGATATACTTGCCGATCCGAACCGAGCCCGTGAACGTAATCAGGTCCGCGTCCGGGTCGGTAATCATCGCGTTGCCCATGGTCGAGGGATTGCCGGTCACCACCGAAAGCATTTCAGGCGGCAGCCCGGCCTCGTAGAGCACGTCCGCGAGGGCGAGCGCGGTCAGCGGCGTCAGTTCGGTGGGCTTCAGGACCACGCGGTTGTTCGTCGCGATTGCCGGGGCAATCTTATGGCTCACCATGTTGAGCGGATGGTTGAACGGCGTGATGGCGGAAATCACGCCCATCAAAGGCACGCGCGTGGTGAAAATCTTGCGCTGCTTGCCCATCGGGCTGATGTCGCAGGCATAGGTCTCGCCGTCGTCCAGGATGGTTAGCTGTGCCGCGAAGGAATAGACATCGTAGGCGCGGCTCGCCTCGTACAGCGAATCCTTCCAGCACAGGCCCGACTCGGCGGTGATGAGCCGCGCGAACTCCTCTTTGCGGTCACGCAGCATCTCGGCGGTGCGCAGCAGGATACGCTGGCGCTCGTAGCGCGTCAGCTTCGGCTTGAACGCGCGCGCCGCCGCGAAAGCCTCCCGCACATGCTCGGGGCGCGCGGCGGGCACGGTGCCCACCACCTGGCCGGTGTAGGGGTTCAGAACGTCGATCGCCTCGTCGGTCCGCACCTTGCGGCCGGCGATCCGCATCGCCTCGCGCCGGACCGGGGATTTGGTCTGGATGTTCATTGCGGTCCTCATTGCACCAGGTTCAGCGCGACATCGAAAACGTCGAAGTTTCGCAACTCGTGGTCAGGCCGGAATGCGATTTTCCGGTTCACGATCATCGGCACGGTCTGCTCGGTCAGGCCGCCATGCGAGCGCAACGGCTCGGTCAGGCCGGACAGGTCGTGCCGATCGCGGCTGGTGCCGAGCACCTTGTGGCGCGCCGAAATAACCACGATGTCGCCGATCCGGTCCTCGGGAAGCTCGAAGCGCCGGCATGCCTCGTCGCGGCCGATGGCGAGGTCCACGCCATCGAGCGCGCGCAGGCGGCTGAGCAGGGCGGCCGCATCCGTGCCCGGCGGCAGGTACACCGTCGCGAACGAGCCGAGCGCCCCGTGATGGGCCACATAGGGATCGGTGATCGGCAGGATGACGCGACAGATCCCCTTCGCGGTCCAGGCGTTGAATTGGTCCTGCAGATAGATCACGTCCGGCGCGCCGTCGGGCAGATATTTATCGTTCATGCCATGATCGGCGGTCAGCGCGACCACCGCCCCGGCGGCGTCGAGCCGGCCGACATAGCCATCCAGCATGGCGTAAAAACGGTTCGCGACCGCCGAGCCGGGTGCTGCACGGTGCTGGATGTAGTCGGTCGTCGAGAGATACATGGCGTCGGGGCGCATCGTTTCGAGCAGCCTGACGCCGGCGGCGAAGACGAACTCGGAGAGTTCGGCGGAATAGACCTCGGGCAGCTTCATGCCGACGAGGCCGAGCGCATCGGCGATGCCGTTCTCCGCGAGGCTCACCTTATCCGCCTTTTCGGAGGAGAACGCGACCGCCCGGCCCGCCGAACAATCGAGCCCGTGGCCGAGCAGCGTCCGCAGCTTGTCTTTCGCGGTAACCACGGCGACCCTGGCGCCGCCATCCTGCAACGCCTTCATGATGGTGCCGGCGCGCATGAACTTCGCGTCGTTCATCATCACCTCCTGTCCCGTTGCGGGGTCGAGGAAGTAGTTGCCTGCGATCCCGTGGACCGAAGGCGGCCGGCCGGTGATAATTGAAATATTGTTCGGGTTGGTGAAGCTCGGGATCACCGACTTCGCCGTGGTGCTGGTGCCGGTCCGCATGATGCGGTCGAGGTTCGGCGCCAGACCGGCGGCGATCGCGGCCTCGATGTAGCCGGGCTCAGAGCCGTCGATGCAGACGGCAACGGTCGGTGTCGCCGGGATGCGATAAATGCGGCCGTTGGCATCGACCGTGTGGAAGGAGCGGTGAGTGGTCATGGTTCGGCGTCCTTCCTGCTCATGCGGCCATCGCCGCTGAGGTCATGCCGAACCCCGCGATCACGTCCCGGATCGCGGCGAGCGCGCCCTGCATGTGCGTGCGATCCAGCCGACCGATGCACCCGATGCGGAAGGAATCCGCCACAGTCAGCTTGCCTGGATAGATCACATAGCCGCGCTCCTTGAGCGCGTCGTAGAAGCGCTGGAAGTCGAAGCGCGGGTCGCCGGGCATGTGGAAGGTGACGATGATCGGCGCCTGGAGCTGATCCTGCAGCAGCGTCCGAAACCCGAGGGCGCGCATGCCCTCGACCAGCACGCGGCAATTCTCCGTGTAGCGCCCACCGCGTCCGGGCTGTCCACCCTCGGCGAAGAACTCGGTCAATGCCTGATGAAAGGCAACGATGACGTGGATCGGCGGGGTGAAACGATACTGGCCGGTCTTCTGGAACACCGTCCATTGATCATGCAGGTCGAGCACGAGGGTACTCGCATTGCCCTTCGCCGCTTCCAGGACATCCTTCCGGCAGATCACGAAGCCCAGCCCGGGAACGCCCTCGATGCACTTGTTCGACGATGCGGCAATCGCATCAGCGTGAATGGCGTTCGCATCAAGCGGCAGAGCGCCGAAGGCCGACATCGAGTCGATCAAATAACCTTTGCCATGTTTCGCCGCGAGCGCGCCGATCTCCTGCACCGGGTTCAGGATGCCCGACGTCGTTTCGCAATGCACGGCGAAAACATGCGTGATGGAGGGCGTCGAGGCCAGGACCCGTTCCACCGCGACGAGGTCAGGCGGCGTGTCCTCCGGCGTTTCGTGGATCACGGTCCGGCGCCGGGCAATCTCCAGGATCTTTCTGGCACGCTGGCCATACGCACCGTTTATCAGGATCAGGACCTCGCCGTCCGATGGGACGAAGGTCGTCAGCATCGCCTCGACCGCGAAGGTGCCCGATCCTTGCATCGGCACCGTCACATGCGTCGCGCCAGCATTCACGATCCCCGGCAGGCGCTCCATGACCTCGCGGTTGATCTGCACGAAGGCGGCATCGCGCGAGCCCCAGTCATGGAGCATCGCCTCCTTGATCGAGCGCGACGTAGTCAGTGGTCCGGGGGTGAGCAGGAGCGCGTCGCCGGTCTCGGAGGCGGCTCTGATACTGCCAGTTGCGATCATCTCGATGCCTTCCAAACAATGCATAGTCAGCGTAGCTTCCAGCTTCTATTGTTTAAAATGCTATGTCTCGATACATCCCATTGATGGAAACCATACCGAGGGTGTCATGAGCACTACGTTGCTGCGCGCCTTTCATTTGGTCGCGGAGGCCGGAAGCTTCTCGGCTGCCGCGCGCGGCAGCGGCGTGGGCCAACCCACGCTTTCGGCACAGGTGAAGACCCTGGAAGCGACTTACGGCGTCGCCCTGTTCGACCGCCGGGGACGCGGCGTCAGCGCCACCCCGCTCGGCCACGCCCTGCACGCCCTGACCGCCCGCCTGTTCGCCGCGGAAGACGAAGCCCGCACCCTGCTTTCCGGCTCGGCCACGCTGCTGCGCGGACATCTGCGGATCGCCGCCGACAGCGCGACCCACGTCATGCCGATCCTGGTGACGCTGAAGGCAAGGCACGCGAATCTGACCTTCTCCCTCTCGATCGGCAACTCCTCCGACGTGCTCGACCGCGTGCTTGACCACCACGCCGATGTCGCGGTGACGGCAAGGCGCGTCTCGGACCCCCGGCTCCACAGCCGGCTGCTCCAGCACGACCGTCTGGTGCTTTTCGTGAGGTCCGATCATGCCCTTGCCGCTGCCGGCGGCATTCCGATCCGAGCCCTCGCCGGACACGACCTCGTGCTTCGCGAACGCGGCTCGATCACCAGGGAGGTGTTCGAGACGCGGCTTTCGGAGCACGGCGTGCGACCGCACACCCTGCTCGAAGTGCAGACCCGCGAGGCGGTCTGTGAGGCGGTGCTCGCCGGCTTCGGCGTGGGTGTCGCCTTCGAAGCCGAGCTGCCGATCCATCCCGAACTCGCGCGGGTCACGGTCGAGGATACCGACCTTGCCGTCGCGGAATACGTGATCTGCCTGGAGGAACGCCAGCGCCTGCCGCTGGTGCGGGCCTTCCTCGCCGCCGGCGGTCCACCGCCGCCTCGACAGGCTGATGCGGGATCAAAATCGACGCAAAATCCTCTCGGGTGAATGACCGTCAACAAAGCGATTTCCACCCTGACAGCCGCCGGGTTGATTGTCCGGCGCCGCCGGGCCGGTTCCTTCGTCGCATCGCCGCCCGTCCAATCGGCGGTGTTGCAAATTCCCGATATGCAGTCTGAAATCACCAGCCGAGGCGAGGTCTATGGCTATGAATTGATCTCGCGCCGCTACCGCGACAGCCTTGGCAAGGTAGGTAATGAACGGAATTTTTTGCTGGACACGTCATTGCTTGTGTTAAAGTGCCGGCATCTGGCGAATTCACGCCCCTTCGCACTGGAAGAACGCTTCATCAGCCTGGATGTCGTACCGGAAGCCGCCGAGGTCGATTTCAGCACAACCCCCCCCAGCACCTGGTTGGTGGCTCAGGTTCCCTGGACCAGGGCGGAACATAATATCAGCGCCGTCAATGCCACGGCCGGCGTTGCCGATGATCTTGCCATTCCGAAAGGTGCCGCGTGTCTTGTCGTGGAACGTCGTACCTGGAGAGTGGCCGATGAAATTACCTATGTGCGGCAAACCTTCCCCGGCAAAGCGTATCGCCTGATCGCTCATTTCTCACCGTGACAGTTTGCAACATGGGGGTTCCAATCGGAAGGTCGATGATGTCCGTTTTACAAATCAAGGACAATTGGTCCCGATTTCACTCTCGAAACACAAATCATCATGACTTTGTTTGAGTCTTTCTCGGCTTGACTCAGCACCCCGTCTCTGTGATCCGGGCATCCGCTGAGCACATTCGTCTCACACGCCCCACAGATTCCTTCCTTACAGCCAAACTCGACATCAATGCCTGCTTCAAGCAATGCATCCAATATCGTTTTATCCGCTTGAACTTCAAACGTCTTGCCGCTTTTCGCCAACTGAACCGTACAGCCAGCCTTGGGGGCGGATTGAACGACCGGGTCGATCGAGAATCTTTCAATATGAACATTTTTTAAGTTGGCTGCTTCGCAGGCTTTTTCAAAAGCGCTGATCATTACACTTGGCCCGCAGCAATAGACGTGGGCATCACCGGGTTGTTTGGAAAGGTAATTCAGCAAATTGAACGGCGAACCTCCATTTTCGTCGTCAAAATGAAAGTGGATATCGCCCCCGATTGCACGTAATTCATCGGAAAAAGCGGCATGCGACCGCGTCCGCGCGCAATAAGCAAGCCGCACGTCGCGCCCAAGCGCGCGCAGCCGCCGGTACATGCACAAAATTGGCGTGATTCCGATGCCGCCCGCCACCAATACCGTTTGGGAGGCGCTCTCATCGAGGGTAAAATTGTTGCGCGGCGCGCTGATCGGGACAACCATGCCACAGCGAAACTGCTCGTGCACATAGCGCGACCCGCCCCGACTTTGTCGATCAGCGAGGACACCCACCACGTAACGATCGTTATCGTCGGGCGAGTTCAGCAATGAGTAATTGCGGATAAGCCCGTTCGGCAGATGAAAATCGATGTGGGAGCCTGCATCGAAACGCGGGAAATGGGCTCCCGGTATCGGCATCATTTCGATGCTGATGATTCCCTCGGCCTCGTAGCGCAAGGTGCGAACCTGCGCCTGGAGAAGGTCTTTGCTGCTCATCGAAGTCCGAACCTTAGCGTCCTATCGGGTGTTTTAACAAATTGGAACAGGATGTTGGTGTCCATCGCTACTTTGGCGTCATGAAGTTCCGGACGATTTACCGCGCTCAAGTTTGCGCCAAAGCGCGGTATATATCCAGTGATGAATTTGATGATTAAGTTGCACCGGCTTCGATTTGAGCTTTTGCAAGCTTCTTCATGTGCCGGCGCAGCCGCACTACCCCCATATCATGTTGGTACAAATGCTCGTTCTGATTCGCATCGGGTTCCATCGCTTCCAGCACAACACGATCTTGTTCGAGAACCGCCCAATGGCGCGCTTCAAGGCGATTGCGGTACAGAAAGCGCCATGTATCACGCTGCCAACCCGACACTTTACGGCAACGCCAGAAGAATATTGCAGACACATTTTTCTCGATCGGTGTGCAACTACCAATAATGATAAAATTGCCGCCAGGACCACCAGTTTTCGGATAAGGAATTTCAAGGCGCATCCACTGTGTCCCGGTATCGGCCCATTCAGTCCAGTCGAAGTTTACATCGCGCTGGCCTTCCTTTTCAAATACGAAGCCCGTGTCGGTGTCTCGCAGTTGAAACTGCGCGATTTGCTCGCCATACGCCATTGAATGTGATTGCTTGTGCAAATATGTGCCGTGCATCGGGTCAAGTACATTGTCCAGCGCGTAACGGTAATCACTTTTCCATTCAGCGTAGCACAAAAAGTTCGAATATTCATCAGATGTCAGCTCAATCGGTAGAACCAGATCAGGTGCTGTGTCGATGTTCGTGCCCGCATTATACAACCAAATTGTACCATGCGCTTCTTTCAGGTGAAACGAATGTACGGCGCGCGAGCCTTCGAGCTTGCAGCCAGGGCTACCCGGTACACTCGTAACAATACCATCCGCGCGTACTTCCACACCATGATAGCCGCAGGCAATCCGGTTGCCGAGTACGATACCCTGCGATAGCGGTGCGCCGCGGTGCGGGCATTGATCGGTCAGGGCATGCGGCGCACCATCGGTGTCACGCCATAGCACCAGTTTTTTCCCCAGCCTGCGCAACGATACAGGCCGTTCCGCAATGAAGCCTGATGGGCAGAGAGGATACCAGAGGTTTTGTAAGCCACTCTCCAGAACCGTCTCGATAGCATCTTTTTGAGTATCCATTTCCATCCTCAAGTAGAGTATATTTGTTTAGTTGCCGAGCCGAGCCATTTCGGTTTCGAAGGTGGCATCGGTCCAGATATCGCCGACTTGCGGAGACGGACCAGCGTTGTTCAGGTACGCCACCAGTTCCGCAAGCTCCTTGATGCCCTGCCCAAACGCTCGTTCGATGGAGTCACCGAGCAGGTTTTCATATTGCGTGGGCTTGCGGTTTAACGATTGATGCGGTTCCAGGTATAAGCTCATCATTGTTCTCCTAACAATTACAAAAACGTTCCTGTTCACCTACGGAAAGTACGTCACATACGGGGAAGTGTTCAGCACCAACGTCGTCTCATGCGACCTCCATCAGGCCAGCCCACGGATGGGGTTGTTCACTCGTATCAAGATACCAGGATTTTTGTTGCTGATAGGCGCGCAACCCGTCCCGGCCCTTCTCGCGGCCAAGACCACTTTCCTTGACGCCGCCGAACGGGGTTGAGACGGAGAATTGCTTGTAGGTGTTGACCCACACGGTGCCTGTCTTCACTGCCGCTCCCAGCCGGCTGGCGCGCCAGACATCACGTGTCCAAATGCCGAGCGCGAGACCGAATGGATTGTCATTCGCAAGGGCTACGGCTTCGGCTTCATCGTCGAACGGTAAAACGGCGAGAACTGGTCCGAAAATCTCTTCGCGGCAGGTTCGCGATTGGTTGCCGACAGTATCGATGATGGTTGGTCGATAGTAAATTCCGGCGTCAAACACTGAACCTTCGGGTCGCTTTCCGCCGGTGAGGACACGTCCGCCTTCCTCGCGGGCGAGGGCCACCGCCTGTTCGACAGAAGCGCGATGGTCACCGTGAATCAGGGGGGCGACCTGGGTGGCAGTGTCGAACGGGTTGCCGATTTTCAGCGATTCAGCAGCTTCGACCAGTCGTTGTACGAAATTCTTGTAAATGCTCCGTTGAACCAGCAGCCGCGAGCCCGCGATGCAGGATTGGCCGGTGGAGCTGAAGATCCCGAAAAGCACTCCGGCGATGGCCTGAGTCATGTCCGCATCGTCGAACACGATGGTCGCAGACTTGCCGCCCAGTTCGAGCGATACCGGCATGAGCTTTTTCGCCGCCTCGAACGCGATGCGGCGCCCCACCTCGGTGCCACCCGTGAACGAGACCTTGCCAATCGCAGGATGGCGGACGAGCAGATCGCCAACGACACTGCCTGCCCCAGGAATGACCGACAGAAGGCCGTCGGGCAGTCCTGCTTCCTGGACAATTCGCGCCAGTTCCAAGGCGGTAAGCGGGCTCCACGAGGCCGGCTTGAGGATGACGGCGTTGCCAGCGGCAAGTGCGGGCGCCAGCTTCTGCGCGTCGCTCGCGATCGGCGAGTTCCACGGCGTGATGGCAGCGACGACACCGATAGGCTCGTAGCAGGAGAACGTCAGATAGTCGCCGCGTGGCGGCGGCATCTGTTCTTCCGCCGTTTCGAGTGCGGCAGCGAAATAGCGAAACGTGTTAGCAGCACTTTGGGCAAGAGCCCGCGTTTCAGCCTGTGTCTTGCCGGTGTCTCGCGTTTGGATGAAGGATATGCGCTCGGCATTACGCTCGATGCCGACGGAGATTCTGTAAAGATAGGTTGCGCGTTCGTGCGGCTTAAGCCGGCGCCAAGCCGGATCGGCTGCGGCGGTCTCAGCCCGCGTGATCGCTTCATCGACATCTTCGGCTGCCGCGCCTCGAACGATGCGGTTCAACGACTGATCCGCGGGAAACCGGGACACGATTTCGGCGCCGTGGCCTTCGCGCCATTCACCGCCGATAAAAAGCCGCCCGTCCGGGAGTTGTTCAGCCATGCTGTTTCTCAATGTCAAATGACCTCGGGCAGCACGACGTTCAGCACTGTCTGGGCAATGCTGTACGCTGTACCGAGCGAGGTTTTGGGGTTCTGGGAAGACGGTTCGTTCTCGATCCGAATCTGCGCGATGCCAGCCTTCGAACGAAACCGAATTTCGTGGACGTTACGAATGATTGCCGGATCGGCAATCAATTCGACGCGTGTCCGTTCGAAACCGATCCCGGCGAGAGCGATAATCGCCGCGACATTGGCATTCTTCGGATACTCGGTTGCCGCGCTGCGCGCACTGCCTTCGTAGAAAGCCAAAGCTGTGCCCAGATTATCGAGATCGATGATGGCCTCGGCGGACGTTCCCTTCCAGGCCAGTGGCGGCTTGCGTCCGACATAGACGACCTCGTCAAGTCCGGCGAGCCGGGCGGCGGAAAGCATGTCGATGCCTCCGACGGCACCTGCGGGCAGACGAAGCCGTGCCCCGCCTTTGCGTGCCGCATCGACAAGTGCGGTGTGCAGCGCATCGTCCGCGAGCGCACCCACGGAGCTGACGATCAGGTCGATGCCATCTTTCAGTATCGTCGTGCCATACATGCCGAGAGCGGCCTGGCTTGCACATTCCACGACAATATCGGCGCCAAGCCGGCTCAACGCTTCGGCGTGGTCGATAACTTCGACGTGTTGCGCAATGTTCGTGTGCTTTGCAAGCAAGGATCGGGCACGCGCCTCCCCTTCTGGTTTGGCGAGACAGACAAGGAGCTCAAGCGGTGCTGGCAGTTCGTGCGCAAGCGTTGCCAACAATGTCTCCGCGATCACACCATATCCGATCAGCCCCAACCTCATGCCGGACCACCCGCCGCACCGGCTGGCGGCCCAGCGAAAGCGCTGGCGAAGGGACCGATCTTGGTCATTTCAACCTCCAGCAACACCGGCCCTCGAAGGTTGAGCGCCCAGTCAAGCGCTGCGCCAAACGTTTCGACATTATCGATCGCCCGGTGTTGCAGACCGAAGCTCTTGGCCAGAAGGGAAAAATTGGGTACCGATAAATTCGAGTAGTGCCGCCGGCCTTCGAACTGGACGTCCTGGATATTCTGGATGACGCCATAGGCTTCATCGTTCATCAGGACGAAGACGATCTCCGCGCCTTCATCGACTGCTGTCAGAAACTCGCCCAGGGCGAGCATGCTGCCGCCGTCGCCGATAAGCGCGATCGTCTTGGCAGCCTCACCCGCGAGGGCTGCGCCAATGGCCATGGCAATCCCCTGACCGATGCCGCCACCGAGCGCATGGACGCCAAGCTCCGGCCGCGCGATCGTCACATAACGGTTACCAAACGTGCTGTTGGAAATTGTGACATCGCGCACGAAAGGGTGTGCGCCGGCGGATACCCGAGCCAGAAGATCATCGGCGATGGTTTGATAGGGGCCGAGAGCGGATCGGAGCATTCCCTCTGATTGCGCCCGCGCGATGCTGATGTCGTGCAGGAAATTATGGTTCGTGTTGAGCGTTTCCGGCAGCCGCGCAAGCAGCCCTTCAAGCGCGAGGCGCGCATCGCCGGCCATGAAGACATCGGTGGCGTAATTCCGACCGTTCTGCGTGGGATCGGCATCGATCTGCAACAGAGGTCTCGGCAGTTGCATCCGGTTATCGAAGGTTTCGTTACCGCGGAGGCGCGAGCCAACTACCAGCATAAGGTCGGCTTGCTTATAAATCGCTTCTGAGGCAGGTGTCATATTGAAGGCACCCAGGCTCCAGGGGTGGTTCTCAGGCACGACCGCGCGACCGTGGGTGCTGGTGACGACAGCAACACCCCGCTCGACGAGTGCGGTCGCCGCGGACGACGCGGCACGCGCGCCGCCGCCGAGCCACAGGATTGGCCGGCGCGCGCGCGCGATCATGCCCGCGGCAATATCAAGAAGCATCTCGTCCGGGCGGATCGGATCGACGACGGGCGGACGAATGCATGCAGGCGCTGGCACAAACTCGCGTTGGACATCGACCGGGATCTCGACGGTCGCCGGTCCGGCAGGTGCGCTCAGCGCCATCCGGACGGCGGCATCAAGCACGCCCAATACGCCGCGCGACTCCCAAATGCGCAAATACCCTTTGGAAATTGCCCTGAGCATAGCGGCCTGATCGGGGACATCGTGAATCGCGGCCCGATCCCGATCCATGAAAACGCGATCGACCTGGGTGGTGATGTGCAGGATCGGCGTGCCGGCGGTTTGAGCCTCGACCTGGGCACCGGCCGCGTTGCCTGCCGCAGTGCCCGTGCTGGTGAAGGCAACGCCAAGTTTTCCCGAGACGCGCGCATAGGCATCCGCCATGTTGAGGGCGCCAGCTTCACCGCGCGCTGGCACGAAGCGGATACGTCCTTGCCGGGCGATGGCATCGAGGATCGGCATGTTGTGAATCGAGATCACGCCAAAAGCGATCTCAACGCCGATATCCGCGAGATACGTCGCGACGAGTTCACCAACCGAAACCTCCGAGCGCGGCGGCATCGAAGCAGCGGGAGACTGGTCGTGTGACAGGGTTTCAATACTCATCAGAATTTGTTTCCATCTAGATGAAGCGAGAGATGCCGCCGGAAATTTCGAGCGCGGATCCGGTGATGTAGCTGGCTGCTGGAGAGCCGAGGAACGCGATTGCCTTAGCAACTTCCGCGGGTTCGCCGACACGCTGCAGCGGAATATTTTTGCTTCGTGCGAGAGCCGCGAACCATTGCGCACGTGTTTGATCGGTGTCCTGGCGTTGCTCGAAGCGGCGCTGCCACTGACCGGAGTCAACAAGCCCGATCAGTATCGAGTTGACGCGCCCCTGCGGTGCCAACTCGATACTCAAGGATTTTGCCAGATTCTGGACCGCTGCCCGCGCAGCGGAGGTGCACACCATATGCGGCTCTGGTTGAAGAGCAAGGAGAGAGTTGACGATGATGATGGCAGGCGCGTCAGACATATCGAAAAGAGTCCGAAAGGCGCGGATCGGCCGCACCTGACTCATGATCTTCAGATCAAGTTCGGTGCGCCAGGCGTCATCCGTCGTGTCGGCAAAGGTCGAGAGGCGGCCCTGCCCGGCATTGTTGACGAGGAGATCGACACGCCCTCGCCAAGTGTTCAGCTCCGCGGCAAAGCCATTGATTTCCGCCGCATCGAGAACATCGCAGCGACAGGCGAGGACACGGGTGTTGCCGTGTTGCTCGACAAGGTGCTGATGGGCATTTGCCAATCGTTCTGCATTGCGCCCGCAAATGGCGACATCAGCGCCCTCCGCCAGCAGCACGGACGCGGTCGCGAGGCCGATGCCTGAAGTTCCGCCCGTAACAACCGCAACCTTGCCGGAAAAACCGAGATCCATGCCTACCCTCAGAGCGATTGGAAGCCGGGGTCGGGCCGGCCAGCCATAACGGTCCGCATGGCTGGCGTGGGCGGTCCCGCTGTCATCCACAGATCCATTTTTTCCGGGATGTTTCGCGGCCATACTTGCGGCTCATGGGTTGCTTCGTCGATCTGCAGAACTTCCGAGGTAAATTCGATGACGAACCCGGACGGCGAGACAAAATAGGCGAACGGATTGTTGCCCGGTCCGTGGCGTCCTGGCCCCCAGGCTGGCGCTTGCCCCCTCGTTTTCATCCGGCCGATGCCACGCATGAAGCTGTCGATCGATGCCATTTCGAAGGCGACATGATTGACCGACGGATAGGACGCCCGATTGAGCGCGATCGCATGGTGGTCGCTGCTGCAACGCAAGAACACCATTGCGTTTGCCGAATAGTCGCTGACCCTGAAGCCAAGCATCTCCTCGTAGAACGCCTGGTTTTTCTCGAACGACTCCGAATTGAGAACGACATGGGTAATTTTGCGTGGCAACGCCAGCCTGTCTTCTTCGTCGGTGTAACGCGCGACGTCAGCGGTAAACGACAGCCGCCTTCCGTCGGGATCGAGTGTGCTGAAACCATAGCCGCCCCCCGGCGTGGTCACCGGACCACGAGCGGTCGTGGGCGCGCCTTTAGCAACCAACTGCGCATGAAGATCATCGATCCGCGCGGCGCTATTCATGCCAAAGCAGATTTGGTCAACGCCGTAGGTTTTGCCCTCACGGAGGCCATAAATAAAGGGCTCTGAGCCGGTGCCTCTGAAATAGACGGCGTCATCGGTTTCGTGCGAGACCGTAAGACCCCAATTATCCACATAGAAATCGCGCGTCACAAGGACATGGGGGGCGCGCATGACGATGGCGCGCAAGAAATCGACCGCGATTGGCTGGGTCATGCCAAGGTTCCTTCCAGGGAATAGTGCGAGCGCCCATTGGGAACGAAGCCGAGTCGCTCGGAAATATCCATTGCCGCGCGACGCAGACTTTCGCCGATCCGCGCCCGCTTGCCGCCTTCGATGGAAAACGCAGCCTCTGGTCCGCTGATGTTGATCGCCGCGACGACCAAGCCACTATGATCGAAGATTGGCGCGGCGAATGAATCAACGCCCGGTTCGTAATATGACGCGCTCCAGGCGAGACCAATCTGCCGGTCCTGCGCGATCTGGGCAATGAGATCATCGATCCTGGTCGCGGTAGATTCGGTAACCGGCGTGAGATCCGCACCGGCGAACAGCGACCGCACGTCGCGTTCCGGCAGATAGGCAAGAATAATCCGGCCCATCGTCGTTGCATGTGCGGGCAGCCGGGACCCGACGCGAATGGCGCTCGCCCGGAAGACATTGGGCACTTGCCGCAACAAGTAGAGCACGTCTCGTCCTTCGAGGATGCCTAAATGGGCCGAAAGCCCGTAGGTTTCCGAAAGCATGATCAAGTAGGGTAGGGCCGTCTGGCTCAGATCGCGTGACATGAAGGTCTGTGCGGCCACACCGATCAGTCCAGGCCCGATCTGATAGCCGACGCCGTAGGGCTTCTTCTCGACAAAACGTCCGGCTTCGAGTGACGCCAGCAGCCGGATGAGTGTGGTGCGGTTGATGCCGAGCAGCTTGGCGGCATGGCTGAGATTTGCGATCGACTCGCCTTCCGAAATGGAGCGCAGCAGTTTTATGGCGCGCTCCACCGCCGGGACACCGTAGATCTGTGTTTCGGTTTCATTCTTCGTAATTCTGGCTTGTTTTGATATCTTTGGCATGTCCACCCTCATGTCTCAGTGAGATGTCGTTCGACCAGCGCCGCGACTTGGGCGGGCGCTTCCAGGCAAACAGCATGCCCACTCGCCTCGACCAGAACAAGCGGCGGTGCAGATCTGACCGAATGGGGCAGTGACAATGCGATTTTTCGGGCCATGTCCGGCGGCGTTACGACATCCTCGGCGCCCACGATGACGAGTGTCGGCACAGAGAGCCGAACCACATCGTCAAGAATGCGCCCTGATCCCAACAGGCGACTTGCCTGCCCGTATCCCGGCATGACCATGGTTGTCATGGCGGCGACCACCGCGTCCAATACCTCAGGCGATCGCTCAGGATGATATACAAGCCGGGCGCTGCGCTTCCGTGCGAACGTCGCGGCTCCGAGCGCCACGAGTTCCGCCAGGCGTGCGCGCACCGCCTCCGGCAGCGGGTCGCCAGGCATCGCGCCATAACCCAGCGTGGGCGAGACGAGCGCCAACCGATTCACGCGCGCCGGTGCGGTCGCCGCCGCATGGGCCGCCACCAAAGTGCCCAGCGAGTGCCCAAGAAGATCGACAGTTTGGATACCCTCGGCGTTCAGCAAAGCCAGGAGTGCTGCGGAATATTCTGTCACTCCCGGCATAGGGACAGCGAGGGGAGAACTGGCGCCGTATCCTGGAGCGTCCCATGCGATAATTGTCCGGGCCCGATCGAATGCTGCCATCAAGGGAAGAAACGAGAAACTTCTGCTGCCGATACCATGCAACAACACTAACGGCTGCTGAGTATCGTTCATCCCGGCGCGAATCAGGATATCGATCCCGTTCACCATGCGGCGTTCAAAAGGGTGGTCGATTGTGGTCATGCGAAAACGAATCCCGCGTTGGCGGTCAGCAACTGCCCGGTCAGGGAAAGCGCGGACGGTGTCAGCAGAAAAACGACAACACCGGCAACATCCTCGGGCAGTTGCGGCCCCGGAACGGCGCGCTGCTCCTCATAGAGACGGTGTCGCGCCTCCGGGACATACTCGGTCGCCTCCGTTCTCACGATGCCGGGGGCAACCGCGGTGACCGCGATGCGCCGTTCACCAAGCTCCCGCGCCAGCGAGCGGGTCATCGCGATGACCGCTCCCTTGCTCGCAACATAAGCGAGAAGGTGCGGCGCTCCCCACAGGGCTGTATCAGACGCAAGATTGACGATGGCGCCGCCATCGACCAGAATCGGGGCAATCGCCCGCGTCATCAGCCATGTGCCGCGAATATTGACCCGCATGACCCGGTCGAAAAGATCAATCTCGATCGCATCGAAGGCGACGCCGCCAACATTCGTGGCGATGGCCGCGTTGTTTACCAAGCCATCCAGCCGGCCCTCGTGCGCCGCGATATCGCGCGCCATCGCCTCAATGCTTTCCGGGTCTGCGAGATCCACCGGGACAAAACGAGCATCGGCACCCGTTTCACGCAGCGTCCCTACCTCCTCCTGGCCCGCCTCGATCAGGCGATCGGCAAGGACAAGTCGTGCGCCAGCGGCTGCACACGCCTGGGCGATCGCATACCCCAAGCCGCGCGCCGCGCCGGTCACGAGAATGGTTTTACCGTGCAGCATGCGCCGGTCACAGGATGGTTCGGGAACAGGAAAGCGGCGGCATAGCGGTAGCCACCTTAATGAGATTTCTCGGGCGATTTGTTGTCGCCACAACTACGGGAGGCGCATCAAAACCAATCATCGTATTCTCCTGCTCCTCTTATCTGTCGCCGCACCACCTTCCCACCGGCCGCACCCCGGCATTGCGGGGCGACATCGATGACCAGAGTATCCAAATACGACCATATCGTTCATATTTGTTATAATTCCGCCTCGCCTAGCTGTCAAGCATAATGTTCAGAGATTATCGAAAATATATGTTGACTCTGTTTAATTTTTTTTGATAGTGTTCATGAACAAAATGTTCATATTTGATCGATTTGACCGCATGAGGAAGTCAGACGTTCCGCGTCCAGGTATCCGATGCCCGCCAATAGCGGCAGGAACGTGGGGTGACGCAAATGACTCCGCCTCAACGAGCACGGCAGCACCGACCAATGGGTGATCGCACCCGCACAAGCAACACAACGGAGACAGACATGGCTCATGAAATTGACATTGTGACCGAGCGTAAAAAATCCTCACCTCGTTCGTGGGACAAACCACCGGGAGCGACATTCGAAGAGTGGATGAAGACCCGAATCGCGCGCGTGGACGACCGGCCCTACGACTGGAACGCACTCAAGTTTCAGGCCGATTTCGATCCCAAGTACCGGCGTGCTCAAAAGCGATTCATCGGCACCGGCGCTACGGGCGTCGCAAAGGACGCCGGCACCATTCCGGCCGAGAACTTCACGCTCTCCAATATGGTGATCCCTGCCGGTGGCGAAGGCCCCATGCATCTTCATACCGACGCCGAGGAAGTCTTCTTTGTGCTTCGCGGCAAAATCAAAGTGATGGTCGAGCAGGACGGTGAACATTACGAGACGGTACTGGGCGAGCGGGACTGCATCTCGATCCCGCCTAGCGTGTATCGCGGCGAGATCAATGTTGGCGAGGAAGATGCCATCATCATGGTGATGATCGGCTCCCCCAAGCCAGAGACTCCGACCTATCCGGCCGATCATCCCCTCGCAAAAATCAAACGTTAGTGGCTCAATCGTCTTGATGGAAGAACGTTCTGCGTTCTGAAATAAACGGATGGATTTCAATGCCTCTACGTCAAAAAAACTGAACCAAACTCAACAAGAATACCAGAAAGGTCCATGAATGAGCGTAGCGAATAACCGAAGCAAATCGCACAAAACACAACGGCCGAAGTTTCTTGGTCGATTTGCCAAATTGATTCCACCTCTGGCAGTTTTGTCTGCCAGCACAATTGCCAGCATTGCTCCGGCTAATGCCGCCATGTTTGGAAGTACGCCGGAATACCCAGTTGGAATTACCATGGGTGTTCCTGTTGGTGAGCTGCCGCCTCCTGGTTTCTACTATATCAACAAGGGCACATTCAGCGGCGCTCACTCGGTCAATGGGCAGGGCGTTCGCACCGGGGCGGTCTCCAGCACGTGGACAAATACCTCCCAGATCATGTGGGTTTTGAATCAGCGCGTTTTAGGGGCGCGTTATGCTGTTTTCATCCGCAATATCGGCGCCGTCGATGTCGCCCTGACTCGGCCAAATGGAACGACGTCAAGTACCGTTGGTCTGCCTGATACCGAAATTATTCCCGCGAATCTCAGTTGGTCAGTAGCGCCCGGCTTGTTTTTTGATGCTGAATTTGGCTTCTATGTTCCAAGCGGCCGGTACACAACACCTGCCGCGATAAATATCGGCCAGAACCACTATACACTTGAGCCGAATTTTGCACTGACCTATTTCCATAGCGGATGGGCGTTCACCGCGCACACCGTATTTGATATCAATGGTGTAAATCAGCAGACACATTACCGTAACGGCACGACGATGGATGTGGATTATACGGCATTCAAAACCATCGGGCGCTGGAGTTTCGGCCCGGTCGGTTACTATCTCACCCAAATCACCCGCGATAGCGGCCCGGCGAAACTTGATGGCGGATCACCGCAAGAATGGGCACTGGGCCTTGGGGCCGCCTACAATTTTGGACCGGCGCGCCTGAACTTGAATATTACGCACGACATTGTCGCCAATAATATCGGGCAAAAGACTATGGCGATGTTTATTTTTACGGTCCCTCTATAAAAATGACGAGCAAAATCGTTGGTGTTATGGATCAAAAAACTTCGATAAATTGGAGGTTAAACGTGGCCGCACCTGAAGACATGCAAAGCACAGCAGTAAGTCCAGAGACAATTATAGCTCGGATAGACCGATTACCAGTAACACGCTGGCATGTTATTGTTCGGATAATTATTGGATCGGCCACATTTTTCGACGCATTTTCGGTTTTATCCATTGCTTATGTGGTGCCGGCCCTGATTGGCTTGTGGCACATCGACGCCAAAGATATTGGCCTGCTGTTTGCTGGGGGCTTTCTGGGGCAAGCGATCGGTGCGATAACATGCGGCTGGCTTGCCGAACGAGTCGGTCGAGTCCCAATGTTGCGCGCAAGCGTGCTGCTCTTTGCCATTATGAGCATACTTTGCGCTTTGTCACATAGTTATGACCAACTGCTCGCAGCGCGAGTGCTTCAGGGTTTCGGGCTGGGTGCAGAAGTTCCCATTGCGGCAACCTACATTGGCGAAATTTCATCGACAAAAAATCGTGGGCGGTTTTTCCTGCTGTACGAAACAATCTATCCGATCGGGTTGTTCGCGGTTGGCCTGGTCGCCGCATGGCTGGTGCCGAACGTGGGGTGGCGCTGGCTGTTTGCGTTCGGCGTCGTTCCTGCATTTTTGGTGTTTGCAATGCAAAAATATTGTCCTGAGTCCCCGCGCTGGCTTGCCTCCAAAGGGCGCTTGGCCGAGGCAGACGCGATGTTAAGAAAAATTGAAAATTATGTGTCTTCCTATCAACAACTCGCGCCTATTTCGACCTTGTCGGTTGCTCCAATTCCAACCGTCCGGTCAAGGGTGTCCGAGCTTTTTGGCCCCGGCTACAAGAAACGGACATTTGTCGTCTGGGGGCTTTGGTTGTTATCATTTTTTGTGACGTTCGGGATCGCGGTATGGATGCCGTCGATTCTCCATACAGTTTATCATTTACCACTTGAAAAATCGATTCAGCTTAGCCTGATCGGAACGTTGTCAGGATTACTCGGATGTTTCGTGATGGCGCTATCAGTTGATAAAATTGGCCGCGTCCCGCTCTTTGTATTTGGCTTTTCATTAAGCGGGGTTTCGCTTCTGGGCCTGTCGATTTATCATCATGTTCCTCTCGATATTTTTGTGATGACGACCGCCGTCGCATATTTTGGGGCGAACATCACCAGCGTCGGGCTTTATTTGTACACGGCGGAAATCTATCCAACCCGTCTCCGCGCGATCGGCACGAGCGTCGGCACAACGTGGCTGCGCCTCGGCTCGATCGCAAGTCCGTATCTCGTGGGATTGGTCTTGCCATTATATGGCATTTCTGGTGTACTTTTGATGTTTGGCGTCGTGGCCGTGGCCGGCGCGATCTTGGCGCGTTCAGGGATGATCGAGACGAAACAACGAAGGCTGGAAGAAATTTCACCATGACGAGCCCAAATTTGTCTGTCGACGATTGGCGTTGGAACGCCACAGATCATCGGGCAGCCGGGAGATGTCCTGGCGCTGCAGGCAGCGATGCAATGAGGAGCGCGTGAGATGCGGGATGATTGCCTGGAGTGCATAGAGGCAATCATCAAGTGGCAACAGCGTATGCCGGCGGAAGGTGACGATGACGACCTCTTCCTCGAGCGAGTGCACCGTCGAGCGTGGATCTTTGGGGCCGGTCGGCAGATCGCCGACCGCGGTTCGCTTTTTCCATTTGGCGACCGTCTTTTGGTTGATCCCGTAACGCTTAGCCAGAACCCTCAGAGGCTGTCTCGGAATGATGATGGAATGAAGGGTTGGGTGGCGGGATGAGGTGTGATTCCAAGAGGTTGTCGAGACCGAGTTGGATGGACAGCCTCATGTGGACCCCGACCACCCGTGCCTACCATAGGCGAGATAAC
>NZ_JAIMBZ010000042.1:0-28551 GCF_025499445.1 Acidiphilium sp. AL
TTGGCAAGAGATTTCGGCGGCGCGCAACAATCGGAATCGGAACCGGGCCGCCAGGATTCCTTCCGGAATGCCGACAGGCCTCAATCGATTCTTCGGCTAAATGGCGCCTGCGGCCTCAAAATGAGGGGAGACATGAGATCGATGATATGATCGCTCATGGTATTATCCCTTATCCCTTGAAATTCCGCGCTGATGTAGCGGGAAAAATCGTCGATAAACATCCGGATGCGTTCCGCCTGGCAACCGGCACGGCATCTCGCCAACCATTCCAGAATTTCTCTGCCGTAACCCCACTGACGAAGCTGCTGTGCTTCGATTCGACGTTGCTGTTCTGGTTCAGGAAGGCTGTACCCGGATGGAGCCATCCCTTTGGGCGTGAGGTAGATTACGATACCATTGCCAGCGCCATTATGGTCTAAATAAGAAAAATAGCGCGCGAGCTGCTGATTCTGATCGCCTGCCCATGGCTTGTTCTCAATGATCACGCGGAGATGACCCGTACTGATCAGAATATCCAAACAACCTTGCGCTACACTGACTTCTCTCTGGACTGATGCGGAGCCGCACTCCTCGTCCTGAAAATTTTCGCCGATCATACCGAGAAAAAGCCGAAGAAAATGGCTGCCCTGCCCGTGAGTGCCGAGAGGATCAAGAAACCAGGCGAGAATTTCCGATAGCTTCGCCTCGTCTGGCGCGATGAAATCAGACACATTGAAGTCGGGGGCGAATCTGCGATCGTATAGTTTTTTTGAAGACTGGTGTGCATTGACAATGCCACTAACCCTATCAAGGAGACGCTGAATTCCATCGGGTTGGGCTGGTGCAGAGTTATCGCTCATGCCTGAACCTCGTTATCAAGTTTTTTCTATTCTGGACGGTTACACGCGGCGGCTCCGCGCACAGTATTCGGGCGGTTCGAGCGTCCCAGAACCCCTTATGGCTCGACCGGTTCAACCCGCCTGCCATCGTAACGAAATTCGAGAAAATCGCAATCCGGATCGAGAATGGCCAGAACCAGAGTCAGCGGCTCGCCGAAATAGGGGCTGCCGGCACACATCGCCTGCTCGCACGTATCGAACACGGGGGTGGCGAGAACCTCACGCACGATTGCGATCTCGTTATAGGCAGGCACCGCCTTGTTCCTGAGGCCGGATTTCCACCTGACGAATTGCCCTTTGCGAAAGCTGTGAAGTTCGTCCAGAGCCTCCGCCAGTTCGGCAAGCCGCCGGGCTTGCTCCATGGCCGGTTTTTCCGATGTGTCGCCTGACACGAGCTGGATCGCTTTGTGCCGCTCAATGGGATGATCCATACCGTCTCCATTCATTCAAAAATCGTGGCGATCCCGGTATGGCATTCAGATACGTCAAAACCGGACATTCTGGTCACGTGTCCGGCAAAGTCCACTCCGCTAAGACGGGCGGAGCGGAAATCACAGCGCCGAGGCGTCGATGCCGAGTTCGGACCGGAACATCGTCATGCCTTTCGGCGTGATCAGGATGGCGCGCGAATCGGTGGAGCGGCGCAGCCAGTTCGTGGCGCATAGCCGGGTCAGCATTTGCACGCCGAGCGGGCCGGCCAGATGATGGGTCCGTTCGGTGCAATCCAGGCATTGCCGCGCGAGGCCGTGGCGCGTTGGTTTCAACGTCAACACGTCGATGCCGATGCCGCCGAACCATGAGACGCCGCCCGGCGTGATCTCGAATTTTTTGGCTTGTGCCGGTACGATGAAGCCCTTGGTTTGCAGGCTCTGCGCCACCGCGACGCCCAGGCGCCCGGCCAGATGATCGTAGCAGCGCCGCGCGGTTCGCAGGCGCTCCATTTCGCGGCTGATCGGCTTGCGCCGGATGGTATCGATCGCGCTGATCGCCGCGAGGCTTTCCAGCGCCTCCGCCACCAGCGGGCCGGCGAGCCGGTAATAGCGGTGGCGGCCTTCGGTCTCGCAGGCGAGCAACCCGCCATCGAGCATTCTGGCCAGATGCGAACTCGCGGTTTGCGCGGTGACGCCGCCGGCATAGGCAAGTTCGCCGGCGGGCAATGCCTTGCCGTCGATCAACGCAGCAAGCATCGTCGCGCGCGCCGGATCGGCGATGAGCGCCGCGATCGCGGCGATATTGGGCCACAAAACCACAGGGCAACCTCCATCGAAGCATGAACACTCTATCACGGTTTCGGGCACAATGCTTCGGCCGTCATCGAAGCATTGTGCCGAAGCCATGCGCTACACCCCTGCCGACAGAGAGCGTGACGGCTTTAAATCGATTCCGTTCTTCTCTTTGTTTGGCGAGCAATTCCAGCGCAATAAACGGATCGCCTTGCGATTCCGCTTAATGCCAGATTGCTCTGAATCGCAGGAGCAGACGCCTATGCAGACCACCCTCGCAACCCGAAACACCAACCGGCCGCTCGCCTTGGCGACTCTATGCGGGGCGGTTCTGGTCGCCCAGCTCGACACCTCGGTGGTCAATCTTGCGACCCATCCGATCGGGGCCTATTTCAAGGCGGATGTGGCGACCCTGCAATGGGTGGTGGACGCCTATAACCTCGTCTATGCCGCCCTGCTGCTGACCGGCGGCCTGATCGCCGATCTCTACGGCAGGCGGCGCGTCTTCATCGCCGGAATCCTGGTATTCACCCTGGCGTCGCTGCTCTGCGCCGCCGCACCGGACATGCCGATCCTGATCGGCGGCCGAGCACTTGCTGGGGTCGGCGCCGCTTTGATGATCCCGGCCTCGCTGTCGCTGATCCGGGTGATCTGGCCCGATCCGGCCACGCGCGGCCATGCCCTGGGCATCTGGGCGGCGTGCAACGGACTTGCTTTCGTCATCGGGCCGACGCTCGGCGGGGTTCTGATCGGCTGGTTCGGCTGGCGCAGCATTTTCCTCGTGGTGATTCCGGTCGGGATCGCGACCATGGCGCTGGCGTTCCGCGCGCTGGCCGAATCCGCCGACCGGAGCGGCCGGGCTTTCGATGCGGCGGGGCAGACCCTCGGGGCGATCGCACTGGGTGGGATCGTGTTCGCGGCTATCATGGCCGATGGCAACGCCCACGCCGCCCTCATCGCGCTGGCTGCCGCTTGCATCGCTATCGTGTGGTTCGTCGTCGCCGAACGACGGCGCGGCGCCGAAGCGCTGGTGCCGCTCGGCCTGTTTCGGATTCCGGCGTTTCGCGGGGCGATGCTGGCGACCATGGCGATGACCTTCGGCATGTACGGCGTGCTGTTCCTCCAGCCGCTGGTCTGGCAGAGCACCGGCGGGCTGGGGCCGATCGGCGCCGGGCTGGCACTGATGCCGATGGCGCTGGTTTTCGTGCTGGTTTCGCCATGGTCCGGCGCGCTGTCGCATAAGGTCGGAACGCGGTTCATGACCAGCGGCGGCGTCGCGATCATCGGCTGCGGACTTCTGGCCCTGGCGGCGACAGCGGGGCTGCGGCAGGCCGGCTTCGCCGAAATCGGCCTGGTTCTGACTGGCCTCGGCATGGGGCTGGCGACCGGGCCGCTGCTCGGAGTCGCGGTCGGCGCGGTTCCCGCCGCGCGGTCGGGCACAGCCGCGTCGCTGATCAATGTCGCGCGGATGGCCGGGGCGACCATGGGGGTAGCATTGCTGGGCGCGGTGTTCGCAGCACTGCATGGTGATACCGAAGGGCTGCGGGGCGCGATGCTGCTGGGCGGGCTGGTGCAGCTTGGCGGCGCGGCGATCGCCAGCCGTCGCGGTCAGGGATAGCGGGGCCGTTTGAAATTCTGTAAGGGGGGGGTGAGCGGCCAGCTGCCAGCATCGCTGCACGGGGCCGCTTTGCACTGCATCCCGGCCGTCCAAGACACGTTTCGGAGTGCTCGGCAGCGGTCATTCAAGACACTGCCGCATCGACGCTCCTTGGTCGGCGGATGGCTCTCACCTTTCCGCTGGTTCCTCCGCCACAGAAAAATCGGTCGCCCCTGTCCGATTCAAGTCCCGAGACACTGGTTCCGGCCGGCATTTCAAGGCGCTCGAGCACCTCTCCTGTCTCGGGATCGATGCGCCGGACATCGCTCGCCTCGTCCTGCCAGGTGCCGTGCCAGAACTCGCCATCGACCCAGGTGACACCCGTGACGAAGCGATCGGATTCGATGGTGCGGAGCACGGCCCCGGTGTCCGGATCGACCTGATGGATCTTGCGGTCACGGTTCTGGCCGACCCAGAGCGTTCCTTCAGCCCAGGCGAGCCCCGAATCCCCGCCATTGCCGGGCGCCGGAATCGTGCTGAGCACCTCGCCGGTCTTGGGATCGATCTTCCGGATCACGGCCTCGGCGATCTGGAACAGATACTTTCCGTCGAACGCCGTTCCCGCATGCGCAGCGACATCGAGCACGCCGACTATTTCCCCACTCTCGGGATCAAGTGCGTTCAGCCTGTCGCCGGAGGCGAACCAGACCCGTTCCCCATCGAAGCTGACTCCGTGCACGCCGTCGACTTCCGGAAAGGGGCCATATTCGCGAAGGATCTCGGCGGGCGTGTGTTTCATGGTTTCAATCTACCCACGCGTCAGCGGTGCCGGGAGTAACAAGCTTGTCGGGAAACTCGGCACGTTCGGCGTCAGCCAGCGGCAAGCCCGCCCGCGGCCGAAGGATTCGACCTTGCCGTCCTCCGCCAGTGCTTCGAGCGCGCGCTGGGCGGTGCGCGCGCTCACGTCGAGCGCCAGCGCCAGCGCCGAACTCGACCATGCCTCACCATCGGCGAGCAGGGCCAGCACCTCGGCATGGTCTTCCTCGACGGGCGGCGCCAGAACGGCGACCGTCGTCGCCCCGTGCGGTTTCAGCACGAAGCCCCGCCTGGTCGCGTTCAGTCCGGCCAGCGGCTTGAGCGTCTTGCGGAGCCGCCCGATCTCGACGCGAAGCCGCGCGCGATGCGATTCATCGGCTTCCCGTGCTCGAAAGGCGCGCGTGAGCAGCGTTTCGCGCGTCACGTCCTCCGGCCACGCCTCGGCGAGCGCGCGGGTGAGCGCGAACAGCACCGGGCGACCGGCAAGCGGAACCGACGACGTCCCCGCGCGCACCACATTGCGGCAGGCGTCGACCAGGAGCGCGTCCGAAGCCATCAGTGCCTCGACTTCGCCGAACCCGAGCAGCCTTGCCCCCTCGCGCGCGATCAGGCGTGCGGCGGGTGCATCGAATGCGCGTGACGCCCGGTCGACCTCGGCCACAAGCGCCGGGATCCCCGCCTTGTGCGCGGCGTGGCGGGCCCGATCGAGCGCGGCGCGTGCCGACTCTGCTCGAATGCGCCGTATCGCGATGCCGGCGGCGACTAGCCAGTAGCCGGTCCGCGACGCCAGCGGCAGCGTATCGAGATCGAGTTCGTCGAGCGACCGCTCGGATTCGTCGAGACGCCCAATCAGGAGAAGCCGCCGCGCCTCGAGATAGCCGGCATGCGCGGCGTTCGCCTGATCGCCATTCGTTTCGAGCGTCGCCCGCGCCGCGCCGAGCGTCTGCATGGGGCCGCCCAGGTCGCGCGAGACGAGCGCGATCTCGGCCTCGGCGACCACGCACCGTGCACGGGCTGTCGCCTCCTTCGAGCCGAAGGCACGCGCGGCGCTCCGCAGCAGTTCCTTCGCGCGCGTGAGGTTGCCGAGCTGCGCCATCGCGATGCCGCGCAGCGCGAGCGCCGGCGGATCGTCGCGCAGCGTGACCTGCTTGAGCGCGGCCAGCGGATCGCCCGCCGCGAGCGCTCGGGCCGCGGCCGTAATCAGCGAGTCCATCGGAATCCCGTCACACTTGTCACTCTCACCCGTCTTTCTGTCCGCCCTACATCCTCACTCTATCCTACAACGGCCGGAAACGGCGACAATCGATCGGGAGCCGGAAAATGACGATTCTCTCAGCGGCAAACAAAGGTAGTGGATTAGCCTGGCGCGCCCCCACCGCCGGTTGGCTCGGTCTCGCGGCGTCGCCGACCTTCGCGTTCATGGCGTGGATCGCGGCGAAGGATGCCCGCCGATCGCCCTCTGCTCCTCGGGTTCGAGCATCCTGCCGATCGACGGCATGACCGCGATGTACTTGCTGATGAGCCTCTTCCACCTCTCGCCCTGGCTGAAGCTCGCTTCCAGCCGCCCGTGGGCGCGTACCTGACCCGATAACCAAAGGAGACTGACCATGAACCATACTATCGTTTCGCGCGAAGAGTGGCTTGGCGCCCGCAAGGCGCTGCTCGCCAAGGAGCGCGCCATGACCCACGAACTCGACGCGCTCCGCGCCGAGCGTCGGCAACTGCCCTGGGTCAGGATCGAGAAGCCCTATGTCTTCGAAGGCCCCGAGGGCGGATGCACGCTTGGCGACCTGTTCCGCGGCCGCAGCCAGCTCGCCATCTATCACTTCATGCTGGCGCCGGGCTCGGACCATATCTGCCCTGGCTGCTCGTTCATCGCCGACCATATCGATGCGGCGCGGCAGCATTTCGAGCAGGCGGACCTGGCGTTCGCCGCAGTCTCGCGCGCGCCGCTCCCGCGGATCGAGGAGGTCAAGGAGCGGATGGGCTGGACCTTCCACTGGGTCTCCTCGCACGGCAGCGACTTCAACTTCGATTTCGCCGTGTCGTTCACGCCTGAAGACCTCGCCGCCGGCCGCGCGATCTACAATTACGGCACGGTGATCCGCAACAGCCAGGAGATGTTCGGCACCAGTATCTTCGTGAAGGACGAGAATGGAGACATCTTCCACACCTACTCGACCTATCACCGCGGCACCGAGCTGCTGATGGGTGCGTTCAACTGGCTCGACCTCGCTCCCAAGGGCCGTAACGAAACCGGTGGCACCATGAGCTGGGTCCGGCTGCACGACAGATATTGACGCGGAGGACATCCGCCCGACGCCAATTTGAAAGGGCGATCTTCGAAGTCCCTTCCTGGATCTGGTTATTCGGCTTCGAAAGCAGGCGGCCGGTCGAGGGCGTGAACGGCAATTATCCACTTTTCTTTTCTCGGAAGCCGCCATTCCGCTCTCCGAGGGTCAGCTTTTGTCTGACGCGCAAAATCGGACACGGTCTGCGTTCCGGAAGATAGTCGGAAGGGCCACCACGAGATGCAACGTCTCGAATCCCGCTCTGCAAAAAAGAAAATATCAGCAGTTTCTGAAACTGTATCTCTGAAACCTATCGGGCTATGCTCGAATTGCACGCAACTCATGGCCCAAGGAGATGACACAGCTTTGCCCAATCAGACACCTCAGCCAGTTGTCGCGTCCCTTACAAGGGCCGCGATCTTCCTCGTGTTGACCATCAACCCCGGCAACGAAGCCGAAAGCACCTTCAAGGCTCTCTGCGCCGACCTCGCATCCCTGCGTCGCACTGTGGGATTTCGCGACCTCAACGGGCAACTCTCCTGCGTACTGGGCATAGGCTCCGCGGCATGGGACCGCCTCTTTCCCGGCCCGCGACCAAAGGAGTTGCATCCGTTCAGGGAAATCAGAGGCGTCCATCATGCAGTCTCCACCCCCGGTGACCTGCTCTTCCACATCCGCGCCGTTCGCATGGATATGTGTTTCGAAATGGCGGCGCTCATCATGGATCGCCTTCGCGCGGTCTCGACCGTTGTGGACGAGGTGCACGGCTTCAAATATTTCGACGATCGCGATTTGATCGGCTTCGTCGACGGGACTGAAAATCCGGAAAACGATGCTGCCGTCGAAGCTGCGCTTATCGGCTCCGAAGATCCGGATTTCAGGGGTGGAAGCTATGTGATCACCCAGAAATACTTCCATGATCTCGATGCCTGGAACAGGCTTCCCGTCGAAACACAGGAGAAAATCATCGGCCGTAAAAAACTTTCCAACGTCGAACTCGACGACGCGACCAAGCCGAGCCATGCCCATAATGCGCTGAACACGGTCACCCGAGATGGTAAGCAGGTCGACATTCTGCGCGATAACATGCCTTTTGGTGAGATCGGCAAAGGCGAGTTTGGAACGTATTTCATCGGCTACGCGCGCTCTCCTTCGATAACCGAAGAGATGCTTGAGAACATGTTTGTCGGCAAACCGCACGGAAATTACGACCGCCTGCTGGATTTCAGCCGCGCCGTATCGGGCTGTCTGTTTTTCGTGCCGTCCGCTTCTTTCCTTGATGATGTGCAACCGTGATTGGTGAACGGGGATGAAGGGGAACGCGTTCTCGATCAGGAACTGTTAAGCCAAATCCGAACCGAGACACGACCCGATTAGCCGACAGGCGTGGCGCGCCAGTCCTGGCCGATCGGTTCGCAGAGGATCGGCCGCGCGTTTTCGGTACGCCCATCGAGGTCGAGCCGCATCAGGCCACGCAGCGCGCGGAAGAACGCGCCATGCGAGACGACGAGCAGCGGACCAGGATGGGCGAGCACGCGGCCCATCGCTTCGGCGGCGCGGCGGGTGATATCGGCGAAGCTTTCCGCACCGTCGGGGGTGAAGCGGCCATCCAGCCATTCGCCGAACCATGGATGCAAGGGCTGGCCTTCCATGCCGCCGAACACCACCTCGCGCAGGTCGGGCTCAACGAGGATCGGCACGCCGATCGTTTCGTTGACGATATCGGCGGTTTCGCGGGCGCGCTGCATCGGCGAGGTGGCGATGCCGGCGATGCCGCGCCCCGCGAGCAAGGGAGCTGCATCGCGCGCCTGCGCCCGGCCGGTGTCGTTCAGCGGAATATCGGCAGCACCCTGCGAGAGGCCGCGCGCGTTGTAGTCGGTCTGGCCGTGGCGGAGAAACCAGAATTTGACGCGCGGCAATCCGGTCAGGACAAACCCTCCGCCGCCATCGCCCGCTGCACGGCGGGGCGCGCCTGCATCCGCGCGTAGTGCGCCGCGATCCGGGGCGGCAGGTCGAGCGTCTTGCGCCCCTCCGCCCAGAACGAAACATAGAACAAAGCCGCGTCGGCGATCGAATAATGGCCGAGCAGATAGTCCTTGTCGCCGAGCGCCTTGTCCATGATCGCGAAGCCTTCGGCGAACAGCCGCTTGCCTTCGGCGCGCACCGCGTCCTTCTCTTCCGGGTTCGGGCTGAACCGTTCCGGGCGGAAGATGCGGGTGAAGCCCTGGCCGTGCATCTGGCTGTTGATATAGGCGATGATCTCGGTTGAACGCGCCCATTCGAGCTTGTCCTCGGGGACCAGTTTCGCCTCGGGATTGGTCGCGGCGAGATAGCCCGCGATGGCGGGCCATTCGGTCAGGATCTTGCCGTCGTCCAGCGCGAGCGCGGGCACCTTGGATTTCGGGTTGATCGCCTTGTATTCGGGCGTGTTCTGCTCGCCCTCGCGCAGATTGATCGCCTTCGTTTCGTAAGGCTTGCCGATTTCCTCGAGGATGACGTGGATCCCGAGCGAGCAGGCGCCGGGGCCGTAATAGAGCTTCATGGTGTTTCCTTTACGTTTCAATCGAACAGGGAACTAACCGAGGTTTCGTCGGAAATGCGCCGCATCGCCTCGGCGAGCAAGGGGGCGATGGTCAGCACCCGCAGATTGGCCGGGCATTCGCGGGAATTGGTCAGCATGATGCTGTCCGTGACGGTCAGCGTCTCGATCGGGCTGGCCTCGATCCGGTCGAGCGCGCTGCCCGACAGTACACCATGGGTGACGTAGGCCGAGGCCGAGCGCGCGCCGTGGCGCATCAGTGCTTCCGCCGCGTTGGCCAGCGAGCCGCCGGAATCGACGATGTCGTCGATCAGGATGCAGTCGCGGCCTTCGACATCGCCGATCACGTTCATCACCTCGGAGATGCCGGCGCGCTCGCGGCGCTTGTCGATGATCGCGAGGTCGCAGTTGAGGCGGGTGGCGATGGCGCGGGCGCGGGCGACGCCGCCGACATCGGGCGAGACCATCATGACGTCGCGTCCGGCGTAGCGCTCCTTGACGTCGCGGGCGAACAGCGGCGCGCCGTAGAGATTGTCGACCGGAATGTCGAAGAAACCCTGGATCTGCCCGGCATGGAGATCGACCGTGAGGACGCGGTTGGCGCCGGCCTCGGTGATCAGGTTGGCGACCAGCTTGGCGGAGATGGGGGTGCGTGGGCCGGTTTTGCGGTCCTGCCGCGCATAGCCGAAATAAGGGATGACGGCTGTGACGCGCCGCGCCGAGCCGCGCCGGAGCGCATCGAGCGTGATGAGCAGCTCCATCAGGTTGTCGTTGGCCGGAAACGAGGTGGACTGGATGACGAATACATCCTCGCCGCGCACGTTTTCCTGGATTTCGATATGGATTTCCATATCGGCGAAGCGGCGGATCAGGGCCTGGGTGAGTGGGAGGTCGAGGGTGGCGGCGACCGCCTGGGCGAGCGGTGGATTGCTGTTGCAGGCGACGATTTTCATCCGAGACTTCCAGCTTGCTGAGGGGCGGTCCGCGCCGCGCCGTGTAGCAATGGCGTTACGGCGTGTCCATGATGGAGCAGGACATCGGGGTTGCGGCGATAGATGGATCGCATCGCCGCGTCGTGCGAATGCACGCCTTCGCGTGACGGTGCGAATGCACGCCTTCGCGTGACGGTGCGAATGCACGCCTTCGCGTGACGCGGCTCGTGATGACGAATCAGGACATATCAGCGGCCGATCGGCAGGGTGATCCCGAACGACATCTGGGGCTGGGCGTAGTAGGCCGGCGGGGGAGACGCGTAGGCGCCGATGCCGCGCCAGCTATCGCGCTGCCACCCGTTATCGCCTTGATTATCGCCCCGGCGCCGCCATCCGTACCCGCCGCGATTATAATCCTGGCGCCGCCATCCGCCATAATAGCGGTTGTCGTTTTGCCGTTGCCATCCGCCCTGCCAGCCGTCTCCCCGATGCCAGTCGGCATGGGCGGGGATGGTTGCGGCGGCCAGCCCGAGGGCGACGGCTCCCGAAGCCAAAAGCGTTGAATAGAAGCGCATTTTCATGACCTTCCATCGGCGTCTGATGCCGATGCTCACGAGATAGAAGGTCAGTGTGGCGAAAACCGGCCGGAAGAAAGGTCATTTGGCGCGCGACGACGTGCGCCATTGCCTTGGCGGGGGCGCGGTCATATTCTGTTCCCTATGAGCCAACGCCTGTCGCTCGATACCGGATTCGTGCTGGATGCGTGGCTGACCCGCGATGTCTGGCCACGGCGGATCCTGGCGTTCCTGGTCGATGTCATCGCGATCGCGATCCTGGCGGCGGCGATCGGCTGGGTGATCGTGGTGCTCGGGTTTCTCACCCTCGGGCTCGGTTTCCTGCTGCTGCACCTGACGCCGCTGATCCCGCCGGTGTATTACGTGCTCTGGCTGCAGACGCGCGGCGCGGCGACGCCGGGGCAGCGCCTGCTCGGCCTGACCGTGCGACAGGACGATACGCTGATCCTCGCCGATCCGGTGCGGCCCAGCCTGGCGCAGTCGATCGCCTGGACCGTGCTGCTCGGCCTGAGCTTCGCGCTCAGCATGTTGCCTTTCCTGGTGATGTTCGCGACCAGGCGGCGCCGCGCGGCGCATGACCTGCTCTCGGGCCTGACCGTGGTTCATGCCACCGCGCTGAACCGGGCGCCGGCGATGCCATGATGCGAGCGACGCCATGACCCGCGACATCAAGACCGGGATGACCAAGCCGCCGCAATTTTTCTACGCCACCGCGCCCCTGCCCTGCCCCTATGTGCCGGGACGAACCGAGCGCAAGGTGGTGACCGAATTGATGGGCGCCCATGCCGAGGCAATGCACGACCGGCTGTCGCGCGGCGGGTTCCGGCGCAGCCACAACATCGCCTATGCGCCGGTCTGCCAGGGCTGCCGGTCCTGCATTCCGATCCGCATCGTCGCGGGCGATTTCATGCCGAACCGCACGCAACGCCGGATCGCCGCGCTGAACCAGGGCTTGCGCGCCTACGAGATGCCGCCGCGCGCCACCACCGAGCAGTTCCAGCTCTTCCAGCGCTATCAGCAGGCCCGCCACGGCGACGGCGACATGGCCGGCATGAGCTTCTACGACTATCGCGCGATGGTCGAGGACACGCCGATCGAGACCTGGATGGTGGAATTCCGCGACGAGACGGACCTTCTGGTCGGCGCCTGCCTGACCGACCGGCTCGGCGACGGGCTTTCGGCGGTCTATTCATTTTTCGCGCCGGAACTGGCGCGGAATTCGCTCGGCACCCACGCGATATTATGGCTGATCGAACGATCGCGCGAGCTGGGACTGCCCTTCGTCTATCTCGGCTACTGGGTGCCGGAGAGCGCCAAAATGACCTACAAGGCGCGGTTTCGCCCCGCCGAGGTGCTGATCGGCGGTACCTGGATCGATCTCGACCGCGCGTTCGACGCACAGCGCGAGACGATCACGAAGGCGTCGGTCACGGTGGGTTGAACGCACCACGCGCTTCCTATCCATGCTGTTCCGTGATAATGTATACATAATATAATCCTGAAACGTCCAAAATCCCGAAAGGAAATTGCGTATGGCATCTCGTTCTCTCGCGGTCGCGCTGGCGGCCGGCGTTTTGACGTGCGGCTGGGCGGGCGCGCAGGCGGCAAGTCCGAAACCGGTTTACATTCATATGAACGGGGCAAACGAATTTCTGGAAAATCTGATCGCGGTGCGGCCCGGCCAGCAAGTGGTATTCGTCAACGAGGATACCGGACCGCATACCATCGTCGGCTACAACCCGGCGACCGGCAAGACGAGCAAGCGCTTCGACGGCGCGGTGGCCGGCACCAAGGGGGTGGTTGGAGACAAGGTTCACACCTACACGATCAGTTTCAAGCACCAGGGCATCGTGCATTACTACTGCTCGGTCCATGCCGTGCTGGCCAAGGAGCCGGGCGGCTGGACGGTAGCGAAGGTGCGGCCCGGCGTGCACGGGTTCGGCGACCCGATGTCCGGTGCCATCATCGTGACGACCGACCCGAAACTGCTCGCCGAGAACCCGAAAACCGCCTCGGAAAAGATCCTGCCGGGCTATTTCGGCGGCTAGACCGGCCGCCGCCAGCGCTTTTCAGACAGGATTTCAGGCCGACAGGGTGCGCCGGTGCCACCATTCCCGAAAATGGCGGTATTTGCCGTCTGACGCGAATATGCACCGGAATATCCCGTCGAATTCCACGCGCTCGCCCGATGGCACGCGCTCGAACGTGCAGAACCAGCGGCAGATGCCGGTATCCGCTTCGGCCGTGTAAATCTCGTAGCCGAAGTGGGCATTCCGCGGGGCGTCACGCGCCCCCCTCTTTCCAGTAGCGGCGGATCGCGGCGCGCCGCCAGGCCCTTGCGCTTCTGGAGGGTGGCCATGCGGCGGAATCGAGCGGAAACCATCGCCCGCGCGCACAGGCTGCCGAAAAATCCATCGAACTCACGTAATTTTCAAAAGCTTGCAACCTCGCCGCCGGGTTCTAACTGGCCTTCTGTGATCTGTTTGCAGACACAGAGGAGACAGTATGGCCCAGAATACGGTCCCGCCGGCAAATCCCATCGCCCATGCCGCCGGCAATGTGACGGTCGCGCTGCATGGCTGGCCGCCTGCGATCACCACCGCGATCCTGCTGGCGGGCGCGGTGGTGGTGGCGGCGATCCTGCATTTCGTTCTGGTGCGCATCATCCCGAAGCGACTCCTTGACCGGCGGCCGGTTCTCGGCATGCTGGTGCAGCGCACGCGGCGCATCCTGTTTCTCGGGCTCGCCGTGATCCTGCTCGCCGCTGTAGTGCCGGCGGCACCGGTCAATGCCGCGGCCCGGTTCGTGCTGCTGCATATCCTGAGCGCCGGGTTCATCGTGCTGATCGGCTGGACCGTGATGGTCGTGGTCGATACGCTGACCGTCTACAAACTCTCACGCCGGCCCGACAACATCCAGGCCGATGTGATGGCACGCAAGCATGTGACCCAATGGCAGGTGTTGCGGCGGGCCAGCCATGTGCTGACCATCCTGATTACCCTCGCCGCCGCGCTGATGGTGTTTCCGGCGGTGCGTGCCTATGGCGTCTCGCTGCTGGCCTCGGCCGGTGCGGCTGGCCTGGTGGTCGGGCTGGCCGCGCGGCCGGTCCTGTCCAACCTGATCGCCGGCATCCAGATCGCGATCACCCAGCCTCTGCGCGTGGAAGACGCGGTGGTGATCAACGGACAATGGGGCTGGATCGAGGAAATCACCAGCACCTATGTGGTGGTGCGGATCTGGAACTGGCAGCGGATGATCGTGCCGCTGGCATGGTTGCTGGAGCAGCCGTTCCAGAACTGGACGCGGGATTCATCGGAACTGATCGGCACGGTTCACTGGAACGTCGATTACACCGTGCCGGTCGATATCCTGCGCAAGAAACTCGATGAGATCGTGCATTCCACCAAGCTGTGGAGCGGCAAGGTGGTGGTGCTGCAGGTGACCCACGCGCTGGTGAACACGATCGAGCTGCGCGCCCTGGTCTCCGCGCGCAATTCCGGCGAGGCATGGGATTTGCGCTGCTATGTGCGCGAACAGATGATCGCGTTCCTGCAGGCGGAGTATCCGCACGCGCTGCCGAAGCAGCGGCTGGAGATCGAGGGCCAGCCGGTGCCGGATCAGGCATCCAGCCGCTCGCGCGCGGACGCAGAAATGGCGTAGTGTCCTCGGCTTCCGCAACCGCGTATGGATTGCTTCCGTCTCGCGTCGTGCGAATGCGTGCTTTCGCGTGACGCTCGGGGTCGCAATGACCGACGTTTTGACCGGCGCGCCGTATCAGGCGGCGTCGGAGGCGCGGTCGGCCTTCTTGCGGGTATGCGGATCGAGGTGGCGCTTGCGCAGGCGGATCGCGCTGGGGGTGACCTCGACCAGCTCGTCATCCTCGATATAGGCGATCGCCTGTTCCAGGTTGAGCCGGCGCGGCGGGACCAGGAGCAGCGCCTCGTCCTTGCCGGCGGCGCGGATGTTGGTCAGCTTCTTTTCCTTGACAGGATTGATGTCGAGATCGTTCTCGCGCGAATGCTCGCCCAGAACCATGCCGACATAAACCTTCTCGCCCGCGCCGATGAACATCGCACCACGATCCTGCAGGGCGAACAGCGCGTATTGCACGCTTTCGCCGTCGGCGCTGGAGACGAGGGCGCCGTTGCGGCGGCCTTCCAAGGTGCCCTTCCATGGGCCGTAGCCGATGAAATGACGGTTCATCACGCCCGAGCCGCGCGTGTCGGTGAGGAATTCGCCGTGATAGCCGATCAGGCCGCGGCTGGGGATATGGAAGGTCAGGCGCTGCTTGCCGCCGCCGGAGGGGCGAATATCCTGCAACTCACCCTTGCGGCGGCTCATTTTTTCGACGACGACGCCGGCATAGGGTTCGTCCACGTCGATCAGCACTTCCTCCATCGGCTCCTCGCGCGCGCCGGTTTCCGGGTTTTCGCGGGTCAGCACACGGGGGCGGCCGATGGTGAGTTCGAAGCCCTCGCGGCGCATCTGCTCGATCAGCACGCCGAGCTGGAGTTCGCCGCGCCCGGCGACCTCGAACGCCTCGGTTTCGTTGGAATCTGTCACCTTGATCGCGACATTGCCTTCCGCTTCGCGGAACAGGCGCTCGCGGATCTGGCGCGAGGTGACTTTCTTGCCTTCGCGTCCGGCGAGCGGGCCGTCGTTGATGCGGAAGGTCATCGCCAGGGTCGGCGGGTCGATCGGGGTGGCCGGCAGGGCCGCGGCGATCTCCATGCCGCCGATCGTGTCCGGCACGGTGGCTTCCTTGAGACCGGCGACGGCGATGATGTCGCCCGCCGAAACCTCATCGACCGGCACGCGCTCCAGCCCACGGAAAGCGAGCAGCTTGGTCAGGCGGCCGGTTTCCACCGCGCGTCCGTCGAAGCTGATGACGCGGACCGGCATGTTGACGGTAGCGCGACCCTGTTCGACCCGGCCGGTCAGCACGCGGCCCAGGAAATTGTCGCTTTCCAGAATGGTCACGACCATGGCGAACGGCGCGTCTTCCGGCAGCGCGGGCGCGGGAACGTGACTGAGGATCAGATCGAACAGCGGCTTGAGGGTTTCGCGGGGGCCATCGAGCGTGGCGGTCGCCCAGCCCTGCCGGCCCGAGGCGTAGAGCATCGGGAAATCGAGCTGCTCGTCGGTCGCGCCCAAGGCGGCGAACAGGTCGAACACCTCGGTGTGAACCTCATCGGCGCGGGCGTCCGGCCGGTCGATCTTGTTGACCACGACGATCGGTTTGAGGCCGCGCGCCAGCGCCTTGCCGACCACGAACTTGGTCTGCGGCAGGACGCCCTCGGCGGCATCGACGAGCACCACGACGCCATCGACCATGTTCAAGATGCGCTCGACCTCGCCACCGAAATCGGCGTGGCCGGGGGTATCGACGATGTTGATCCGCACGTCGCCCCACTGCACGGCGGTGCATTTCGCCAGGATGGTGATGCCGCGCTCGCGTTCCAGATCGTTGCGGTCCAGCGCGCGCTCGGCCACGTGCTGGTGCGCGCCGAACGAGCCGGATTGTTTCAGCAACTGATCGACCAAAGTGGTCTTGCCGTGATCGACATGGGCGATGATCGCCACGTTGCGCAGCGTATTCTGGGTCATGATGCGGGTCTTTCGGGAGTAATCGCGGCCGTCCTACACGTTTTGCAGTGCAAAAGCGAGCGCGACTCAAAAAGGGCGGCGCATGGCCGCCCTTCGGTATTGGATATGCGAGCGGTTTTACATTGACGAACTGGGCTTCGGGGGCGCCATGCCGTTCGGC
Organism: Acidiphilium sp. AL; assembly: GCF_025499445.1. Lineage (NCBI taxonomy): Bacteria > Pseudomonadati > Pseudomonadota > Alphaproteobacteria > Acetobacterales > Acidocellaceae > Acidiphilium > Acidiphilium sp. AL. The sequence continues at coordinate 16,619 of NZ_JAIMBZ010000042.1, forward strand.
GGGGCCATGCCGTCGTTCGAAGGCGCCATGCCCGGATTCCGCATCATGCCGCCGGGTTTGCTCATCATGCCGCCATGCATCTCCGTCATTGCCTTGTGAATCATCATCGATGCATTCTGATATTGGCCGCTCTGGACTGCCCGACGCGCATCGCGGACGGCGGAAATGGCCGGGGAGCTGATCGGGCCATTGACCGTACCCTGGACATAGGAATTGGTCAGCAGATCGGTCTCGGCTCGGCCGAGGGCGACCTGCGCGTGCGCCTTGTCATGCGCCATCACCGCCCGCTGGGCGATGTGCAGATAGGTCTCGGCCGAGGCGCCGACCGGCATGTTGCCGCCCATGTGATGCGAGATGTAGGCGGCGTTGCCATTGCCCATCCCCTGATGCCACATCATGGCGTGGCTGGAATGGGACATCGAGGAGTTCATGGATCCCGACGCCGCGCTACCCGTCTGGCCGCCGGCCGCCGACGTGCCGCCGGTTGCGCTCTGCGCCAGGGCAACCCCGCCCATGAGCATCAGCGCCGTTCCGGCCATAAGAAGAGTCCGCATGGTTAGCTCCTTCCCAAATTGCGACCGGGGCCTTGACCGCGTGAATCGGCACGGGCCGAACCGGTCCCTGGATTAATCAGACCTTAGCGAGTTGGGTGTAACGACCGCCCAAAACAAGCGGTTGTGTTTGACCGCGCAATTAAACTGGAGTCAGAAAACCGATGCCCGGTTCGATCGCACCCGGCGCGTTTTGGCTGTCCGGCAGGCGCTGGTGCCGGTGCGGCGCGATTGTCGGCGCCATTCTCGTCCTTTGCGGCTTTGGAGGCATCGCTGCCGCCGGAGCCAGGCTACCCCAGGATTGCGTCGCGGCGGCCCAGGCGGCGACGGCGCGAACCGGGCTACCGAATGGCTTGCTGGAGGCGATCGGGAACGTCGAGAGCGGACGGATGAGCGGGGCAGCCGGCTTGGCCACGCCCTCGCCCTACGCGGTCGATGCCGATGGTGCCGGCCATTGGTTCGGCAATGAAGCCGAGGCGGCGGATTTCGTGCGTAAAGCCTTGGCGTCGGGAGCGCGGGCGGTGGATGTCGGCTGTTTTCAGATCGATCTCGAAGACCATCCCGATGCGTTCGGGTCGGTGCGCGCCGCCTTCGACCCTGCCGCCAATGCGGATTACGCAGCGCGATTTCTCGTCAGGCTGCACGCGCGGCTCGGTTCCTGGAAGGCGGCGATCGGCGCCTATCATTCGGCGACGCCCACGCTGAGCACCCCCTATGCCCGGCTGGTGCGCGCGGCCTGGCATGGCGGCAGCACCCCAGCGCCGGCCGATCCTTATGTGATCCGGCTCGTCGTGGCGCGCGGCGCCCTGCCGAAAATCGTCACCCCGTAATCGGCAAGGTCAGATCATCAAAGTACGGCGCAGAAGCTCGACATCCTCGGCGAAACCGGGATCGGCGCCGATCAACTGGTTCACCTTGGCGACCGCGTGCATCACGGTGGTGTGGTCGCGGTTGCCGAATTTGCGGCCGATCTCCGGCAGGCTGCGGCTGGTGAGCTGCTTGGCGAGATACATCGCGATCTGCCGGGGCCGCGCGATGTTGCGGGCGCGCCGGGCCGACGACATTTCGCTGACCCGGATATTGTAGTGTTCCGCGACGCGTTTCTGGATTTCCTCGATCGTGATCTTGCGGTCATAGGCGCGCAGCACGTCGTGCAGCACCTCATGCGCGGTTTCCAGCGTGACCGGCCGCTCGAACAGATGAGCGTGGGCAACCAGCCGGTTCAACGCGCCCTCCAGCTCACGCACATTGGAGGTGATCTTCTGGGCGAGGAACTCCATCACCCGGCCCGGCACCGGAACGCCGGCGCGGGCGGCCTTCGCCTCGAGAATCGCAAGCCGAAGCTCGTAGGTGGTGGCGTGGACATCGGCGACCATGCCGCAGCCGAGCCGGGTGCGCAGCCGGTCCTCGATACCGGACAGGTCGGACGGCGATTTGTCGGCCGAGACGATGATCTGCTTGCCGGCATCGACGAGCGCGTTGAAGGTGTGGAAAAATTCCTCCTGGGTGCCGTCCTTGCCGATCAGGAATTGCAGATCGTCGATCATCAATACATCGACGCTGCGCAGCTCGTTCTTGAATTCGATGGTCGATTGCCGGCGCAGTGCGCTGATGAAGCGGTGCATGAATTTTTCCGCCGACATATAGGCGACCACCACATCGCGGCCCTCGCGATGCGACAGCTCCCAGGCGATGGCGTGCATCAGATGGGTCTTGCCGAGCCCGACTCCGCCGTAGAGGAATAACGGGTTGAAGCCGGGCGCCGCATGGCCGTCGGCCACGCGACGGGCGCAGGCATAGGCGAATTCATTGGGCTTGCCCACCACGAAGGTTTCGAAGGTGAAGCGCGGATCAAGCGGGGCGGCGGTTTCCGAACGATCCTCGGCATCGCGCCTTGCGGTGGTTTTGCCATGGGCCAGGACCGGCAAGGGTTCCGCAAGATCGGGCGCGGCGCTCGCATTGCCGGCGGGCCGGGTACGGATATCGACCCGGCGCACCGATTTGTTTTCGGATTGCCAGAGCACCGTCAGCAGCGCGCCATATTCCTTGTTGACCCAGTCGCGCAGAAAACGGGTCGGCAGCATCACGGTCACTTCATCGCCGTCGAGCCCGTGCAGCACCGCCTGGCGGAGCCAGTGACGATATTCGACCTCGCCAATTTCATCCTGCAGGCGCGCCCGTACCCGCGCCCACTGGCGCGTCAGCAGGTCGCCATCCGTGCCATCGGGAAGGACGCTCGCCGGCATGGCGGCCTCGGTTGCCTGATCCTGCAAAACCTGGGCTTCCAATCGCATCGCCTCCCTCATTCTGCCGCAATCCCCGTCCGCCCGGCCAAACTGTTCCGTGGCGCAGTCCTATCGCACTCTACAACCAATGGTTGAAATATCTCGATAAAGCTACACGCCAAGAGCTTGGTTTGCCGATCGAAGCACCTAGGTTAGGCCAAATCCGGGGCGGCGCGCAAGCCGGATATGTTCCGAAAAATCAAGAAAAATCATTGAACTTTTCAAATCCCTTCATGAAATCAGGCGATTGATCGCTTCTTTTCAAGCGGGAAAAGATCGCGTTACCGCAAGTCGCGTTTGGTTGCAAAGCAACAACACCGCAACACGGTAAAGTGTTGCGGGATCAATCCGTTGTCGCAAAAACCGTGAAAAATCCTGAAGCTTAAACTTCAGGAACCGCGTGCGCCGCCACCGGCTTTACTGGCCAAATGACCATGCTGTGGCGGCTTAGGGGCAATCAGGCGGCGAGCGCCTTGACCCGCGCCGACAGGCGCGAGAGCTTCCGGGACACCGTATTGGCCTTCAGAACGCCCTTGGTCACGGCCCGCTGCAGTTCCGGCTGGGCGGCGACGAAGGCCGCGACGGCATTGGCATGATCGCCGCCCGAAATCGCCTCTTCGACCTTGCGGACAAAGCTGTGAACGCGCGAGCGGCGCGCCTTGTTGCGGGCGGTGCGGCGCTCGGTCTGACGAATGCGCTTCTGCGCGGAGGCGATGTTGGCCATAATGTGTTGCTTATCTCTTCAGGTCGTTGGCAATAGCTAAACCAGGGCTCGGCTGGTTGTTCCGAGACCCGGTCTTTTTCGGGGCCGTCCTTATCGCCCGGTGCGGTTTCCGTCAAGCCGGCCGGCTACGGGTGGATCGGCGGAAAGCTGCGGACCAGGCTGCCGCACACCAATTGCCATCCATTCACCAGGACGAAAAAAATCAACTTGAACGGCAGGGAAACCGTGGTCGGCGGCAGCATCATCATGCCGAGGCTCATCAGGATCGACGACACCACCAGATCGATGACCATGAACGGCAGATAGATCATGAAGCCCATTTCGAAGCCCCTGCGCAGTTCGCCCACGACGAAGCCCGGCACAAGGACGCGCCAGGGAACGTGCAGCATGTCGGCGGGTGGCTTGATATGGGCGATCGCGAGAAACAGTCTGATATCCGAGGCGCGGACATTGTCGGCGAGAAAGGCGCGGAACGGCGCCGCCGCATGACGCAACCCGTCAATCGTGCCGACGGTTCCCTGGCTCATCGGCAACAATCCGGCGTGCCAGGCCTGTTCGAAGACGGGCTGCATGACGAAATAGGTCAGGAACAGCGCGAGCCCGATCAGCACCGTGTTGGGCGGGATCGTCTGCGTGCCCAGAGCGGTGCGCAGAATGCCAAGCACGATGATGATGCGGGTGAACGCGGTCAGCATGACCAGGAGACTCGGCGCGAGCGCGATCACGCCGATCATGACGACGAGTTGAACCAGCTTCGCCGTTTCGGGCGCGCCGCCGTGGCCGAGATCGAGCGTGACCGACTGTGCATGCGCCGCAGCGGGTGCGCCGGCGACAAGCAGCAACAAGGTGATCGTGGCGCTCGCCCGGCCGAAAACCGTCATGGTGCGTGCCTCCCACCGGACGCCGGAAGGATCAGCAACTGGTCCGACCCGCCGCCGCTCAGAACGGCGAAGCGGAATCCGCCCAGTTCAACGACCGACAGGGTCCGGGCCCGGTCGATCCGGCATGATTGCCGCGCCCTGGATGGAACGGCGCCTTGAAGGTTTTGGCCCAAGCGACGCGGCAGATCGAACCGCCGTGCCGCGGCAGCGAGCCCTAGAAGCAAGACGATCACCAGGATCAAGGCGCCGGCCACGGAACCCAGCATCGGCAGGCCGATCATGGTCTTGCGCCCGCGCCGGCGCGACAAATCGGCGGGCGGCGAAAGGTAGATTGTCGATTCGGTACCATGGCCGCATGAGAACGCAGATTGATTAATATTTCGTTTCCACATCGCGTTTTTGCCGCAGAAAATTAAAATGGCGCGGCCGATACCATTCATCATTTGTTAAGCATTCTCCGGCATGATCGCGTCATCGTTCCGAGGGTGCCATGATCGCAGATTTGCTAGGGCTTGCCGTAACACGCGTCGCGTATCTCGATCAGTCCCAGAGGCTGTACGCGCGGGATGTCGCCAATCTCGATACGCCGGGTTTCATGCCGAAAACCGCTGTTCCATTCTCCGTCCTTCTGCGCGGCGGCGGTGTTTTGCCGCTCATGACCACGCATGCCGACGATCTGAATGCTACGCCGGCGGGCGGCACAATCGCGACGGCGGCCCGGATTGCCGCCCGTGCGCCGGACGGCAATGCGGTTTCGCTCAGCCAGCAGCTCGTCGCGATCGCGCGGACCCAAATATCGCAGCAATACGCCGTCAATATCTACAAATCCTATCTCGGCATGTTTCGCACCGCCTTGGGCAACACGCTTTAGCAAAGAGGGCAAAATGAATTTCGGCACGACTCTCGCAATTTCCGCGTCCGGCCTGTCGGCTCAGAGCGCACGGCTGCAGGTGATCGCGGAAAATCTCGCGAATGCCGCAAGCACCGGTGGGGCGCCCGGCAGCAATCCCTATCGGCGGCAGACCATCACCTTCGGCGACCGGTTCGACCGGACGTTGAAGACGCAGCTCGTCTCGGTCGACCAGATTGGGCACGATCGGAGCCCGTTTCCGGTCAAATACGATCCGTCCAACCCGGCGGCAAACGCGCAGGGCTACGTCAAGCTGCCCAATGTCAACAGTTTCGTGGAATTGATGGACATGCAGCAGGCGCAACGATCCTATGACGCCAATCTGTCGGTGATGAACGCAACGCGCGGCATGCTGACGCGCACGCTGAGTCTGATCTGATGTTCGGCATTTCCGCATCGGCGCTGCATCCCGCCTCGGCCGCCGCCACTTACGATCATGTCGCCTCCGGCGCCGGAACCGCTGGAAGCGGCTTCGCCGGCTTTCTGACCCATGCCATCGGCACGGCGGTCGATCAAAGTGCATCGGCAGAGATAGCGGCGCGAAACGGGCTTCAAGGCCAGGGCGATCTGACCGGAATCGTCACCTCGGTGGCGCAGGCCCAACTCGCCTTGCAAACCACCGTGGCAATTCGCGACCGGCTGATCCAGGCATACCAGTCGATCATGAATATGCCGATCTGATCCGAAGCGAAGCGATGCCTTGCCAGAACGAGCCCCCATGACCGATCCGTCGATTGCCGTGATGCTTCATGAGGCGTTGTATCTTGCCGCCCGTTTGGCCGGGCCGCCGCTGATCGCATCGCTCGCGACCGGGCTTGTCATCTCGCTTTTGCAGGCGGTTACCCAGATCAACGAGGCGAGCCTGGTCTTTCTGCCGAAGGTTGCCGCAATCGTCGGGGTGATCCTGGTGATGGGCGGGTTCATGCAAAGCGCCTTGCTGCAATTCGCCCATGCGTTGTTCACCTCGATGATCGGGGTCGGAAGGTCATGACGGGACCGGGCGTCGCCGATATGATGTTCGGTGCGCTGCTGGTTTTCATTCGCATCGGCGGTGCCGTCATGCTGCTGCCCGGTTTCGCGGATGCCACCGTCCCGCCGACCATCCGAATCGGGCTGGCGCTCACCCTCACAATCATCATCGCGCCGCTCGTCGGCGGGACGCTGCCGCATATCCCGGCGGCACCGATCATTCTCGCGGCGACCCTGGCGAAGGAGGCGGTGATCGGATTGACGCTCGGCTGGCTGACCCAAACCATCGTGGTCGCCCTGCCCGTGGCGGGGCAAATCATTTCCTATCAGATCGGGCTCGCAAGCGTGTTGCTACCGAGCACTGAAATGGGGGCTAGCAACACCTTGATTTCGACCGGGCTGAGCGTCGGGTTGCCCGCGCTCATGCTCGGCACCGGACTGTTCGTCGCCCCGCTGCTCGGATTGCTCAATTCGTTTCATTGGCTGCCGCCCGGCATCGCGAGCGGAGCGGCACACGCCCTTGATTATGGCAGTGTCCTGCGCGGGATTGTCGCCTGCGTCGCGGATGAATTCCTCCTTGCCATCCAACTCGCGGCTCCGTTTCTGGTCGTGGGGCTGATCTGGCAGGTGGGCATCGGTTTCATGGCCAAGGCGGCGCCGCAATTGCAGGTGTTCTTCGTGGCCTCGCCGCTGCAGATCCTTGGCGGGCTGATTCTTCTCGGCGCTGCCCTGATTCCGATGATCGAGGTCTGGAGCCACGTGACCGACCGGTTGCTGACCAACGGTTTCAGCCTATGACCGGACCGGGCCGATAAACCATGGCCGAACCGGAAAGCCGCACCGAAGCCGCGACGCCGACGCGACTGGTCAAGGCGCACAACGATGGCGAAGCACCGATATCGCGCGAGGTCTCCACAATGGCGGGGCTTGGCGCGGCCCTGCTGGTTCTTGGATCGCTTCTGCCTGCTGCGGCGCTGCGATTATCCAGAATTTTCTCTGGCATTCTGAGCCATGCCGGTTCGGTGGGAGAACCCGGCCCGACGATCAGATTGGCGTTTCACGCTGCCCTCACGATCGTTCTCCCGATCGCTGGCGCGGCGACCCTGGGAACGTTGTTCGCCACCTTGGTTCAGACTAGGTTTCGGCTTCGAATCACCGCCATCACCCTGCGGTTCAATCGCCTGATCCCGTTGGGTGGCCTTTCGTCTTTATTCAGTGCCCAGCACGCGATTGAAACGTTGCAGTCGGTCGGCAAGCTTTGCGGTCTCGGCGCTGCGATTTACCTTGTGCTCATTGTTCATGCCGGCCACGTCATCGATGCGCTGGTGCTGCCTGTGCCGGCCCTTCCCGCGATGATTTTGCGTCTGGCCGTTGCCGTCGTCATTGCCGCCATGGTCACACATGGGGCGATCGCCGCCGCCGATTTCGTCTGGACGCGTACTCAATTCGCGATCCGGCTGCGCATGTCTCACGCCGAGGTCAAGGATGAGCAGAAAGAGCTCGACGGCAACCCCGCGATCAAGGCCCGACTCCGCGCGTTGCGGGCACGCCGCACGAAACAGACGATGAAGGCGGCGATGGGGCGCGCGAGCGTCGTCGTCACCAATCCGACCCATTACGCCGTGGCTCTCGAATACCGGCAGGGCCAAGCGGAGGCGCCGAAAATCGTCGCCAAGGGGGCAGATCGGCTGGCCGGATATATCCGCGAACTGGCCCGCGACAACCGGATACCGATCGTCGCGAATCCGCCTCTCGCACGTGCTCTATTCCGCCTGGATGTCGAGTCCGAAATCGCGCCGGAACACTATAAGGCCGTCGCGGAAATCATCGCCTATATCTGGAAACTCGCCGATGTCGAGCGGCAGCGAGCCTATTCGTGATGCCTGTGTGCGTTGATTTCCAGGAGCGCCAGCAACGCAGAAGCGCGTTCGGCCTCGGTCGGCGCTTCGAGCAAGGCCTGTTTTTCCACCGGACTGAATGGGCAGGCCATGCACAAGGTGATGACCAGAGCCTGGTCCGAAATCGCCTCGATGGCGTCCCAGTTGGCATCCACGCCGGTCGCGTGGAAATAGCGTCGAAGCGATGCCATCAATCGCGACCGGGACACCGTTCGATCGGCCATCCCCTCGCCGCCTGCCGCTACCACCAGGTCATGGCGGAATTCCGACACATCGCCATGAGCGCGGCGATAACCGCGCCGCATCTCGGCCTCTTCGACGACGCAAAATCGGATCAGACCCGTGAGAGTAATCAGGTAACGGCCGTCATCGGTTTCGCTGAATGCAGAAATCCGTCCGAGACAACCGATACGATATAAATTCGGCCCCACCGGGCCCTCGGGCCGTTGCGGATCGGGCTGGATCATCCCGAAAACCCGACCCGCGCCGAGGGCGTCGTCAACCATGGCGAGATAGCGCGGTTCGAAAATGTTCAGCGGCAACCGGCCGCCTGGCAATAGCAAGGCGCCGGTCAAGGGGAAAACCGGGAAGATTTCCGGGAGTCCCTCGATCCGTGCGGCAGCCCCTGTCATGCCAGGCTCGACGGTCAACTGAACAGAAAGGCCGACAATTTCCGGCGTGCCGTCATGGTGTCGGGATCGTCGAACCCCCAAGCCTCGAAGAATTTCAAAAGTTGAAGCCGCGCGGCGTCGTCATTCCAGCTCCGATCCCGGCGCATGATTTCGAGCAGGGCATCGGCCGCCGCCTGACGTTCGCCGACCGAATTCAGCGCATTTGCGAGAGCATAGCGCGCCTCATGGTCGTTCGGATCGGCCGCGAGCTTGGTTTCGAGCGTATTCCTTGCACTGGCGGCCTCGCGTCCTTCGCGGGCCACGGCGATCGCGGCGCGGGCACCGACGATGTCCGCATGATCAGCCAGTTTGGTGGGAACATCCGCGAGTATTGCCTCGGCCTGCGCATCGTCGCCCAGGGCAAGCAATGCGCGCGCCAGGCCGGCCCAGGCTTCCGGACGCTCCGGGTCCTCGTTCAGGGCGGCGCCGAACAATTCCGCCGCCTGGGCGGAGTCGTTCGCATCGAGCGCCTTGCGCGCGTCGGCGATCAGATCGGCCGACGGCGCGGACAATCCGGCGAGTTTGAGCAACGCCTCGATGAAGCGGCGGATTTCGCTTTCAGGCAGCGCGCCCTGGAACAGATCGGCGATCTGGCCCTGCCAGAACGCGGCCACGGTGGGCACCGACTGCAGGGGCAAGCCGAGGCCAGCGAGCTGCTGCACCAGGGCCTTGTTCTGGTCGATGTCGATTTTGACCAGCTTCACGCGCCCGCCAGCCGCGCGGACCGCCTTCTCGAGCGCGGGTGTCAAGGTCTTGCACGGTCCGCACCAGGTCGCCCAGAAATCCACCAGAACCGGCCGTTCACGGGACGCATCGACCACGTCCTTCATGAAGTTGGCCTGATTTCCCTCGACGATCATGGTGTCATCCGCCGTGGTTTGGCCGGAGGATGCGGTTTTCGGTCCCAATGGATGATCCATGGCAAGCAATCCGTTCATTTGATGGTTTACATGATGGCTCGCTGCCGAGGCGCAAGCCGTGGCGAGCAATCGGGCTGTCATGGCCTCGTTGCAAGCGGATTACGGGATCGTCCGGTGGCTTGCAATCGCCATCGAAGCTGGGTATCAGCGTGCTCGCCGAGCGGGCGTAGCTCAGGGGTAGAGCACAACCTTGCCAAGGTTGGGGTCGAGGGTTCGAATCCCTTCGCCCGCTCCAAGTTTTCCTTAGGAAAATTAGAGCGTTATGACAGGGCCGCCGCAAGGCGGCCCTTCGCTTTCGGCGCTTACATTTCTTGGTCTGAAAAAATGTAAGCACTATGTAAGCAGTTGAGGGAAAACGCGGGGCGGTTCCAGCGTGTTTGGGCGGGCATCCTCACCCTGTCGTGCTCCTAACCGCCTGCGCCTGTGGGCGCAGCGTCATGCCGGCAGCCTTGAATTAGCCCCGCTCGCTATTAAGATATATGGCGATATGCTTTAATAGCGGCAAAGCTAATTAAAGGATCGCGTGTGACGAACGGAGAGAATCAAAGGCTCGGGACCTATGTCGAAACGAGCGCGGGAGGCGAGCGCGTGCGCGCCTATGTGCCTGCCCCGCTGCCGCCGAATCCGCCGCTCGAACTCGGACGGTTCATGCAGGTCTACGAACGCGCCATTGCCGCGGTCGGGCGCCTCGATGGCGTGACGACGATCCTGCCCTCGACGCCTTTGTTCCTCTACATGTACGTCCGCAAGGAAGCCCTGCTGTCCTCTCAGATCGAGGGGACGCAATCCTCGCTGTCGGATCTGCTGCTGTTCGAAAATCATGAAGCGCCGACGGTCGAACTCGACGACGTGACCGAGGTCTCGAACTACGTTGCGGCGATCGAGCATGGCGTCTCCCGGATGCGGGGCGGATTTCCCCTCTCGCTCCGGCTGATCCGCGAAATGCACGCGATCCTGCTCAAGTCGGAACGAGGCGCCGCGAAGCAACCGGGCGAGTTCCGCCGCTCGCAGAACTGGATCGGCGGAACCCGGCCCGGCAACGCGCTGTTCGTGCCGCCGCCGCCGAACCGGCTGGACGAATGCCTCGATGCGCTCGAGCGCTTCCTGCACAGCGAGGATGCGGCGCTGCCCCCGCTCATCCGGGCGGGCCTGGCCCACGTCCAGTTCGAGACGATCCACCCTTTTCTCGACGGCAACGGGCGCCTGGGCCGGCTGCTCATCACGCTGATCCTGTGCGAGGCGGAGGTGCTGCGCGAGCCGATCCTCTATCTCAGCCTGTTCCTGAAATCCCGGCGCGACGACTATTACCGGCTCCTGCAGGAGGTCCGCCAGGCTGGGACGTGGGAGACCTGGATAGAGTTCTTCCTGACCGGCGTCGCGGAGACCGCTGAACAAGCCTCCGCGACCGCACGCGATCTGATCGCCATGTTCGAGGCTCACCGACAGCAGATCGCCGGCCTCGGCCGCGCGGCCCCATCCGCGCTCCGAGTCCACGAATTGATGCAAGCCAGCCCGATCGTCACCATCCAAACTGTCTCCGAGAAACTCGCCGTCTCTTTCCCGACCGCCAGCACGGCGCTGGAAAACCTCGCCAAGATCAACGTCGTGCGCGAGACCACGGGACGGCAACGCGGCCGGATTTACGCCTATTCGGACTATCTGGCCTTGCTCGATCGCGGCACCGATCCATTGCCGGCCTGACGCGCCGGGGGAAATCGAAACCAAGCGCAACGTATATCGTCAGATGGAGGCGACTAGGGCGGGGAGGCAAAGTTTATAGGAGGCGTCGGTGGGTATGCAGGCCGACGATGTGAATGGCGTGGATATAGAGCTTCGTGATTTGCGTTTGGCAGTCGTAACGTCACAACACCGCAGTCTGCGACAGGCGGCGGAAGCTCTAAACATACGCCAATCGACCTTGAGCCGCCGGCTGCACGAGATCGAGCGCCAGCTTGGTGTGGTGTTGTTCGAAAGGACGAATGGCGGCACTCGTGAACCGCGCCGGGAATCCTGGAGGCTCCAACTCTTGAGTAGGATGGAGCAATGGAAAAGCGGAAGACATCGAACAGATATTCACCTGAGGTCCGCGAACGCGCGGTGCGGATGGTGCTGGAGCATGGCAAG
>NZ_JAIMBZ010000043.1:0-28205 GCF_025499445.1 Acidiphilium sp. AL
GCGCGCAACAATCGGAATCGGAACCGGGCCGCCAGGATTCCTTCCGGAATGCCGACAGGCCTCAATCGATTCTTCGGCTAAATGGCGCCTGCGGCCTCAAAATGAGGGGAGACATGAGGATGGCGGAGGCTTTTGGCCTGGCGATCAGCGAAGGCGCCATCGCCAATATTCTGGCTCGCGCTGAAGCGCCGTTGCTGGCTGCCGCGGCGGCAATCGCGGAGGCCGTACGCGCATCCGCCGTGATCGGCTCGGACGAAACCTCGGCACGAGTTGGTGGCAACACCTGGTGGCAGTGGGTGCTGCTGGGATCAACAGCAATCTGCCACGTGATCGCCGATACGCGCGCCGCCTCGGTGGTTGTCGGCTTCCTGAATGGGGCGCGGCCGGAAGTCTGGGTGGCGGATCGTTACGGCGGGCAGATCGGTCATGGCAAGGTCCGGCAAATTTGTCTCGCCCATCTCCTGCGCGACGCGAAATATGCGATCGAGGACGGCGATGAAGGGTTTGCGCCAGGCTTTCGATGGATGGTGCTGCGCGCCGTGGCGATCGGCAAGCGACGCGGCGAACTGAAGGACGCTACCCTGGCAAAATACCGCACCGATCTGGAAAAACGGCTGGACCGGTTGCTGTCGGCGCCCGTACCGAACCGTCCAGCGGCGCGTCGCCTGTTCCGTGCCATGCGACGCGATCGTGACGATCTGTTCCGCTTCGTCACAAGGCGCGATGTTCCCTACACGAACAATGCCTGTGAGCGCGCCCTCCGACCGTCGGTGATTTTTCGCAAAGTAACCGGCGGCTTCCGCGCCGAATGGGGCGCCAAAGTCTACGCAGCCGCAGCCAGCGTCATCGCCACCGGGTGATTGCATGGAATCTCAGCCCTCGCCGCACTACGCGCAGCGTTGGCCGGAGAGCCCGTCATGCAGACAGCCTGACCAGGGTGAGTAAATACTTTGCTTCTCTATTTCCTCGCGTAGTTGTTTGGCAGTTGATGCTGGATTGCCGACAACTCCTGCTTCAATTTCTTGGAGAGTGTCAGGCGGTTGGTTGTGTCCTATGCCGACGGGTCGAGCACGCAATGACTTTTCGAGATTAATTAGTGCATCGACAGCTTTTTGTCTGGCTGCTAATTCATCGGGTGACCCGAATACAGTTCCGGGCTCATCTGGAGTTTCGTCAAGCGCATCGAGTTCAGTCGATTGACTGTCATCATTATAATCATCGGGCTTAAACGTGGGGGCCCAATCGACAATACCATCCGACTGCACCTCTGCGACTGCTTGTTTTATCAACGCCTCCGAGATTAAGTTCCCAAACATACCCTCAATTTCTTCGCTAGCATCGTATGGACCTCCCCATATCCACTGATATCCACCTTCCGCGGTTTCGTATGGTGTTTGGTCCGCGGGATCCTCGTAGTTCGAGTGAAACCATTCGACCATGACTTCTAGCTTCTGCGCTTTAGGTAAGCGCCGAAATGCGGTCCGCGAAAGTTCATTATAATAAGTTGCCGTAACTACAAATGGCGACTTCGGCCGCGCGGAGTGCATTCTGGAGCTGCCGCGCATTTGCCTCATAATGCTAGATCCCGCTTTGCAGATCAGCCAAAGTTGTCGTGCGCAACACCCGCAACCAACCCGGCCGCCCAATCAAAGGCTTCGGCCTCGCGTGCGGTATCGGCGGCCATCGCGGCATAGCCTTCCGCCAGCGCGGCCTGGGTGACATGCGGGCGGGCGAGATCGTTGAGAAACCGGCTGATCCGTCTGCGTCCGACAACGGCGTGAAGCCCGTCATAAACCTCTTCGTCCACCGTGATGGTCAGTTTCTTGTGCATGATCTTCCATAGGATATCATCAATGGATCGCTTTGTCGCTTCGCTCCGCGCGATGACGGGTATTCGCGGATAGAATCTGGTATTGTTCACCGTGCCGCGATGGTTTGCTTCGCCTCGACCGGATCGGCGAGGCCGGAGCGCGCGGCGACGACCAGGATCGCTACACTGAACAGGGCCAGGATCACCGACAGCGCGAGGTCGGACAGCGCGCCGATCCCATGGGTCAGGTTTTTCGGACCGAGATTGGCCAGCGCCCACAGTCCGGCGAAATAGGGCGCGATCCACCACGCCTCGGCGATTTCCAGATGATCGAATCCGCCATGGGTGGCGCGCTGCACGACTGCATAGAGCACCGCCGCGATCAGCACATAACCCATCATCACGTTGGCGGTGTGCGCGCCGGTCCAGACGATGATGAAATTCGCGACGATGAAGGCCAGCCCTGCAACCGGCACGCCGAAGGCGAGCTTGAACGGGCGCGGATGGCGCTCGACCGGCATGGTTCGCCGCAGCGTAATCAGGGAGACCGACGCCATGCCATAGGACAGCAGTGCTGCCGCCGCGACCACCTTGATCAGCGCGCGCCAGGAGGGCAGCGGCAGGAGAAAAACGACGCCCACGGCAAAGGCGATCGCGACGCCGACGATCGGCACGCCGGCGCGCGAGACCCGCGCGAACGGCCCGCGCACCAGCCCTTCATGTCCGGCGGCGTAGAACAGGCGCGGCGTCGAGGTATAGGCGATGATCGCGACGCCGGCCGGCGATATCGCCGAATCGATATAGAGCAGCACCGCGAGCCAGCTCATGCCGAGCAGCCCGGCGAGCCCGGCGAACGGGCCGGACAGGCCGGTGAACCGCAGCGCGGACCAGCCTTTCGCGAGATCGCCGGGCGAGACCGCGCCGATGAAGGCGATCTGCAGCGCCGCATAGAGCAGGAACCCGATCGCCACCGATCCGACGATCGCGATTGGCAGGTCGCGCTTCGGGTGGCGCGACTCGCCGGCCAGTTCCACCGCCGCGCGAAACCCGGTATAGGCGTAGATCACCCCGGAGGTCGCGACCGCCGAGAAAATCCCGGCAACCCCGTGCGGCGCGAAGCCATGCGCGGTGAAATTCGCCGGATGAAACCGCGCGAGCAGAAAGGCGATCGCGGTGAGCATCGGAATCGCCAGTTTCCAGATGGTGATCACGCCGTTGACCCGCAGCACCAGCCGGATCGCCAGCGTGTTGATCAGCGCGAACACCGCGAGCAGCGCCACCGCCGCGACGAACCCGGCGCCGCTCAGCGTGCCGTCCGCCAGCACCAGGCCATGGACGTAATTGTTCGCGTAGGTGATCACCGCCGTCGCCTCGGCCGGAGCGGAGGTGAGATAGCCGAGCAGAACCACCCAGCTCATCACGGTCGCCAGCAATTTCCCATGACTCAGCTTGGGCAGCGCGATCACCGCGCCGGCGCGGGGAAACGCGGTGGTCAGCTCGGCGTAGACGAAGGCGAGCATCAGGATCGCGACCCCGCCGATCGCCCACGCGATCAGCGCGGCCGGGCCTGCCGCCTTCGCGGCGTTCAGCGGCCCGAACAGCCACCCCGATCCGACAATGCCGCCCAGGCTGGCGAGGATGAGGCCGGCAGCCCCCGCCTCACGCTTCAGCCCGCCTTCCCTCATGCCGTGGCGTAGGCCAGCGTGCGCGCCGTTACCTCCAGCCCCAGCATCAGCCCGATATTCTGCACCGCCGCTCCGGCGGCACCCTTGCCGAGATTGTCCAGCCGCGCCACCAGCACCGCCTGACTCTCCGCCTCGTTTTCGAACACGAACAGTTCCATGACGTCCGAGCCCGCGGCAGGCTCGGCTTCGAGCCGCTGCTCCACCGGCGTCTTGCGGACCTGGACCTGCTTCGTCCCGTCATAATGGCCGACCAGGGTGCAGCCGATTTCCCGCGCGGTCGGCCGGCCGGGCAGCGTATCCAGATGCAGCGGGATCGACACCAGCATTCCCTGCCGGAAATGCCCGACCGAGGGGACGAAAATCGGCCGCCGCGCGAGCCCGGCATGGCGCTCGATCTCCGGCAGGTGCTTATGGTTGAGCGACAGCGCATAGAGTTCGAACGCCGGTCCGCCCGCGCGCTCGTGATCGGCGATCATCGTCTTGCCGCCGCCGGAATAGCCCGACACCGCATTGATCGCGATCGGGTGGTCGGCGGGCACGATCCCGGCATCGACCAGCGGGCGCAGCAGTGCGATCGCGCCCGTCGCGTAGCAGCCGGGATTGGCCACGCGCGGGGCCTCGGCGATCTCCTCCGCCTGACCCTCGGCGAGTTCGGCAAATCCATAGGCCCAGCCATTCGCCACCCGGTGCGCCGTGCTGGCGTCGAGCAGTTTTGGCGCCGCACCGCCCAAGCCTTCCACCATATCTGCCGCCTCGCGCGCCGCATCGTCCGGCAGGCACAGCACCACCAGATCGACCTCCGCCATCATCGCCTGCCGCGCCGCGCGGTCGCGCCGCGCCTGCGGGTCCAGGCTGCGCACCACCACACCCGGCATCCGGCGCAGCCGCTCGCCGATCTGCAATCCCGTGGTCCCGGCCTCGCCGTCGATGAATACGCTCTTTGCCATGGCACACCCCCTCTGCAACTATGCTGGCACCAAACGCGACCTTGTGCTAGGCGGCGCGTCAGTCAGATGGAGCCAGCCCAATGTCCGAAACGCAGACCGCACCGCTTACTTTGAATATCCAATATACCAAGGATCTCTCCTTCGAGGTGCCGAACGCGCCGGCGATCTATACCATCCTGCGCCAGCCGCCGTCGGTGAACATCAATCTCGATGTCCAGGTGCGCCGCCTGCAGGAAGACCAGAACGTCTACGAGGTCACCCTCGCCACCCGCGCCGAAGCCACCATCCCGACCCCTCCCGAATCGGGCAACGGCGCGGGCGACGGCCAGGCCGGCAAGGATATGACCGTGTTCATCGCCGATCTCGCCTATTCCGGCATCTTCACCCTCACCGGCATTCCGGAAAACCAGATCGAACCCGTCCTGCTGGTGGAATGTCCGCGCCTGCTGTTCCCCTTCGCCCGCAACATCCTCGCCGACATCACCCGCGACGGCGGATTCCCGCCCGTCATGCTCGGCCCGGTCGATTTCGTCGGCCTCTGGCAATCCCGCCGCGAACAGATGGACGCACCACCCGTCGCCAACGCCTGATCCGGGGACTGCAAGAAGGCCAAGAGGCGCTGCCCCTTGGAACCCCGCCAAAGGCGTAGCCTTTGGAATCCATTGATCCGGGTCATGACAGGCGGGGCTTGTGTTTGCGAGAGCGCATCCTGGCCCCGCCTGCCATGGCTCGAACTAGTGTGGTGGTTCTGAAGTTCCTACGTATGTGCGGCGGTGCGTTTAGGAACTTCAGAACCAAAAACAACACTAGAATCATATGTTTGCTAGTGCCCTTCCGATTCGGAAGTTCGTTAAGACGCCTTAATCAGCACCGGCGAACTTCCGAATCGGGACACTAGCGGGTTCTAAGGGCTAAGCCCTTAGTGGGGGGGCGAGGCCCCTGATCTTGCTTGTTATGCGGTTCCGGCCGTTGGAGGGGTGATGCGGTATGTTTCGACGCGTGGGGGTGCGCCTGCGCGGGATTTCGATGGAGTTTTGCTGGCCGGGCTTGCCGAGGATGGCGGGCTGTTCGTGCCGGAGGTCTGGCCGGAATTTTCAGCGGCGGAGTGGCGTGCGCTGCGCGGATTGCCGTATGCGGAGCTGGCGGCGCGGGTGATGGCGCCGTTCATGTGCGGTGGTGCTGTAACCTTCGCGGATTTGCAGCGGATCTGTCGGGATGCGTATCGCGGGTTCGACCATGCGGCGGTGGTGCCGCTGGTGCAGCTCGATGCCGGATTGTTCGCGCTGGAATTGTTTCATGGTCCGACGCTGGCGTTCAAGGATCTGGCGCTGCAGGTGGCCGGGCGGCTGTTCGATCATGTGCTGGAGGCGCGCGACGAGCGGGTGACGATCGTGGGGGCGACCTCGGGCGATACCGGGTCTGCGGCGATCGAGGCGTGCCGGGATCGCTCACGGGTGGATATCGCGATATTGCATCCCGAGGGGAAAACCTCGGAGGTGCAGCGCCGGCAGATGACCACGGTGCGCGCGCCGAACGTGCTGAACATCGCGGTGGATGGCAATTTCGACGATTGCCAGGCGCTGGTGAAGGCGATGTTCGCGGATGCGCCGTTCCGCGAGGAGTTGCGGCTGTCGGCGGTGAATTCGATCAACTGGGCGCGGATTGCCGGGCAGATTCCGTATTTCGTCGCGGCGGCGCTGGCCTTGGGTACGCCGGACCGCGAGGTCGCGGTCGCGGTGCCGACCGGCAATTTCGGCAATGTGCTGGCGGCCTGGGCGGCGCGGCGGATGGGGCTCCCGGTGGCGAAGTTCGTCGTGGCGAGCAATGCGAACGACATTCTCGCGCGGTTTCTGGCCGCCAACGACATGAGCACAACGGGCGTGGTCGAGACGGTCTCACCCTCGATGGACATTCAGGTGAGTTCGAATTTCGAGCGGCTGCTGTTCGAGGTTCTGGGGCGTGACGCGCAGGCGACCGAGCGGACCATGGCGGATTTCCGGGCGACCGGGCGGATGGCGGTGCCGGATCAGGTCTGGCGCGCGCTGAAGCGCGATTTCGCCGGGTTTTCGCTGGACGACGAGGCGACGCTTGCCGAAATCGCGCGGATTCAGCGGGACACCGGCTATATCGCCGATCCGCACACCGCGATCGGCATCGCCGCGGCACGGGAATGTGCGCCGGTCGGGGTTCCGGCGATCGCGGCGGCGACGGCGCACCCCGCCAAGTTCCCGGAGGCGATGCATCGCGCGATCGGGATGCGGCCGGGGCTGCCCGAACGGCTCGGCGACCTATATCATCGTCCTGAAGTCTTTCAGCGGTCCGGGTCTCACCTCGCCGAGGTGCAGGCAGTGGTCCGTAATTTCGCGCATAGGAACAACGCATGACCGACGGTGTGCAGATCACCCACCTCGATTCCGGCCTGACCATTCTCACCGAGCGGATGGAGCGGGTCGAGACCGTTTCGTTCGGCGCCTATGCCGGGGTCGGCACCCGCCACGAAACCGCGCCGGAGAACGGCGTGTCGCATTTTCTCGAACATATGGCGTTCAAGGGCACCGAGCGGCGCAGTGCGGCCGAGATCGCCGAGGCGGTGGAGGATGTCGGCGGCCACATCAACGCCTATACCTCGCGCGAGCAGACCGCCTACTACATCAAGATGCTGAAGGAAGATCTGCCGCTCGGGGTCGATATCATCGGCGATATTCTTTGCCATTCGGCGTTCGATCCGGCGGAATTCGAGCGCGAGCGCGGGGTGATCCTGCAGGAAATCGGCCAGGCGAACGACACGCCGGACGATATCGTTTTCGACCATTTCCAGCTCGCCGCCTATCCCGACCAGCCGATGGGCTGGCCGGTTCTCGGCACCGAGGCGATCATCCGCGCGCTGAACCCCGAGGCGCTGCGCCGCTACATGCGCGCGCATTACACGCCGGAGAATATCGTGGTATCGGCCTCGGGCAATCTCGATCATAATCGGGTGGTCGATCTGGTCGCCGAGCATTTCGCCGATCTGCCGAAGGCGGCACCGGCCGCGCCGTTGCCGGCTGCCTATGCCGGCGGCGAATATCGCGAAATGCGCGATCTCGATCAGGCGCATCTGGTCCTCGGCTTCCCCGCGGTGGGCTATGCCGATCCCGATTTCCACGCGGCGATGCTGCTCTCCACCCTGCTCGGCGGCGGGATGTCGTCGCGGTTGTTCCAGGAAATTCGCGAGAAACGCGGGCTGGTCTACTCGATCTACAGTTTTTCCCTGCCCACCAACGATGCCGGGCTGTTCGGCATCTATGCCGGCACCGGCGAGGCCGAGGCGGCGGAGCTTGTCCCGGTGACGCTCGGCGAACTCGCGAAGGTGCGGGAAAGCGTCACTACGGCGGAATTGAAGCGCGCCCGTGCGCAGGTGAAGGCCGGGCTGCTGATGTCGCTCGAATCCACCGGCAGCCGCTGCGAGCAACTGGCGCGGCAATGGCAGGTGTTCGGGCGGGTGGTGCCGGTCGCCGAGACGGTCACGAAGATCGACGCGGTGACCGAGGCCGACATTACCCGCGTCGCCGCGCGGATCTTCCGGGCCAAGCCGACTCTGGCTGCGCTGGGGCCGATCGGCCGGGTGCCGCAAATGCCGAAAATCCTGGAAAGGCTTGCGGCATGAGCGGGCTCGACCGGCTGGGCGAGCTGCTTGCGGCGGCGAAGCGCGCCGGGGCGGATCAGGCGGATGCGCTGCTGGCTTCGGGCACGTCGCTTTCGGTGGGACGGCGGATGGGCAAGGTCGAGGAAATCGAGCGGGCCGAGACCAGCACGATCGGGTTGCGCGTGTTCGTGGGCCGGCAAAGCGCGATCGTTTCGGCGGGTGCGGTCGATCCGGCGGGATTCGATCGGCTTGCCGAACAGGCGGTGGCGATGGCGCGTGTGGTGCCGGAGGATAAGTTCGCCGATATCCCGGACGCACCGCCGCCCGAGGATTCCGCACCGCTCGATATCGACGATCCCGCCGAACCGTCGGCGGAAACCCTGATGGCGCGGGCGGCGGCGGCGGAAGAGGCGGCGCTTGGGTTCGCGGGGATCACCAATTCCGAGGGCGCGGGTGCGTCCTGGTCGCGCAGCCATATCGCCCTTGCCACATCGCGCGGGTTCGCCGGTGCCTATACGCGCTCGGGTCACGGCGTTTCGGTGTCGCCGATCGCGGGCGAAGGGGTCGCGATGCAGCGCGACTATGAGTTTTCCTCCGCCGTTCACGGTGCCGATCTTGGCGACCCGGCGGAACTCGGACGGGCGGCGGCGGAGCGCGCGGTGAGCCGGCTGAACCCCGGACGGCCGGCCACGGCGAAGCTGCCGGTGGTGTATCATCCGCGCGTGGCGGCCAGCCTGCTCGGCCATTTCACCGGCGCGATCAATGGCGCTGCGATCGCGCGCGGTACCAGTTTCCTTAAGGATTCCATGGGCAAGCCTGTGTTCGCGCCTGGGATTTTGGTGATCGACGATCCTCGACGGGTGCGCGGCCTGCGCTCGCGCGCCTTCGATGGCGAAGGCCAGGCGGTATCGCGCCGGGCGCTGATCGAGGACGGCGTGCTGACCACCTGGCTGCTGGATTCCCGCAGCGCGGCGCAGCTCGGTCTCACCACCACCGGCCATGCATCGCGCGGCACCAGCAATCCGCCGAGCCCGGCGCCGAGCAATCTGTATCTCGCGTCGGGCGCGCTGTCCGCCAAGGCGCTGATCGCCGACATCAAGCTCGGGCTTTATGTGATCGAGCTGATCGGCCAGGGGGTGAACGGCATTACCGGCGATTATTCGCGCGGCGCCGCCGGATTCATGATTCGCGACGGGCGGATCGCTGAGCCGGTTGCGGAAATCACCGTCGCCGGCAATCTGCGCGAGATGTTTCTGCACCTTACCCCGGCGAATGACCTGGAATTCCGCCGCGGCACCGATGCACCGACCGTCCGCGTCGAGGGTATGACCATGGCGGGGGCATGAATTTCGCTTGCACTTTCCGACTAATCAAACTAAGTCTGTCGGACTAAACTCGAAAAACTCCACGATGAACACCGCTGTCAACATTCACGAGGCAAAAACCCATTTATCCCGCCTCATCGAACAGGCGGCGCGGGGCGAGACGGTGGTGATCGCAAAGGCCGGTAAGCCGCTGGTCAAGCTGGTCGCGCTCGATGCGCCGGTCGTTTCGTCACGACTCGGCTTCATGACCGGCGCCATTTCGGTGCCGGATGATTTCGACAGCATGGGTGCCGAGGCGATCGCGTCCTTGTTCGGTGTCGAGTCCGATTGACCCTTCTGCTCGATACCCATGTGCTGCTCTGGGCGTCGGGCCGGCCGGATCGGCTTTCCGCGCCCATCCGTGCGCTGCTCGAAGACAAGACGCAAACGCTCATGTTCAGTGCGGCGAGCCTCTGGGAAATCGCGATCAAGCACGGGCTTGGCCGGGTGGATTTCCAGGTCGACCCACGGCTGTTGCGGCGCGGCCTGCGCGAGCGGGATTATGTCGAACTGCCGGTCACGTCCGCCCACGCGGTCGCCACCGGCGACCTGCCGCCGATCCACAAGGACCCGTTCGACCGCATCCTGATTGCCCAGGCAATGGTCGAAGGGATTCTGCTTCTCACCGCCGATCCGATACTCGCGCGCTATTCGGCGCCAATCCGCATGGTGTGACACGTGACCAATCAGCCCGAACTCGGCCTTCACGGAATGACGATCGTTCTGACCGGCGCGGGCGGGCGGCTCGGGCTTGTGCTCCGGCCGCGCCTGCTCGCGCGCGGGTTTTCGCTCTGTTCGGCCGATATCGGGGCGCTTGAGCCGCTCGGCGACCGTGAAACGGTGGTCACCGGCGATCTGCGCGATTCCACGGTGATCGACCGGGCGCTCGAAGGGGCCGGGTCGGTGCTGCATTTCGCGGGAACCAGCGTGGAGCGGCCCCTGCCCGAGATTATCGGGAACAATCTGGTCGCCCTGCACGCCGTGTATGAGGGCGCGCGCAGGCACCGAGTCAGGCGCGTTGTGTTCGCCAGCTCCAACCATGCGATCGGCATGTATCCGGCGGGGCAGCGTCTGTCGCTGTCCGACGCCTATCGCCCGGACGGGCTGTATGGGCTGTCGAAACTCTGGGGTGAGGGGATGGGCCGGCTTTATTGGGACAAATACGGTATCGAAGGGGTCGCGCTGCGGATCGGCAGCGCATTGCCGCGCCCCACCGAGCGGCGGCATCTTTCGACCTGGCTCGGAGACGATGACCTGGAACGGCTGGTGCTGCGCAGCCTCGCGGCACCGCTCACCGATTATCGGCCGGTCTGGGGCGTTTCGGCCAATACGCGACGCTGGTGGGACAATGCGGAGGCGGCGGAGCTCGGCTATGCACCCGCCCAGAACGCCGAGGATTACGCCGCCGAAATCGAGGCGGAGCCGGATGGCGGTGACCCGGAAGCCGTGCGGTTCCAGGGCGGAACTTTCGCTGCTTCGCGCTGAAACGAAAACGGCCGAACCTTCAGGTCCGGCCGCGTTTTCGATTTTCCTGGATCGGATCAGGCGGTCAGCCGCGCCTGCACCGCCTGGCGCTGTTCGGCGCGCTGTTCGGCGACCTGCGCCTTCATCGATTTCTGCAGCTTCTCGAAGGCGCGCACCTCGATCTGGCGCACCCGCTCGCGCGAGATGTTGTATTGCTGCGAGAGGTCTTCCAGCGTGGTCGGGTTGTCCTTCAGGCGCCGCTCGATCAGGATATGGCGCTCGCGGTCGTTGAGGGTTTTCAGTGCGGTGGCGAGCAGGGCGCGCCGTCCGGTCATTTCCTCGCGATCGGCGATGCTGTCTTCCTGGCTCTCGCTGTCGTCGATCAGCCAGTCCTGCCATTCGCCTTCGCCATCCATGCGGATCGGCGCGTTCAAGCTGTGATCGGGTGCGGCGAGGCGCCGGTTCATGCTGATCACGTCCTGCTCGGGCACGTTCAGCATATGGGCGACATGCGCGACCTGCTCGGGCTTGAGATCGCCGTCGTCGATCGCCTGCATCTGGCCCTTCAGCCGGCGCAGATTGAAGAACAGCTTCTTCTGCGAGGCGGTGGTGCCCATTTTTACCAGCGACCAGGAATGCAAAATATATTCTTGGATGGCCGCGCGAATCCACCACATGGCATAGGTGGCGAGGCGAAAGCCGCGCTCGGGGTCGAAGCGTTTGACCGCCTGCATCATGCCGACATTGCCCTCGGAGATCATCTCGCCGAGCGGCAGGCCGTAGCCGCGATAGCCCATGGCGATTTTGGCGACCAGGCGGAGATGCGAGGTCACCAGCTTATGGGCGGCCTTATTGTCGTGATTGTCCCGCCATGCGCGGGCGAGCCTGTCTTCCTCTTCGGGCGACAGCATGGGGTATTTGCGAATTTCCTGCAAATACCGGGAAAGATTGCCCTCGCTCGGGGCGATCGAACCGACTCCAGAGGCCATTGGGTAGCTCCTTTCGTCTCAATTTGATGGATCGGGCGACCAAACGGATGCGAAACATCCCGACCCTTGTGATAGTTCGTCTCTCGTTCGAACCTGCTTACACCAAGTAGCGATCTTGCCGTGTCACGCTCCCGAGAGAACCCCTGAAAAGGCAGTAATCACCGGGTTAAGATGCAATATGGCAGCTATTCAGACTTGACTGTGGTGCGTTTACCATGCCGGCGTCGTCGATGTCAATTAACAGGACTATTACAGTCCTGTATTATAGCTATGCGTGGACGAGATGGATTCGAGTGCAGAGACGAGGGCGGCGAAGTCGGCGGGCAGGGGGGTGGCGAACCGCAATGCGACGCCGGTGCGCGGGTGGGCGAAGCCCAGGCGTGCCGCGTGCAGCGCCTGGCGCGGGAAATCGAGCAGCCTGCCGCGCGTCGGTTCCGGGATATGCGCGGCGGCGGCAGGGCGGCGGCGGAGATACACCGGGTCGCCGACCAGCGGGTGGCCGAGCTGGGCGAGATGTACCCGGATCTGATGTGTCCGTCCGGTGGCCAGCCGACAGTCGAGCAGCGCGGCACCCATGCCGAAGCGCCGTTCGGTGCGATAATGGGTGAGCGCCGGCTTGCCGCCTCTGGCGACCACCGCCATGCGCTTGCGGTCGCGCGGATCGCGGCCGATGGCGCCCTCGACCGTGCCCTCGGCCGGCTGCGGGGTTCCCCAGCACAGGGCTGTATATGCGCGATCGAGGTCGCGCGCGGCGAAGGCGGCGGAGAGCGCATGATGGGCGAATTCGGTCTTGGCGGCGACCATCACGCCTGAGGTATCCTTGTCGAGCCGGTGGACGATGCCGGGGCGGCGCTCACCGCCGATGCCGACGAGACTGTCGCCGCAATGGGCGATCAGGGCGTTGACCAGCGTGCCGTCCGGGTTGCCGGGGGCGGGATGCACCACGAGGCCGGCCGGCTTGTCGAGCACGATCAGGTCGGCATCCTCGTAGAGAATGTCGAACCGGATGGCCTGGCCCTGGGGCGTGGCCGGCATCGTGGGCGGAATCTCGATCCGGTAGATCGCACCTGCCCGCACCGGCATCGAAGCGGTTTTTACCGTAACCCCGTCGCAGGTCACCGCGCCGTCCTCGATCAGGTTTTTGATCCGCGAGCGCGAGAAACCCGCCAATCTTCTGGCCAGGAAACGGTCCAGCCGCTCGCCCCGGTCGTCCGGCGTGGCGGAAAGCGGCAAGATTCCGTAAAGTACCGGTTCGGTATCGGGTGGTGAGGCGGATGGATCGGGTTCAGGGTTCACAGGATTTGAAGGGCTTGAAGGCTCTGGTGATCGGGCTGGGCGTGTTGATCGTGCTCGGTACCGCGCTGGTGATCGGGGTTGTGGTCAAACGCGTCTTCGAGTCAACCGCCAGCCCCGTGCCGGCCGTGCATGTGCCGGGGATTCCGGGCACGGCGCCGTTCGCGACCGCGCTGCCCGCCGGGCTGGGCGCTTCGATCGGCGGCATCGCCGCATCCGGCGGACGGGTGGCGATCTGGATCAGGACCGCTCATGGCGGAAAGGTAGTTTTCGTCGATCCGGAGAACGGCGTCGTCGCTGGCACCGTGAGCCTTGCCCGATAAACCGGCATCAATTCGGTTCGCTCGGGTGCTTGAAACCATCCCGGTTCACGATTATACGCGCCGGCGACGTCCCGTTCGTCTAGAGGCCTAGGACACTGCCCTTTCACGGCGGCAACACCGGTTCGAATCCGGTACGGGATACCAGGCATTATCAATGTTTTACTCGACATATCCACACATCCCCCGGACGGCATACGGCATAACTACGGCATGGACGATGCGGGACGGTATAGGATGAACGATCCATATCACAGTGCCGTGAGCATAGGTGCTGCTCGGTAAGACAGGTGAACCATTTATTTTTCCCGTATGCGCGGGATAGCATAGGGCATAGGGGGCACAGGCGGTATCATACCGGAATCGAAACACATTACGGCCCTAAGAGGCGCGGATATCCTCACTATTCTAAATACCGAGACTGTTTTGGTATCGTTCTGAATTGAAATCTGGCACGGTGCCGTAACAAACGGGTCGGCAGGCAATCCGCCGCCAAGCAAGGGGTGTGCAGAACTCGCACACCCTCAAGGGTGTCGTTAATTCCGACACCCCACAAAAGAACGGCCCCGGTGTGGATCGGGGCCGAGGGTCTGTATCAAGCGTTTGATGATAATGGGCGATTGTTGGGCTAGGAACACTGACCTGTCAACATGTTGCCGGCGCTTACGTTCGCGCCTTCGCATCGGCCAGCGCCTTGTCGAGCCGGTCCCGCGCCTGCCGGGCGAGGTCTCCAAGCCCCTGGACCGCCTCGGCCTCGATCTGGTGCCCTGCTTCATCAAGTCCAGCAGTGGCAACCGCCAGCAGCGCCAAGCCATGCAGATCATCGCGAACGCTGGCGATCGAATCCGGGGAAACCTCGCCTGGGCGCAGCCGGTCAGGGATAGACGCTAGAGCCGTCTCAGGCTTCTCGGGGGTGCCGGCTCCGATCATGCCCATGATTTCACTCTTCCCCAGGTCGAGCAGGAAAGCGCCGATCATCATTTCCTCCCAGTCGGACGCCGATTCGATGCACTCCGGCCCGTAGAGCATGATCATGCGATAGCGCGCCTTGACGCCTTCCAGCGTCTTCGCCGCCATATCGGTGTCGGTGATCTGGTCGAGCAAGCGTTCCTGCTCGGCCCTGAGAGGGGCCAACGTTCTGTCGCGCTCCTTTTCTTCGGCGATCGTGAGGCCAGGAATAGCCATTACCGCCCCCTTATAGCGTGTCAGCGCATCGAACCGGGCGCACAACGCAATCAGTTCGGCATCGGCGTTCGGTGCTGCGGCGGCGGCGATCGGCGCAACCAGGACAGCGGCGACGCCGGCCGCGAGGCCGGCCAGGTGGTGGCCGTTCATGGCCGTGCCTCCTTCTCGGCCGCTTGGTCAAATACCCGCTCGATCTCGCGGGCCATCACGCCGCACCGGGCCAGTTCATCGGGCGGCAGTTCGTCGGTGAAGGCGAGCAGTTCGATATCGAGGCGGTGAACGATGCGGCGGATATCCCAGATATCCGCCGCAGCCGTATGAATCGCCGGCAGGTCGAGGGTGATGGGGTGGGTGCTGTTCGCGGCGGTGCGAACGGGAGTATGGTCGTCGGTAGCCATCTGCATGGGCCTTCCATGTTGAGGGTTAGGCCGGGCGGGATGTTCACAGCATCCCTCCCGACCGATCAAATGACCGATTGCAGGTCACATGACCGAATATAAGATAACATCAAGCTTGCGTCAAGGATCATATGACCGTATTTCGTTCACATGATCTCAGGACCACAATGCCGTATGGCTCGGGCCGCCCTTGATTGGTCGGTGAAAAATCTTGCGGAACGGGCAAAGGTTGGGGAAGCGACAATCCGCAGATTCGAACGCGATCGCGCCGAACCGATCCATTCCACCGCCGCAGCAATCTGCAGCGCCTTAGAGGCGGCCGGCGTCGAGTTCATCGCGGAAAACGGCGGCGGGGCAGGCGTGAGGTTGAGGAAGCAAGCCAAAAATAGTGTTGGTCAGTCCGGCCCATGATCCGCTATCTTCCCCATGCTGAGGAAGCGCTTGCGAAGCGCGGTATCAAGCGTGATTGGGTTGCGGCGGCGATCGAGCGCCCGGATTGGACGGATACAGACCCGGCAAAGCCGAGCCGCACCCGGTCCTACAAGGCGATTGATGAGCTTGATGGTCGCATACTGCGTGTTGTGCATTGGCCCGAGGATGACGATATTGTCGTTCTGACCGCCTATCCTGATCGCGACGCTTTGAAGCGAAGGGCACTATGATGTTGAAGACCAGCTACGATCCGACAGCGGATGCGATGTTCGTGTGGCTTGCTCGGGAGAATGCCGTTTCGGCGGATACCCGCGAGGTCGCGCCCGGCATCATGCTGGATTACGACAAAGACGGAAACGTGATTGGCATCGAAATCCTGGATGTCCGCAGTCGTGTAAGGGAACTACCACCGGCGCAGGTCGCGGCCGAATAGCCACCGCTTTCGCTTCCGGGGTGAGGGAGGCGATCTTCATCGCGTGCTGCGCTTCCGTCCGGTCTATGCCAAGTTCGGGGACCGCCGCGACGGGGCGATCAGCGGATTCTCTGCATCGGCGCGGAGATGGTCGAGGTCGATGGCTTCGGGGTCAATCTGGTCAGCCATCGTCACGGCCGTTGTCGGGCAGCACGATCCGCGCCGTCGGACAACGCGTCATTGCGTCGTCCAGGGCTTCGCCAGGCCGGGCGATCACGATGATCTTGGTTGCCGGTGCGCTCGCGACGGCGCGCCCTTCAAGTGCCGTCAGGCGCCGCTCAATCGGTGTCATGCGCCGAACGCGAGCAGATCACCGATCACGGCGCGGGCATGATCTGCATCGTCGCCGATGGGGTGCCAGGGCCATGCCGCATCGCCTGCTGCGATGCGCTTGCCTGCCCGTTGCAGTGCGGCGGCATGGTCAGGGATGGCCTCAGCGATGGCGGTGATGGCCTTGGCGTGAAGTTCCGGCAGTGTCAAGCCGTCGAAAGTCGAGCGCTGCGGCGCGGCTTCCAGGGCGGCGAGGCGGCGTTCAATCTGAACCATTGCGTTCCTCCAATGCGGCGAGGCGGCGTTCAAAGTCCGTCGTCTCGATCGCCCGGCGCTGGCCTTCGATGACGGCTGCGACGGCTGCGGCTTCATCGGGTGCCAAGTCGCCGGCCGCCATCGCTTCGATGACTGCGGCGAGGGCTGCGGTGACGCCATCCGCAGATGCGACGGCGGGCAGATCGAGCATGACGGGGCGGCTCTTTCTCGCCGGCCATAGGCGAGCCAGCAGGATTTCAGCGGCCCGGCTGTTGCCTCGCTTCGCGGCGGCGATGGTCGATTGCAGGACTTCGCGGGCCGCTTCCGCGCCTATGGCGTCGAGGGCAGCCAGGGCCTTGTGCTTCGTTCCCTTTGGCTTGCCTGCCGGATTGCCGGACTGCCCAGGCTGGAACCGCCGCCCCTGATTTTTGCCTCCATTATCAGCCTGATCGGTCATTGCTTTATGGCCCGGTGAACGCCGGCGTGCCGTAGGGCGAGACGCGCCCGTTGAAGCCGGTGGTGCTGGACTGGTTTTGGTTCAGGGAGGCGGCAAGGCCGTGCTTGATGGCGCGCTGGCCTTCGCCCCAGTTCCCAATATTCACCGTGGGGATCAGGCCGTTGTCGGCGCTGCTGTGCGCCGATGGAGGTGCGCCGGGTCCCCACGTATCGTAACCGCCGATTGCGCTCCCGTGATGGACCCGCCGGCCACCGTTGCCGTCAAAATAATGGCGAATGCCGTGCCGCCCTGGCAGAATATCTTGGCCGGTTTTGCCGCCCATACCGGCCCTGCGCAAAGCCGCCAGCCCGACGTTCGCAGCACTCGCGCCGGGGTGTGTTTTCCCAATCCCGAGAACTTTGCCGATTTCGCGAAGCGGCGTAAGAAGCCACGTCATTGCTTCGCCTACGGCGTGAATACCGTCCGCGACCCATCCACTAACCGTCTTCCAGTTCATCATCGCCATCGCGGCGGCGAATATCCCGATCCCGAACGCAATCGCAGCGAGCGTACCTCCTGTGCCTAGAAGCATAACAATTCCGGCACCCATCAGAATTGTCCCGAACGCCAAAAACGCCGCGCCAAGAGCAAGCAAAAGCTGATCAATGTGTTTGGCGATCATGGGATGCTTTGAAAGCCACAAAGTGAAATGATGGATTGAATTCGTGACAGCATTCAACGCACTGACTGCGGACTTGACCGCTGGCACGCCCAGCGCCGTCACCAGATTTGCCCATGCTGTCTCAAAGTTCTTCGTCGCCAACCCCCAATTCCGTGTCGAAACGGACTGGTACGGATGGCCGTTCTTCACACCATCCGCGAACAGATGTTTGAACCGGCCGATCTGCGGGCCGTTGTGGGCGATGAAGGCGAGCAGGCGCGCGGCCGTCGATGCCGAGAACATGCCTGACAAGGCGGCAAGCATCTGGTTGTAGGTTTTCGCCCCGTCCGCGTGTAGTTTCGGGATGACGACGTGCTGCACCCAATCAAGGAAGCCGTGTTTCACCTCGTAGGCATGGCCGAGCATGTCGCGCGGGTTGAACAGATAGGTGCTGCTGCCGTGGACTTTGTGCATGTCGGCATGGGGCACCATTCCGTATTTCGTCAGGTAGTGAGCTGCCACGGCCGGGGCGCGGCCGACGTTCGCCACCATGTACGACGTGAACAGACCGCGGCCGACAGCCGGCCCAAGCGCCATCACCGCCTCGGTATAATTCGCGAGCAATGAGCGGAACGATGTCACTGTGGCCGCGGGACCTGCTTGCCGCGTCATTCGCAGTATCTGGGATCCGGTGACAAGCCCGTGGGTCAGCAACATCGCCTGTTCGATGTACGGCAGGTTGCCGAGGAGCGTCGTGACGCTGATTTTCTTGCCCTTGTTCTCGCCGCCGACGATATCCACCGCCTTCAACGCGAGTGCCAGCGAGTTGTCTTCATGCCCCCCTAAGAGAGTATCAAGGGCGACTTTCGCGCGCTCCACCGCAGGAAGCGCCGCGCGGGCTTTGGCGCTCCTGCCGAGCATGGACCGTAGCATCGTCTCGGTGTGCATCGCGCCCCCCGCGCTCACGTTCGATGTCGATGTGGCGACATTCCATGCGGCGGACGTGTTCTTGGCAATCTGTCCCGGGCGGACAGCCACCGCCGCCATCGCAGCTTGCTGGCTCACCACCTTTGCGCCGGCGCGGATGATTTTCTCGTATACGTCGAGAATGCCGGCACCAAAGGCCGCGCTTGCCGCGCCGGCAACGATCATGGAACGCCCGAAATCCTTGGTGGAAGCATTTGCCTTGTCCAGCGCCTTCATGACGCCGCCGAGGTCATGGCGGAGCAGCCGGAGGCCGGCGGACACACCATTGCGGAGCGTTAGGGAGACTCCGATTTTGTAAACGTCCATTCTCTGCTGGGTTCCTTTTCAGTCTTTGATGTGCACGACTGTCTGCTTTCCTTCGATCAGCGCCGACACTATCGAATAGCCGACTTGCTGGCCGATCTTGTCTTTCAGCCGGAAGGCGGTTGAGCCGAGGAAGGAGCGGGGTGGCACGTGATAGCCGCTTGCACCCACGCCAGGACCGCGCGTGCCAAGCTCCTGGTAAAGCGCGATGTCGGAATTCGAACCGATCTGCGCTTCGGCACCGGACACGGTGTATTCAATGCTCTCGCGCATGTCTCCTTCGCGCAACAGTGGGTTATCCGGGGGTGCGTAGCCTTGCTTTTCCTTGTCTTCGACGGTCGATTCCGCGAGCGGTAACCAGGACCCGAATTTACCGTCATCCTCGGTCAGGTAATGGCCGATCTGCTCTTTCGCGCCCTTCTGAATCGCCTTGGCCGCTTCGGTGAGAACGCGATGCTCCATCTCTTCCATGGCCAGGGCAGACCGCTCGATCCGCTCCATCGCCGTGGCCAAACTAACTAACCCCATCACTTTCGGTCCTTCCATCGAAGGGAGTGCCAATCCCATTCATTGCCGTCGAAGCCGCCCATCGTCACCACGAAGGCGAGCAATTCGGCTTCACCCATCTCAAAGGCCACATCCCAAGGCACGCCCTTCGACAGGATGTAGCAGCGCCCGGAAAAATCCGAGCTGTCCGTCAGTTTTTTGCGGTGGTGACCACTTCGTTTTCAGCGGTCGCGCGATTGGCGAACCAATCCTGCACCGCATTGCCGCCAGCCTCGCCAAGGGCGTCGATGATCGGTTCCACGTCCGATCTTTCGGTCGGCGGGGGGACCGGGGTGCCATCGATCGATACCACCGATGCGAACATCATGCAGTCCGCCAGGAATGCTTCATTCCCTTGCGCGGCGCGTCCCACCACCCTGAACAGCCGATGTCGTCCCTTGAAGTCGAGCGGTCGCATGACGATCGAACGCCCGAGCGTATCCGTGATCGTCTCGTCCTTGGTTTCGTTCAGCAATGTTTCAGCCATTATACCTTGATCCTGTGCTTGACTTGAGGGGATAGTTCACGAGCCGGAATGCGCGGACAGGCAGCCTTCCGCCGATCGTGGAAGTGTGGGGCGACGACTGCCGCAATTGCTGTCACTGAGTTCTTGCCGCTCAGCAGTTTGGCTTGCAGAATCCGGTCGATGCCATTCAACTTACCGACTTCGTTGCTGATTTTGGATGCCGTAAAAATTGGAATCTCCTTCTTGGTTAGGCGAAGCGGCGCGATCTGCTGCGCGACGGTCGAAAGCGGAACAGGCGTCCCGAGAGTGGATGACATGTCAGTTCACCGCTTGCCTTGTTTCGGACGTGTAGGAGCAGCCGGGTCATTCATGACCTACCTCAGAAAAGCGCCCGGCGAGTCGATGGAGAAACTCGCCGGGCCAGTGAGCGCGCGCCGATGGGAAACCGCAATCGCGCCGGTGCCGGGGGGAGTGAACGGGTTGACGCTGTGTACTGTCATTCGGTGGCTTCCAGCAGCTTGCGGGCGGATTCGGGCAGGATCACGTCGCCGCGTTCGTCCAGATGCGCCGCCCAGGTGCGCCGCTCCGCGTCGGGGAATGGATGTTCGGGCCGAAGCACGCCAGCGAACATTTCCGGGTTCGCGGACGGTTGAAAGCCAAGTTTAAGTTCGACGCCCGCGGCGATCGCGCGCCCTACGGCTTCAAGCCCGGCCCTGAAAACCGCTTCGCCATCGGCGAGGAGCTTCCTGGCTTGCACGATCATCTCGGCGCCCTCGATTCGCAAGTGGATGCCCGCGCGAAGGACTGGTTCCCAGGCTCGTTGTTCGGCGGTGCGCAGGGCTTCATCGGCAGCCCGCTTAGTCGCTTCGGCAGCGGCGACGGCGTCACGGCAGAACAGAACGCGGTCCCCGGCATCTCGAATGGCCATCTCGGCTTCCGCCAGTTCGGCGGCCTCTACCGCCTCACCAGAACCCGCCCGCTGGACCAGCGCGGCGCGTGCATCGCGTGCGGCGGCAACCGCCTGTTCGGCGTCCGCGACGGCCTGTTGTGCCGCCTGCACACGGCCATGAGCTTCATCGAAATCGCCGCGTGCCCGCTGGGGCACGGCGGGATCCCGAAGGTTGAGAATATCTTGCAGTTCCATCGCGGTTCCTTTCACTTGTCGAGGCCAAGCCGGCGCAGTGTGTCGCCCAGGGCACGCTCGCGGGTGTGCGCTGCATTCGTCGCCTGCATGGTCTTGTTGACGTGATCGAGGATGGCGGCCTGCACCACGTCGCCCTCGCGGCCGGGCAGGTAGCGCACGCCAACATCCTCGGTCCAGCCGGCGTCGAATCCATTGCGAAGCCGGTGGCGATTCACCGCCGCTTCCACTGGCGTCATTTCTGAAAACGGCTTGGCCAAAGTCGTTATTCCTCATTCATCTTTCGCGATGATAGCAAAAGATGGGGGGAGGACACAAGAAAAAAATGAGACTATTACGGTTTATAGTCTCATTAACCCATGTTATACCGGCCTATACTGTCCAGTGTCGTGCGGTATTGTTTGAAAATAATTTCCGTGACTGTTCATCGGCGCGAGCGAGGCGGCGCAATTCGGCGGCGATTTCGGATTTTTCAGCGTGATACCGCTCCGGGTCGCGGCGATCGGGTGAGAGGCGTTGAACGCGGTTTGCGAGGGCCGCCAGGGCTTCGTGCTGCGTCATGGCGAGGCATCCGATCGGACGATTTTCACCCGATCCCGCACCGCCCATGCCGCACCAATGCCGTATGGCATCAGGTGGCGGCAGGGAGAGGCGTGCAACCTGTTGTGCTTGCGCGGTTTTTGGTCGAGGCGGTTCATGGCGTTACCGCCGTGATGGGGTTGCAACGTCATGATGTCACCTGTTGCAAGGCATAAGTCGCATGCCCCCAACGGCCCTCGGCATCCTGCCGCGTCAGGACGTAACCGCCGGCGCGCGTGCCGACATAGGCATTGACGGTTGAGACAACGTAGTTGCGGCCCCGGTTCTGCGGGTCCAGGATGCCCTTTACGGCTTCCGAGAGGCGCGCGGCAGGCACGGCATAATTGTGGTGATCATCCCACCATTGATCGAACAGTTCAGCGATCTTGATGCGGCGCGGGTCGCGCGCCTTGGCGCGCGCGATGGCTTCGACCGGATCGGCGCAACCAAGGGTCAAGAGCGGGTCGCGTATCCACCGCGACCAGGTCTCAAACGAGCCGAACGATTTTCCCCCGGTCAGACTGGTCTCGTTCTGTCTGCCCCATCGCCAGATGGTGAGAGCAGCGGTGAGCAGTTCGCCGCGCCGGGCCTTCACCGTTGCCAGGAAGCCATCCCGGCCATCGGGGAAGTCACGGGCCTCTGGATCGTCGCATTGCGGGTCGAGTTCGCAGGCCAGGAAGCGGCGGGCGAGGTCCTCGCTGACTGACAATCCGTTGCCGGTGACCGCGATGAAGGCTGTGGAATTGAGCAACGCCATCCGGGTCTCGCCATAAAGCCGCCCCCAGGCAGGTCGTTCGGTAATGACGCTAGCGAGCGTGTCCAATCGCAAAGCGGTGGCATTGACGTTGTCCAGGAAAACAGCGTTGCCGGCTTCGATCAGGGCCGATGTGATCCTCTTGTCGAGTTCGCCGGGCGCACTACCGGCAGTGAACGCGGCGGGCGGTGCGCCGTATGCGATTGCGCAAATCGCGTGGACGAGCAGCCCCTTGCCTGATCCGGCCCCTGAAACGTCCGGCGCGGTCACCAGGAGCCCGGGCGTGAGGTCCAGAGAGGGCTTGGCGATCGCCGTGATCAGGCCATTCAGAAACGCGGTTTCGGCATCCTTCGGCGGCTGGTCGAGGTCAACCACGTCGAAGTCGTGCGCCGTGATCCGCGCCGCGTCCGCGAATGGAAACGTGCTGAACAATTCGCGGATCGTCAGCAGCGCGCGGGAGGCATTGGTGCGGCCTGGTCGGGCCGGGACGTGAATATCGGGCACCGCGTGGCACCACAGGCGCGTGAGCGCGTCATAGCCTTCCACCGCCCTGATGGTCCCGTCATCGCCCAGTAGGGGCGTCACGGCGACGCCGTCGATGGCAGGCAATCGCCAGTCGGCACTATCGATCATCGCCTTCGCCGCTCGTTCGGGGAAGGTAACGGGGACGGTTTCGGTCTCGCCGGTTTTCGCGTTCACCTTCACCCGCACCGGCCGCGCTACGGTGTGCGTGAGGTCGGTGATGCCGTGATGCGTCAGGCGATGGAATCGCGCCGGTTCGCCGGGGGGCGCGATCAGGCGTGTCGGCACCCCATCGCGGGCGAATACGCGGAGCGGGACCGCGCGTGCCTCGATCAGCCGCATGGCGGCGCGTTGGGTGGCGGGGAGGTCTCCGGTATGTTCGATCAGATCGGGGCGATCGAGGGCGCGTGAGACGGTTTCGGCGGCGTCATCATAGGGAGCGTTCACGTCGTTCATGGCCGGCTCCCCTCAATCGCCGATCGCGCGGTTCGGGTCGCTTCATTGCGGTCGAGGCCGACACGCGCGCCGGCTTCGGTCAAAATGGCGACGGCTTCGCGGCGGGACAAATTGCCACTGCCGGTCAGTTCGCGCATCCGGCATCCCGCCCAGAATAGCCGCCGATTGCGCTCGCCTTCGCCGGCTTCTGCGACAAACCGGATCAGCGCGCCGATCGCGGCATCATCGGCAACGCGCGGAGGGCAGTTCGATAGCACATAGGCGGGTCGAGGCGGCGGTAGCAACCAGTCCGGCCAAGCGGCAGGGTCGGCATCTGCCAAGACCGGCAGGCCAGCGCTTGGCCAGTAGATGACGCTTGCCCCGGTCGCCCTGATTTCGATGCCGGTGCCGATCTGTCCGATGCCAATCGTCCGCAATTCTGGCCGATGCTTCATCGCGATGTGAAGGCCGCCGCCACGGCTGCGCCATGCCCAGGTCGAAGGCATCCGGTGCCGATTCTTTCGCCACCAGATCAGACCGCCATGCTGCTTGTCGATATCGAGGACGCAGATAGTGGACGGGGTGCCGGTCGCGATTGCAACCAGTTCGGCGCGCGGCTGATCGAACAATTCAGCCAGGCGCGCGGGATCGATCGAGGCGTCTTTCACCCCATGCGACCGTGCGAGGGGCGTCTTGGCGCGGGTCATCGGAAAGACGGGAATGCCGCGCCTGGCGAGGTCGATGGCGTGTTGCATGGGGGTCATTGACGCGGCTCCTTCACGCCGAGCCGAACCGCGATTTCGTTCAGGGCGTATCGCTGCTTGGTCGAGATGCGCGAAAACTTGGGTAGGTCGGTAAGGAATCCTCGCTCCCATGCTCGCAAGTCATTATTCCGCGCGAGGCAGTCGCGGCAGGTCTGCCGCCACGTACCCATTTCCGGCATTTTGCGCTCCGGCTTCGCCAACGCGGCAGTGATCAGCGCCGGCCAGGTCAATCCGGCTTGGGTGACGATGGTATTGGCTTTCAGCGCAGCAGCGGCGCGCTTCCCATCGTGGTCCGATGCAAGCAAGTTTAAGACTTTGCCGAGGCGATCAGCAGTTTTTGTGTCGAGAGACTTCATAGAGCCGCACCCCGTTTGATCGCTGCATTGATCGCGGCGGCGAGGCGTCGGCAGTGTCCGGCTTCGTTTTCTGCGGCCAACCGAAGGATTGGGTCGCGGTCCTTTCTCGCCAAAAGCTGGTCACCGCGCGATGCGAGGGACCGGACCGCGCGGCGTAGGTCCGCAACGGGCAACGTAATCGTCGCGTGGTTGCGCCGGTCGCGGGAATCGATGTCGCCGATCAGGCGGTCATGCAGCGAATCTGCGTGAGATTTAGGGTCAAGCATGAGGGCAATCTTTTCAAATTGCCTTGCAAGTCCGCGCCGGAGTCGCTACAAATGCGGGTGCCGTCTGCATTCGAATACGAGTTCCGCCGCGCCTCGCAAGGGCGCGGTTTTCGTTTAGGCGCCGGCTTTTTCATCAAGCTTTTCAAGCAATTCGAGCCCACTGGGCACGTCGATCAGGCGACGGCGTCCGACCTTGATGGATTTCAGTTTGCCATCGTTGATGGCCGAGTAGGTCCAGGTGCGAGTGGTGCCGGAAATACGAGTCCAGCGGGGGATCGTCGCATAGCGGGGGATTTCAGTGTTCGGTTTCATAATCCTCGGTTCCGTTGTGTTCGCGGTGAACAAGACGGGACATTGGCAACCATCGCCGCCTATGTCTTGGTCACATAGGCCGTTAAGTCGTTTGTGGTCATGCCGCTCGCCGAGAACCAGCGCGTGAGGTGTTGCCCGATTGCGCCGGTCTCGATGTTGCCGTGTTCCATGCGCTTCAGCGCCAATTGCAGTACGCCCGCGACGATGCTGTTGCGCGTGATTCCGGGTTTTGGATGACCGGCGCGGACCAGAACGCCAAAAATCGGGACGGATAGGAGGACCGCCGGCACGTGCCAAGATTTCAGGCGGTGGCGACTTTGATCTGTTCGGGCGTATGGATTTTGCAGGTAGAGCAGCGCACGATTTAGAGCGGCTTGGAGGTCTACCAGTGCCGCCCGGCCCTCGGCATCACCCGGCGGCACGGCGGGGACTGCGAACGGCGAAAGCATCAGGGGTAGGTTGGCAAGCATTGTTTGCGCGGCCTTGGGAACGCCATCAAAGTTCCAGACCGTCATTGATGATTCCACAAGGCCCCATGGGTGAGGCGGCCAACTGACCGGCTCAGGCCAAGCAAGTTTTGTCATCATGATCGCCAGTTCAACGCAATCCGCGTCGCTCGGGTGCGGGGGCGAGAATTTGTGAAACCATCCATGGACCTCTGCCCCGATAATCGGCGGGGCTTTCGCCCCGCCTTGATCGCCGCTCACTCCGGCACCCCTACCGGGTCGAGATCATCTGCGTCGAAAGCCACCTCCTGCATCTCCAACTCGGCCTCGGTCATGCCGTTCAAGACCAAGGTCGTCGGGAGTGGACCGCCGGCGAGGATCATCAGTTCGGCCGCTGTGCGAGGTCGCCGAGGGCGTCGATTTTCGCGCGAAACCGGGTCTCCCCGTCGATGTAGACGGCGCCCTCCCGCGCTCGCTCGGCGTGGTCGAGCTCCGTCAGGATATCGTCGGCCGCAATGCGCAGCCTCTCGGCCATCCAGCGCAGTGCGTCGCCTTCGATCTCGGGCTGCTTATCGTTACCAGCCATCGCGGCGAGGGCCGAGACGCCGGCTATCAGGTCTATGGTGCGGTCGCGGGCGCTTTCGATCGCGGCGAGCAACACGACGGGGGCTGCGAGGTGGGTGCT
This sequence comes from Acidiphilium sp. AL, assembly GCF_025499445.1. NCBI lineage: Bacteria > Pseudomonadati > Pseudomonadota > Alphaproteobacteria > Acetobacterales > Acidocellaceae > Acidiphilium > Acidiphilium sp. AL. Next base: position 26,169 of record NZ_JAIMBZ010000043.1, read on the forward strand.
GCTCATGACTGCGCCTCCGCGCTCAGGCCGTGCTTGATGGCTTGCGTGGCGATCAGCGCTTTGATGGCGCCGATATCCCGGGTCTTGTTGTTCGCCGCTCGTTTTGTGGTAGTCTTGCCCTCGGTGAAGGCCATTTGAGTCACTCCATGACTATGCCGAACCATAGGCGGGACGGGCTGCTACCCGTCTCGCCACCTCGGCAGATACCGCCATCCGGGCGGCGCGGACGATCAGCCCATCATGGGCTTCACATTGGTTTGCGCCACCACCCCGAGCGGCCCGAACGCGGCGCGGATGCTTTCAGCGACGTATCCGGGGGAGAGATGCGCGTAGTGCTTCGCGCATATCGTCTCGGAGTTGCCGAGTTGTGCAGCGACGACGCCAAGGGGCACGCCGGCCATGATCAGCCGGGTAGCATGGGTATGGCGCAGGATATGAAAGGAGATCGCCGGCGCGATGTTGGCGGCCTCGCATGCGGCGCGGATGGGTCTGATCTGGTCGGACTGCCCCCATTGAGCGCCGTCCGGCTTGGTCAGGATCACCGCGGTTCCTTTCCTGCCGGCGCAATACTGCCTGAAAAAATCGACGCCTTCGCTGGTCAGCACGATCTGCCGGGGCCTGCCTGATTTCGACGTGCGGACGTGCAGGGTCCCGGCCTCGGGGTTGAAGTCTGTGACCCTGAACCGGACAAGTTCGCCATATCGTGCGCCGGTCAGCAACGCGGCAGTGACCATCGGGCGGAAACCCGGATCGGCCGCGTTGACCAGGCGCACGGCCTCGGCATCGGTCAGGTACCGGATGCGTGGTGCGTCGGCATTGCGGAACGGCAGCACGCGCCGCCATGCGTCGTCACTGGGGACCTTTCCGTCGCGATAAGCGAGATTGAGGGCGGCCTTTAATACCGTGAGGACCCGGTTTGCCGTGGCGCGGCGAGCGCGGGTGGCGTCGACATCGCTGGCATCGAGCGCGCGGGTGGCGAGAGCTCCATCTTTGGACCGGACGCGGGCCGGGGCGGTCGCCAGAGCGCGGAACCAGGACCGAATCGCGCCAGGCGCGAGGTCCTTCACCAGCTTGTTGCCCAAGCGGGGCACGATATGCGCGTCAATCGCTGTTTTAAGCCCTCTGACGTCTTTTCCCCCTCGCGCCGCGTAGTCGGCCGCGTAGTCGGCCAGAGCGGCCTCTACAGTGAGCGGAGGGGCTACCCGGCCATGTTGTCGGCCCAGTTCCGCGAACCAGGCGGCGGCGGCGGCTTGGGCTTGGGCGAAGGTGAGGGTTTCGACGCCATCGGCGTCAAGGTAGTCGTCTGCGCTCCCCAGGCTGCGATAGAGGCGGCTCGGGTCGCGGTCCCGGTCGAAATGCCGGGCAATCCAGGTACCGGCCTTGCCCCCTGCCAGGCGGCGATAGCCGATGGCGCGCCCCTCTTGGATCGTGCGGAAGTAGGGCTCGCGACGTACCGGCAGGCGCAGGCGGGCAGCGCGGGTATCCAGCCGCTCATCGCGGGCCTTACGTGGCATTGACGTGCCCGTTTCGTGTCGTATGCGTCACGATACCGCCTATGCCCCCTATGCCCGGTGCCGTCCCACACGCGTAGGGATTCGCAGAGACATCCTTACCCCATGCCGTATGTGATGTCTATACGGCATAGACGGTATCGGACGCGACAGAACGCTATCGGACGGTATAATCAGGGTTTTCTAGGCGTTCATGCACGATATGGGACGTTATAGGACGCTAGTTGCTGCCCTTTCACGGCGGCAACACCGGTTCGAATCCGGTACGGGATACCAATTTTCTTGAGTTTTTGGTCCAATCGGCCCATCGAGCAACCCTGGCGTGTCATGTCCCTCGATCGCCGTAATTGGGCGCATGGGTCCTGATCCACGCGGGTTGGTATTAGGTGTTTAGTCCCGGCATTTCGTGGAGCGGATTTAGCTTGAATCTTTCTGGCTGATTTGTCCATGCTTTGCAGATGAATTCATATGGCGTGAGGCCTTTGAGCGTTTTGAGCCGCTTGGCGAAGTTGTAAGCCGCGACGAA
>NZ_JAIMBZ010000044.1:0-26008 GCF_025499445.1 Acidiphilium sp. AL
CGGAAATCGAGAAATTCGGGCTCGGCGCCAGCGTCACATATCCCTGCAGCACTGGCGTGCCCAGGAAGTTGTAGGGGTTCTGCGGCGACCCGGTCGGATATCCGAAGGCTTTCGAGCCGAGAATCGGAAACGTATATTCGCCGGCCTCGAAGGTGAATTGAACCAGCCCCGAGGTTTTTTGAATATTGATCAGGGCATTGGCGAGGCCGGCGGAGACGTTCTGCGGATTCTGGTTGAACAGATTGCCGGTGCTGTTGGTATAGGCGGCGCCGTAGCCGTCGACCGCGGCGGTGATGCTGTATTGGCCGAGCGATCCAAGATTGTATTTGATCGGCACCGGCCCGTTCATGGCGAATACCGGTCCGGTTGCAAGGGCTGCAAGCACCAGACCGGAACACGCCGTCGTTGCTATTTTCATAAACTTGATTTTCATCACGACCCCCTGTTGTTTCTCTATTGCAGACGTCTTTTTACGCGATCTATTGTACTTTTTTATCTAGTTAACGTATATCTTTAATTATGCAATATTTATGTACCGTGAATTATTTTCCAACTAATCTCATGGTTCTGTAACAACTTCCTGATTTACCAAAATTTTACGACAACAATGATGCACCGTCGCTGCGCTCGCCGCCTAGATAGGCCGTCTGGATTTCCGACGACCCAAGTAATGTATCAGCCTCTCCGGTGAGCACGATCCGCCCGACCTCAAGCACATAGCCACGATCGGCGAGTTTTAACGCCATTCGGGCATTCTGTTCAACCAACAAGACAGTGACGCCAGTACGCGCGATTTGACGCAAACTGCGAAAAATCGCCTGCACGATGATCGGCGCTAGTCCTAGGCTCGGCTCGTCCAAAAGCAGCAGCCGTGGCTTTGCCATAAGGGCTCGGCCGATCGCGAGCATCTGCTGTTCGCCGCCCGACAGCGTACCCGCAAATTGCCCGCGCCGTTCAGCAAGACGAGGAAACATCGACATCACGAAGTCGAGCGAACCGGCAATCTCGCCATGTGGCCGGGTGAATCCCCCGAGCCTGAGATTTTCTAGGACAGTCAGCGTGCCGAACACGCGCCGCCCCTCCGGCGACTGTGCAATTCCACGCCGAACTATCCGGTCCGCCCCAAGTTTCGTGATCCCCACGCCATCGAAGTGGATCGTTCCGCTGCGTGGTAAGAGTAGACCAGAAATGGTGCGCATCAGCGTCGTCTTTCCTGCACCATTGGCACCCAAAATCGCGATGATTTCTCGCTTTGAGACGGTGAGTGAAATTCCTTTCAGTGCCTCGATCTGCCCATAGTTCACTCGCAGATCGGCGATGTCGAGCAGACTCACGTCACATTCTCCGCCTCGTTCTCATCGCGGCCGAGATATGCCTCGATCACCTGCGGATTCGAACGAATCGCAGCCGCATTGCCTTCTGCGATCTTGCGGCCGAAATTGATCACCACAATGTGATCAGTGACGTTCATTACCACGTTCATGTCGTGCTCGACCAAAAGCACCGTAATCCCCGAATCACGGATGCCAAAAATCGTACGATTGAGTGCGCTCGATTCCGCATCGTTCAGCCCGGCCGCGGGCTCATCGAGAATGACGAGCTTCGGCTCGGCGGCCAGCGTACGCGCAAGTTCCACACGCCGCTGCACGCCATAGGGTAGCGAGGTCGCTGGCTCGTTCGCGAAACGATCAAGATCGAGCTTACAGAGAATTTCATGGGTTCGTTCAGCAAGCGCTGTTTCCTCGCGACGCTGCGCCGGAAGGCTGAGCATGCCCTGCCACCAATACTGTTGCGCGCGCAAATGACCGCCGGCACGGACATTCTCGAACACCGACATCGCAGGAAACAGCCTGATTGTCTGGAAGGTTCGCATGATTCCTGCCCGTGCGATGGCATGTGGCTGCCAACCGGTAATTTCCTGTCCCTGGAAACAGACTTTCCCTTTAGTCGGCCGGTAAACACCGGTGATCATGTTGAAGACCGTCGTCTTGCCCGCACCGTTAGGACCGATCAGTGCAACTATGTGTCCTTTCTCAACAGCGAAGGAGAGATCGTCCACAGCGTGCAATCCGCCAAAGCTGATGCCCGCCCCCTGCAATTCTAGGAGCGCGCTCATGCCCGTACGCTCCGCTGTGGCCACAATCCTTGCGGTCGCAGAACCATCACGGCGATCATCGCGAAACCGAAGATCAGGTAGCGATACTGAGCGAAGTCTCTGAAGATTTGTGGTAAAATGAACATCAGTGCGGTGCCAAGCAGAACGCCTGGAATCGAGCCTTGTCCACCGACGATCACGATCGCGAACAGGGTAACAGATTCTGTGAAGACAAAGGAACTCGGGCTGACCGTGGAAATCTGGACAGCGAACAGCGTGCCGGCCAGGCCCGCAAGGCCGGCACCAATCGCGAACGCAAGCGTCTTCACCATACGCGAGTCGACGCCGAGGGTTGTTGATGCGAGTTCATCTTGTTTCAGGTAACGTAACGTGCGGCCAAATTCCGATGCGTCGAGATTCCGCATTAAGACGAGTACAATGCCGAGCACAACCCAGTCTAGCCAGAACATGGCACTCTGACTTGCAAGCTGAAATCCGAACAAAAATGGAACGCCAATGTCGGTAATACCGCCCGAGCCGCCCGTTATCCCACCCAAGTTGTTGCGCATAGCAAGAACAAAAATTGCGTTGAACCCGATTGTCGCAACCAAAAGATAATCGCCGCGCAACCGGATGAGCGGAGCTGCAAGCAGTGCACCCACGCCGGCGGAGACCAGAATCGCAAATGGGATCGTCGCGAAAATTGGCCAACCAAATGTGACGTTGAGGATTGCAGTAACGTAGGCGCCGATCCCAAAATAACCAGCATGACCCATATCGAACATGCCGGCGCGCCCGAGAATGATGTCTTCAGACAAAGCGACGATGCCATAGATCGCAAAGATCGCCGCGATCGAAATCCAGGCATTGTCGAAGAGCGCAGGAACGAACAAGCCGAGTACCCAGAGCCCGCCTGCAATGCGTCTGGCGCCTTTGAGTCCTATCCTGCGCGAAAACAACGTATCGCCCTTGATGCTGACTGACTGAGACAAGGGCTTCAGTTTCGCGTCCATCACACTTTCTCCGCGACGCGTTCGCCGAGCAAACCTGTTGGACGAACCAGAAGAATGGCGATCAGCAGAGCGAAGGTGATCGCATTCTGCCATGAGCTGGAGACGTAGCCGGCGGCGAAGGCGTTGAATAACCCGAGCAGGACGCCACCGAGCATCGCACCTGGAATATTGCCGATGCCGCCGAGGATCGCTGCAATGAACGCGTAGAGCCCATAGGTCCAGCCCATGGTGAAATAGGCTTCGCGGTAATAGATGCCGATGAACAAACCACCTACCGCACCAAGCGTGGGGCCGATTACGAACACGATGGCGATCACGCGGTTGACATTGATGCCCATCAATCTTGCGGCATCCTGATCGATCGCGGCAGCACGGATCGCGGTACCGAAGCGCGTGTGGTTGACGAAGAGGTAGAGCGCTGCCATCAGAAAGATAGAGGCGACGATGATCATCACCTGAACAAAGCTGATCGATGCGCCAGCGGCATGCCAAGTAATCCTTGGCAGCAAACCGGATGGAAACACGGCAACCTCCGGTCCCCAGATTAACATGATGCCATTTTCTATGAGTAGTGAAGCGCCCAATGCGGAGATCACTGCGGCCAGCCTATCCGCCTTGCGTAACGGACGATAGGCAACGAGCTCAAGTACTACCCCCGCTGCGGCGACCAAGACGATCGCCACAACGAAGGCGAGCAGGAGTAGAGCGGGACCAGGATGTCCACTCCCGGCTGTCGACGTCAACATTGTCAGGCCAATGAACGCGCCAAGGATGCAGAGATCGCCATGGGCGAAGTTGATCAGCCGCATCACGCCGTACACCATCGTATAGCCAAGCGCGATGAGGGCGTAGATGCCACCGACCGTGAGCCCATTAAAGACCTGTTGAATAAACGTTCCCATCGCGTTTCTTTCTATTTTTCTATCCCATTTATTTAAACTCCAGGGATAGGCAGTTTACCACATCAGCGATTTCATTACGATTTACATTATTGACTTAGCGAATCGGGTTGCGGAATTATCACACCGGTGTTGGTCTTGCTCATCCGGCTTTCGGTTTCGGATAGACAATCCTGTAGCTGCCATTACCTTGCACCTCGAAGGCCGTGAACGCAGTGCCGATCCGCTCGCCGCGGCGATTCCATGTGAAATCTCCCGTCAGGCCATCGAATTCTTTCATGTGATGAAGGTAGTTTTCTATTTTGGTCGGTTTCACGCCGTGCGTTTTCTCAATCGCCTGCATCACCGCACGCATGCCGTCCGCATTTGTCAGCGTGTAAATCGACGGCGGTAGCTCACGATATTTGGCCTTGTAGGACGCGAGAAATCGCTTAGCTGCCGGATAAGGAAGGTCTTGTGGAGCGGGCACATTAATGATGATTGCCCCCTTTGCCGCCGACCCGGCGATCTTCGCGAAGGCAACATTTTCGTTCGCATCGCCCCCCACGAACGTCGCCTTCATGCCGAGTTGCACCATTTGTGCCCGAATCAGCCCGCCTTCCGAATAATATCCGGAAAAGTAGATGACATCGGGATGCATCGATTTAAGTTTTGTCAAGATCGGCGTGAAATTCTGCGCGCTCGCGTTGATATAGGACTTGTCGACAATATCGCCATGATCGGCCTCCACGTTCTTGATCACGGCGACGGCAAGACCGGTTGCGTAACTGGAATGATCGGTCATCACCGCGATGTGCTTGAAATGTCGAACATCGACGAGGTAATGGGCGGTGAACTTCGCTTCGGCACTGTTCGGAGGAGCGTTGCCGAACCAGGTGTTATACCCTTTCTCGATCAGCTTGTTGGACGTTCCGTCTGAGGTCTGAATCACCTTGGCCCGCGCATAGATCGGCTCGGCGGCGAGTGCCGCGCCGCTGGTATAGGATCCGATCACTGCCACCACACCGTCATCCACCAACTGGCGTGCACAGATCGCCGCTTGCGAAGCTTTACCCTCATCGTCGCAGACCTTGACCTCGATCTTACGACCGATCAGGCCCCCCTTGGCGTTCTGCTCCTCGGCGAGCAGCTTCACTGCCTTCTCGATTCCCTGCCCTTCATCGGCATAGGCGCCGGTGATCGGCACCTGAACGCCGATCTTGATTGATGGTACCGCCGCGTTTGCATTTCTTCCAAATGTCAACAGCACCATACCGGATATAACGCCAATCATGAGTTTACTATTCAGCATTGTTTCAACTCCCTTTGTTATGATGTTGAAGGTTCGGTAATGCTGGAAGCTCTCCGTGCCAAGCGGCTACTCCCATGCGATATCCGTTCAATTGAAGCCAATGGCTCGCCGTTTCCACCCGGCTGCCGGAAGTCCGGCTCGATTTCGTGCCGCAAATCGTCCAGGGTAGCCTGGATGTGTCCGGACATTAGTTTTTCGACCAAGGGAGCATCACGTCCAAGCCAAGCGTCGAGAATGTCGGCATGTTCTGCATTCGCGCGCTGAATTCTCCCTGATGCCGCGAGGTGGTGCCGAACATAGCGTTCCGACACAATGTGCAGCCGTTCGATGATCTGGCCTGTAAGATCACGACCCGCAGATGCGACCAGCGCTTTGTGGAAGGCACGATGCAGTGACCCGATGTCGCTCAATTGCCGCGATATAGCCTTGCTCAGCGCCGCAAGGTTTCGGATCGCCGCCCTCCTGTCTGCCTCGTTGGCTGTCATAGCCCCGCGCGCTGCCGCTGCGGGTTCGATCGCCAGACGCAGATCGTACACTTCATAGGCTTCTGCCCTGGTCAGCGGACGAACGAAGAAGCCGCGATTAGGGATCGTATAGATCAGACCATCCTGTTGAATGCGACCCAGCGCTTCTCTGACTGGGATTTTGCTGATGCCCAGTTCCCCTGCAAGCACGTCTTGGCGGATCGGCGCACCAGCCGCAAGCCGACCAGTGTGGATATGATCGCGGACGATATCGACGATTCGATCGGCGGACAGTACAACGGGTTTAACCCGGCGCCCGAAAGCCACACGGTCCGCTGCGTCGATCCGGCTGCCCGCCTTAGACAACCTGAAACCCCTCCCAGAAACTATCCTTCCGATCAATCCAGATCGTGTTGAACCCCGTGGAAATTGCCGCGCCCTTGATCGTTGGAATTATGGCTGGTTGACCGCCTATCTCGGTTTCGGCTTCGACGGTCCCGATGAATCGGCTGCCGATATAGCTCTCATGGACGAACCGGTCGCCGACTTTCAGTCGCCCGGTCGCGACGAGATGGGCGAGTCTGGCAGAGGTTCCCGTGCCACAGGGAGAGCGATCGATCGCGCGGTCGCCGTAGAACACCGCGTTGCGGCCATCTGCGCCCGCACCTTTTGGCGCGTCAGCCCAGAGGACGTGACTCACGCCCCTGATCGTCGGGTCGAGCGGATGCACTGGTTCGATCGTCGCGCGAACTTGACGGCGGATTTCTCCACTATATTCGATTAGTCGTGCTGCGCCGATGACATCGATTCCCTTATATCGCCCCTGCGGCTCGATGATCGCATAGTAGTTGCCGCCAAAGGCGATGTCGACCGATAGCGGCCCAAGTTCCGGCAACTCGACCTTGACTCCCCGCGCCGCTAAGAAAGCCGGTACATTACGGATCGTGACAGCGGCGACTCTGTCCCCCTCGATCGTGTATGCCGCCTCCACGATCCCTGCCGGCACTTCGAGTCGCACGACGCCGGGGCGCTGCGGCTGAATCAGCCCGTGCTCCAGCCCGAAAGTGACAAGACCAATTGTGCCGTGACCGCACATCGGCAGGCAGCCGCTTGTCTCGATAAAGAGAATACCGGTATCGGTATCCTCACGGGTTGGCGGATAAAGGAATCCACCGGACATCATATCGTGGCCGCGCGGCTCAAAGCATAGCCCCGTGCGGATCCAGTCGAACCGCGCCAAAAAATCCTGCCGTCGCTCGGACATTGAGTTCCCGCGCAGCAGAGGCGCGCCACCGACGACGAGGCGAACCGGATTTCCGGCCGTATGGCCGTCAATACAGAAGAAGGCGTGCCGCCCCAGGCTCATGCGGGAATGACCTGTTCGACGTCCTGCCGGCCGAGCGGGCTGGTGACGGCGGCGCGCCGCACCATCTCGATCACCTCTGCCCTACGCTCGCCAGTCAACGTGAGGCGCGGCAGTCGGACTCGTTCCGAACCGCGTCCCATCATCTGTTCGGCGAGTTTGATCGACTGCACCAGGTCATGTTCGGCGTCGAGATGGAGCAGCGGCATGAACCAGCGATAGATCTTCCGTGCCTCATCGAGGTCGCCGGCGCGAATTGCCGCGACCAACCGAACCGATTCGCGCGGAAAGGCGTTCGTCAGGCCGGAAACCCAGCCGCACGCGCCCAGTAACAACCCTTCGAACGCCAGGTCATCGAGCCCAGCGAAAATTTCGAAGCGATTACCGAAACTGTTATGCAGATCGGTGAAGCGGCGCGAATCTGGCACACTTTCTTTGATCGCCACAATCGTCTCGATGTGAGAAACTGCCTCGAGCACCTCGACGCCGATATTGATCCGATACGCAGGCGGATTGTTGTAGAGCATGATCGGCAGCGACGAGGCGCTCGCCACTGTCTTGAAATGTACGATCAATTCCTCGGTGCGAGGCACATAGACCATGGGGGGCAGCAGCATCAGCCCATCGACGCCGACTTTCTCAGCGGCACGGGCGCTATCGGCCGCTCGGCGAGCGTCAAACTCGGAAATGCCAGCGATCACCGGCACTCGGCCGGCCACTGCCTCGCAGGTAGCCTCAAGCACGCGAAGCTTCTCGTCCGTATCGAGCGAGTTGTTCTCTCCCACTGTCCCCAGGACGACAAGCCCGTCGATGCCGTCGTTAATAAGGTCGTCTTGCATGCGCTGTGTTGCACGGAGATCCAGGGACATGTCCGGGGCGAATTGCGTGGTCGTCGCAGGCAATATGCCGTGCCAGCTAGTTGCCATGATATTTCTCCTCGTCTATTAGATCGTATACGTATACGATTTCTGGAGGTAAGGCAAGGGTGGGTGTTAAACAACCAGACCGGACCGTACTGATCGTAGGCGGCGGCATCATTGGTCTGTGCTGCGCACTGCGGCTGCAGCAGGCCGGTTACGCCACAACGATCGTAGATCCCGGCGACTTCAACCTGTCGGCTTCGCGCGGCAATGCCGGGCATATCGCGATCGAACAGATCGAACCCCTAGCCTCGCGCGCAGCGATCCGTAGTACCGTCGGCCGGTTCGCGCTCGGACGAGGCTCACTGTCGCTACCGCTGCGCGATATCGGGGAATGGGCGCCATTCGCCTGGAAACTCATCCGGGCGGCGAATCCATCGCAATTCGAGGCTGGCAAGGTCATCCTTCGCTGCCTGCTGGCGAAGGCGATTTCGGGTTGGCGCAGGCTAGCGCTGGACATTGCCGCACCCGATCTCTTGTTGGAACGCGGGCATGTCATAGTCTGGCAGGATGCCCGGCGCGCAGCACGCGATATTGCCGCATGGCAGCGGACGGACACCGGAACAGCGCGGTCCCATCCAGCGCGTCCGGCCGAACGGGCGGTCATGGCCAAGGCGTTAGGTGTTGAATTGGCAGCCGCTTTGATCTTCGAGAACACAGGCCAGGTCGCCGACCTAGACCGGCTCTTTCGGATGTTGGGTGCAGCTTGGCGCGCCGGCGGCGGACGGATGATCAAGGTTACCGTTCGCCGCATGACAATCGCAGAAGGTTTGGCGAAACTCACCCTCGACGACGGTAGAGAAATCGTTCCTGAGACGATCCTTCTCACCGCCGGCGTGGCCTCAGGCCGGCTCCTCGGCGATCTCGGTCGCCCCGTACCGCTGATCGCTGAACGTGGCTACCACATTCAATCGGAGCATCACGACTGGCCCGCGGATATGCCGCCTGTCGTGTTCCAGGAACGTTCGATCATCATCACGCGGTTCGAAGCCGGATTACGAGTGGCTGGATTTGTGGAGTTCGGCCGCCCAGATTCACCGCCAGATGCCCGTAAATGGGCGCGGCTGCAGCGCCACGCTACCGAGTTGTCCTTGCCATTGCACGCGCCCCTGACACGCTGGATGGGCGCACGACCGACCCTGCCCGACTATATCCCCGCCATCGGCCGAGCCAGCTTCGCACGGAACCTCGTTTACGCCTTCGGTCACCAACATCTGGGCGTCACGTTGGCGCCAGTCACTGCGGATATCGTATGCCACATCGTCGATGGCTCGGCCGATCCACAATCCATCGCCAGCCTTAGCCTCGAGCGATTCGCGGCGACAAAAACCTGATATCGAAAATATGGAAATGTGTACCTCCAAAATCATCCATGTCGTTAGCTGCCACGCCGAGGGCGAGGTCGGCGATGTCATCGTCTGCGGCGTCGCGCCGCCAGCGGGTGAGTCTATATGGGAGCAGTCACGATTCATCGCTGCGGACGAGACGCCGCGCAACTTCATGCTCATCGAACCCCGAGGCGGCGCGTTCCGCCAGGTCAACCTCCTTGTCCCGCCTAAAAATACTGCGGCGCAGATGGATTGGGTTATCACAAAACCTGCGGCCACGCCGCCAATGTCTGGCTCGAATTCGATCTGCGTGTCGACTCTGTCCCGCTCGACACGGGTTCGATATAAAGGGTGGTGACGCCTAGCCGCCCGCATCATTGACGGACGGGGATAGGGCGATAAATTCCGGCCAGTTATTGAGATCGGATGTGCTCTGGTGATGCTCAATGAACAGATCGTCGAGCACGTCGATCGCATCAAACGACCGAAACCACCGAAACGGCATCATGGCCAGGCATTTGCGGCTGAATTCGTCGATGACGTTCAGCATCCCGTATTCCTGCCATTACTGGGTCTGATCCTCGCCGATCTTTCTCCGCACCCACATCAAGCATTTTATCAAAAAACTCAAAAATAGTTGCCATTTTCTAATCCTCCAAAGCCACGTGAAGGCCGAGATTCAAGCTTTCAAATCGTCGGTTCACAAGATAGATACTATAAATTATCCCAGCCAGAATGACGGCCAGCGTTGTTAAACCAAAGTAGTTGTATGGCGTCGGCTGTCCCGGCTCAACAGTAGAGTATAATGGAACTAAATAAATTAAGCAGCCGAGAATTGGAAAAACAAGATGAAATAGTACAGAAAAATGATCTTTATGATTCCTAATAAAATATACAGGGAGGGCTAAATTAACAATCACAAAAATTATAATTAATGGTATCGTACCCAATGTTCCCGTCCAATTAAAAGCGTTGATCGGACCAAAAATCAATCCAATGACGACAGCAACCCCTAAGGCACCAATTGAAATTAACAGCAAAGCAGCATAAGGTGTACGATATGTTTCATGAACATTTGAAAGATTTTTGAATAATACGCCTTCTTTTGATAAATTATAGAGCACACGAGCCGCAGCATTTATTGCAACCAGAACAAGTGATAACGTACTTGTCAGACCAGCCACATAAAAAAGCCATACATATGGTCCAAGAGCATATTTTGCTACGCTAATCATTGGATATGTGGCGTGAGTTAAAATGTGATTGTCAAATTTGGATCCAATAATCGTAGCGTAAACACAAAACACATATAGTATAGTAGCCAGCGTGATGGCCGAAAATACTGCAACTCGAATCGAATGATGAGGTTTGTGCGCCTCTTCTGCCATGGTGGCAGCATTGCTAGAGCCAATAAACGGATAGATGGCCAACGGAAACGCTAAACCAACGCCTTTGAAATTAGAAAATAACTTACCAAAACTAAACGGAGACAATGAAATATAATTCACATGGCTGAAAATCATAAAGCCAGAACCTATTAAGAGGACAATAACCTCAAAGACAAATAATGAAATTGCAATACGGGACGATAGAGTGACGCCACTAATGCAAAGCCACGTCCCGATACCTACAAATACAACCATCAAAATTAACCAATTGGTATTAACGCCAAGAATTTCCTTTATTGTAAATTGCGTCCAAGTGCCAACAACAAGAAAAACAGAAGCGATAAGTAAAATCCATGCAAATAAATACATAATACCGACGGTAATTCCAACATGGTTGCCGAAAGAACGTGAGATAAAACAAGTATACGAACCAGCGCTAGGGCACTTCCGTGAAAACTCGGCGGTTGTATTGACATGAAAAAAAGTAGCAACGCCAGCTAATAAAAATAGAAGTGGGGCACCAAAGCCAACACCAGCAACGACTAACCCCAAAGTAGTAAAAAGACTGTATGCTGGAGCCATATTGGCAAAGGACAGTCCGGATAGTTGCCAAACGCCCAGCGACCCCTTTTTAAGTTTATGATGTGTTGCAACTGTTGCCAAGTTTCGTGCATCCATGGTGTTTCTCCATTTGACCGTTCTTTCTGATCATTTATTGTGGCCAGTGAAGGGAGCCTGAACAGTTTTTTATTTTATCTCTTTGCCAGAGATTGTAGGACAATAAGGCAAAAGCTGAGACCTTGATGCGTATGCTTACATTTTTGCGGGCAGATTTTTCAATCCTTTACCGGAGTTGTATCGTGCAGCATGATAGGCGCCGAATAATTGCTTGGCAGCCCAGTCATGGATAGATCTTGGATTTTCCATAATGCCTAATGGTGACAACAAGTGGCATCGGAGTGGCGCCGGCTGGCTCGATTGATATCAGGAGGCAGGTCAAGTGCAGGATTTTGATCGAAAAAGCCGCTCGGCATGAGAGTGAATCCTGCACTAATACAAGGCTGTACGGGAAAATCTTCAGTACGTGGCAAATGGTGTAGTCCTAATACGTGCCATAGGACGATTTCGGCATCAGCTATTGGCCGGTTTTGGGCGATGAAATCCTCTATTCCGCCGCGGCCATCAGAATGATTCATGAATTCGCCGGCCGGATAACGCTCGTCAGGATTGAAAGCCGTCACCCAGAGATGATTTTTAATAAACCCGGACCGCCGCGCCGACGGCGAGTCTGATGCCAAGAATGGTGTAATCGTATGAGTGGGTTCAAGTCGGTAGCCGACTGGCTTACCAACATGGTTGACCACGTGGGGGTTTATGATTTTCCAGTATCTTTGCCGCGCTGGATCGGCGCGTCGCGCCCCCTCGATTTCGGTTCGAAGAGTCCGTTCGGTCACAAAAAAGGCATTACCGTAAGGATTCGCGGGGCCGGTGGGCACCGCTTCAGTGTCGCACTCGAGAACGCTGTTCCGTTCCCCGTCGATTGCCATGTCGAGCCGAGCACAGAATATATGTTGGTGAACGTGGCCTTCAACGCCTGGCGCAACCTCGGCCCCAAAGCGTGATGGGCGCCCAGGAATACAGGCCGTTGTGTTAATGATTCCCGTAGCTTTCATCTCGAATTCGATCGAGCCGTCCTGCCGGAAGTACCAATAGGTTGCGTACTCATAGTTGCCGACAGTGCAGATACAGGAAATCACGAGTCGGCGGCCGCGCCGGATCTCCGCGCGGTCGGTACGGAAATCCCAATGCTTCCAGAGAATGCCAGAATCTTCCTCATGGATGCAGATTGCATTTTCGATTGTGTAGACGTTACCCGTCATCGTGTTCAGATGCGCGTCGAGATATGCTATGTGACCGAGGCAGTCACAGCCGAGCTTGAGCGAATTAGCTAACTTGCCAAGACCATATTCACCGATGTCAAACACGTTCTTGCGGACATGTCCCGGCTCCGGGGAACCATAGGGTACTACCATCTCAGCGAGCGATGCGCGGTGGATCACGCTTCGGCCATCGTAGCGAATGTCATGCAGTGTGATGGCCTCACGTGCGTTAAACCCGATGACTAGAGACCATTTATCCCAGGCAATTGAATTGCCCTCAAGGTTGAAGCTTGGCCCCTCAGTCTGTACCACATCGAGTGGTTTCAATGGCTTACGGAAATCCTCACGAAATTGCGACTCGTAGTTGAACTCCGCCATTGGTATTGGCAAACTACAATGGTCGTCGACCCGCAATACGCGACCCGCTTTGATGTCGACAACCGCGTTTAATCCGGCGATCGGATGAGCGTAGAGGTTATCATTCTGACGGGTCCGTAGCCAGCAGAAGGTGTGCGACAGAAGCCGGCCTTCTTCACCCTCTATATTGAAAT
Organism: Acidiphilium sp. AL; assembly: GCF_025499445.1. Lineage (NCBI taxonomy): Bacteria > Pseudomonadati > Pseudomonadota > Alphaproteobacteria > Acetobacterales > Acidocellaceae > Acidiphilium > Acidiphilium sp. AL. The sequence continues at coordinate 13,193 of NZ_JAIMBZ010000044.1, forward strand.
TTCCACCAGACCACGGGTCAACACAGACAAGGCTCATGTCGGTGATGCCGCGCCGTGCACAGGCGGCGATGAAATCTGGATCACTGCGAACAATGTTCTCAATCGCCATGAACTGTTCGAGTTGGATCATTGGCTGTGCACCTGGCACGAAGTACTTGCTGTCGATCCGCATGGAACTCAGAGTGACGGTAAGGCGCCACACTCCAGCTTCATCATTGCGGAACACATTGACGCGCGCCGCACGAGGAGGAAGCTCGGCACCATTGCACCAAATTCGTAGAGCTGCTTTCGACGGTTCGAGCAATTCGATCATCTCGAACATAATCCCTGGGCCGAAATCAGGACTGGCACGCACGGCAGCAACGACGGTTTGAATTTCTGCAGGAGTCAGCGGATCCAGTGGGTGCAGAACAGATGATTCGGCCTTTGGTTGGGATGTTTCTGTCTTGATCGGGTGGGACGTGACATCATCCATCATCTTTCTCCGCTAGCTGGCTTCGCGCATGATCCAGAACAAAATTCCATCACAATAAACCATTGATGGTTCACTATTATACAGCATCTCTAAACGAGACATTTGACATTTGCCGTCAAATTTAGCCGCCATTTCTTGCGCCAGCACATTCCGCTGGTGCAAACGCCCGATTCCGAGGCTGACCGCATATTCGTAAAAATTTATTCGTTGGCGGGGCGGCATAATGGCGCGCTTCCCTTGACCAAATCCCGCGCTGGCCACCATCATGCGGGCAACATAAGGAGGACCCAATGCCCCAGGTCAATCTGACGGTGAACGGCAAGGCGGCGACGGCCACGGTCGAATCGCGCACCCTTCTGGTGGAGCTGCTGCGCGATTATCTGCATCTCACCGGAACCCATATCGGCTGCGATACCAGCCAGTGCGGCGCCTGCGTCGTTTCGGTCGACGGCAAATCGGTGAAATCCTGCTCGATGCTGGCGGTGCAGGCCGAGGGTGCGACGGTGCTCACCATCGAGGGGCTGGCGGCGGCGGACGGCACGCTGCACCCGATGCAGGAGATGTTCCGCGAGCATCACGCGCTGCAATGCGGCTATTGCACGCCGGGCATGGTGATGAGCGCGATCGATCTGGTCGAAAGCCACCCGGACGGGCTGACCGAGCAGCAGATCCGCGACGGGCTGGACGGCAATATCTGCCGCTGCACCGGCTATCACAACATCGTCAAGGCGATCGCCGCCGCATGGCCGCTGATGCACGGCAGGCAACTGCCGCAAGCCGCCGAATAGATCGATCCAAAAAAACAAAGACTCCCGCGCCGGTATCGTCCAGAGCGGGAGCGGAAATATCGGGAGAATATCCATGAACGACATCATCAAGGGCGGAATCGGCGATTCCGTGAGGCGCACGGAGGATCATCGGTTCCTGTCCGGCCACGGCCACTATACCGACGACATGAATCGCCCCGGCCAGGCCCATGCGTACTTCAAGCGGTCGGACGTGGCGCACGGGGTGATCAGGTCGATCGACACGTCGGCGGCGGCATCGATGCCCGGCGTGGTCGCGATCTTCACCGGCGAGGATTTCGCCCGCGACAATATCGGCGGCGTGCCTTGCGGCTGGCAGATCCACAGCAAGGATGGCTCCCCGATGATCGAGCCGCCGCACCCCGTGCTGGCGCAGGGCAAGGTGCGTTACGTGGGTGATGCGATCGCCATGGTGATCGCCGAAACCAGGCAGCAGGCGAAGGACGCCGCCGAGGCGCTGGTCATCGACATCGACAGCCTGCCGGCGGTCGCCGATCTGCGCGCCGCCGCCGCACCCGATGCGCCGCTGGTGCATGACGATGCCAAGGGCAATGTGTGTTTCGACTGGCATATCGGCGACAAGGACGCGGTCGATGCCGCGTTCGCCCAGGCGCACAAGGTCGCGACAATCGACCTCGTCAACAACCGGCTGATCCCGAACCCGATGGAGCCGCGCGCCGCGATCGGCGAATACGATCTTTCGTCGGGCGAATACACGCTCTATACCACCAGCCAGAACCCGCACGTGATCCGCCTGCTGATGGGCGCCTTCGTGCTGCACATCCCCGAGCACAAATTGCGCGTGGTCGCCCCCGATGTCGGCGGCGGTTTCGGGTCGAAGATTTTCCATTATATCGAGGAAGCGGCGGTCACCTGGGCGGCGGCGCAAGTGCATTGCCCGGTGAAATGGACCTGCGAGCGCGGCGAAGCCTTCATCACCGACGCGCATGGCCGCGACCACGTGACCCATGCCGAACTGGCGCTGGCCGAGGACGGCAAGTTCCTCGCCCTGCGGGTCAGGACGATGGCGAATATGGGGGCGTATCTTTCGACTTTCGCGCCCTCGGTGCCGACCTATCTGCACGCGACATTGCTTGCCGGCGTCTATACCACGCCCGCGATCTATGCCGAGGTGAAGGCGATGTTCACCAATACCGTGCCGGTCGATGCCTATCGCGGCGCGGGACGGCCGGAGGCGACATTCCTGCTGGAGCGCATCGTCGATGTCGCGGCGAAGGAACTGGGGATGGACCGCATCGCGATCCGCCGGCGCAACTTCATCCCGGCCGATGCCTACCCGTATCAGACGCCGGTTGCCCTGCAATATGACAGCGGCAATCACGAAGCCACCCTCGCCAAGGCGATGGACCATGCCGGCTGGGCCGGGTTCGAGCAGCGCCGGGCGGAGGCCAAATCGCGCGGCAAGCTGCGCGGCATCGGCGTCTCGACCTATCTCGAAGCCTGCGGCATCGCGCCCTCGGCGGTAGCCGGTGCGCTGGGCGCGCGCGCCGGGCTTTACGAGGTCGCGAACGTTCGCGTCCACCCGACCGGATCGGTCACGGTGTTCACCGGCACCCACAGCCACGGCCAGGGCCATGAGACCACCTTCGCCCAACTGGTCGCCGACCAGCTCGGCGTGCCGTTCGAGGCCGTCGAGGTGGTGCATGGCGACACCGCGAAAATTCCGTTCGGCATGGGCACCTATGGCAGCCGTTCGCTCGCCGTGGGCGGTTCGGCGATGGTCAAGGCGATGGATAAAATCATCGCCAAGGGCAAGAAAATCGCCGCCCACCTGATGGAAGCCTCGACCGACGACATCGAGTTCAAGGAGGGCAAGTTCACCGTCGCCGGCACCGACAAATCCAAAGCCTTCGCCGAGATCGCGCTGACCGCCTATGTGCCGCACAACTACCCGATCGAGGAAATCGAGCCGGGCCTCGACGAAACCGCGTTCTACGACCCGAAAAACTTCACCTTCCCCGGCGGCTGCCATATCGCCGAGGTCGAGATCGACCCCGAAACCGGCGTGGTTTCGCTGCTCAACTTCACCGCGGTCGACGATATCGGCCGGGTGATCAACCCGATGATCGTGCATGGCCAGGTGCATGGCGGCGTCGCCCAGGGCATCGGCCAGGCGCTGCTGGAACACGCGATCTATGACGAGACCGGGCAGTTATTGTCCGGCTCGCTGATGGACTACACCATGCCGCGCGCCGATGACCTGCCGAATATCCGTGTCGGCACCGAATCCACCATGTGCACCCACAACCCGCTCGGGGCCAAGGGGGTGGGCGAGGTGGGTGCCATCGGCAGCCCGCCCGCGGTGATCAACGCGGTGGTCGATGCGCTGCGCGACTACGACGTGACCCATATCGACATGCCGGCGACAGCGCAGAAAATCTGGTCGATCATCCAGGGCGCCGGGCCGCGCATGGCCGCCGAATAAGCAGGAGACAGAGCGATGTACGAATTCGAGTATCAGAAACCCGGCTCGGTCGCCGATGCGGTCAAGGCGTTGGGCGACCCGGACGCCAAGGCGCTCGCCGGCGGCATGACCTTCATCCCGGTGCTCAAGCAGCGGCTCGCGAAACCCTCTGCCGTCGTCGATCTCGCCGGGTTGGGTCTGACGGGTATCCGCCGCGAGGGCGATGCGATCGTGATCGGCGCGATGACCACCCATCGCGAGGTGGCCAACTCCGCGGAGGTCGCGCGCGCGATCCCCGCGCTTGTGTATCTGGCCAGCCATATCGGCGACCGGCAGGTGCGCTACCGCGGCACGATCGGCGGCTCGCTCGCCAATAACGACCCGTCGGCCTGCTACCCCGCGGCGGTGCTCGCACTGGGGGCGACGATCAAGACCACCAAACGCAGCATCAAGGCCGCCGACTATTTCCAGGGCATGTTCACCACGGCGCTGGAGCCGGACGAGCTGATCACCGAGGTCTCGTTCCCGATCCCGGAAAAGGCGGCCTATGAGAAATTCCCCAACCCCGCCTCGCGCTACGCGATGGTCGGCGTGTTCGTCGCCAGGACCGCGCAGGGCGTGCGCGTCGCGGTGACCGGTGCCGGCACTGACGGTGTGTTCCGTCACACCGCGATGGAAGCGGCGCTGGGCAAATCCTTCAGCGCGGACGCGATCAAGGACGTGACCACGCCCGAGAGCACCATGAGCAGCGACATCCATGCGAGTGCGGCCTATCGCGCGCATCTGGTCGGCGTGATGGCGCGCCGCGCGGTCGCCGCCTGCGGATGAATTTCTGCTCCAATCGTTGAGGTGCAGGGGCGGCGCAACCCGCCTCTGTTTCGTGAAATGATCATTCACCTCAACGGCTGGCCCGGCGTCGGCAAGAAAACCATCGGAACGATTCTGGCCGATGCTCTCGATGCCCGTTTCATCGATAATCATTGTCTGCACGATCCCGCGCTCGCCTGCGCCGGCTTCCACGATCCCGCGTGTTGGCCGCTTTATGAAACCGTGCGCGATGCGGCCTATGCGGTGCTGCGGGACCGGCCAGCCGGAGAGATTTTCGTCATAACCAATGCGCTGACAACGAGGAGCGACCGGGAACTCCATTCATGGCGGCTCGTGGTTGAACTCGCAATGGCGCGTGCCGTACCCTTGGTGCCGGTCATTCTGACCGCCGAGCGCGATGAATTGTTGCGCCGCGTCGCATCGCCGGACCGGAATCCGCGCAAACTGACCGATCCGGCCACGTTGTCGGGCTATCTGGAAAAATTGCATATCCAGCATCCGCTCGTTCCAGAAACGCTTGTCCTGGATGTCACCGATCTGGAACCGCAGCGTGCAACCACTGTCATCCAGACTCATCTCAGCGACGTCGGTGCAAGCCTTCGCCCGGCCACGGTTGCGCATCTGACGCTGCAATGACCATCGACGACCTTCTGTGCGCAAACCGCTCGGTTGCGGATCATTGACTCCATTTCTCCTGAGTGTGTATTGTGCGCATGATGAAGAGCGCGGATATCATCCGGGAGTTGCAGGCGGCCGGGTGGTTTCTGGATCGGGTTCGCGGCTCGCACCACGTCTTCAAGCATCAGGATCGGCCCGGTCACGTGGTGGTGCCTCACCCGAAAAAGGATTTCGGCGCCGGTCTGGTTGCCGCGATCCGCAAACAGGCCGGCCTTTAGGAAATCAAACGACGATGCGTTACCCGATTGCGATTGAAGCTGGCACCGACACTGCGGCCTTTGGGGTCGTTGTGCCCGATCTACCCGGCTGCTTCTCTGCCGGCGGCACCTTGGATGAGGCCATGGCTGGCGCCGAGGAAGCCGCTGCCGCCTGGATCGATGCCGCCCTGGACGCCGGTCAGGCTGTTCCGGCGCCGTCCGATCTCGATAGCATCCGCCGCAACCCCGATTATGCGGGATGGCTGTTCGGTGTGATTACCCTTGACCCGAGCGTGCTCGATGACACCACCGAACGGGTCAACATCACGCTGCCGCGCCGGGTGCTGAAACGTCTCGATGCCCTGGCGCGCGCCGCCGGCGAGAGCCGCTCCGGCTATATCGCGCATCTGACTTTGGAAGAGCCGCGTCACCGGCGCGGATTTGCCGGGCGCTGAAGTCGGCGGCGCCGCGGATCGACCTTCATCCTGATCCCGCTTAACCGCGCGGCTTGCCATCATGCGGGCCGAGCGGCCGTTCCGGCCAATCCACCCAGCGGTCCTCGCGGGTCGCTTCGTAAGCCTCGTTGAGCGGATAGCGGATGCGGTTTTCGTCCTTGTTCGCCTCGCCGATCACCAGCAGCCGGACCTCCTGAGCGGTATTGTTCAAAAATGTGTGGCAGATGCCGGTGCCGGCCGGAAACCCGACCGAATCGCCGGGCGAAAGCCGGTGCAGATTGCCGTCGATCCAGACATCGGGCGTGCCTTCCAGCACGAAGATGAACTCCTCCTCGGCGCTTTCGGCGTGCGGGTAGGAGGTGCGCCGGCCGGGCGGCAGGCGTTCGTGGTGAATGCCGATGCGGGTCAGACCGAGCTTGCGGCCGAGCGGCGCGCCGACCGACATCAATTCGGTGTCGCCGGGATAAGCGTTAAAATGGCCGTCGTCCGGGTCTTCAAGGCTGGTCCAGTGGCGGATGCAATCGGGGCGGGACATAGCGGATTCCTCTGTTGCGGCATCGATTGTCCCATTTTGCCACAGATCCCGAATCTGCGCTCGTTTTAACTTGCGCGGGGGGATATCCTCCGTATTCTGCATCCATCCTTGCCGCGCGCGAGGACAACGGCGAGGAAATCGCCGGCTACTAACCTTACAAGGAGTTGAAACCATGTGGACCAAGCCGAAACTCGTCGAAATCGCGGTGGGCACCGAAATCAACGCCTATGCCTGCGCGGAACTCGGCTGACTCACCGATAGGCGCCGGGGTCCGATCTTCCCCCTGACCCCGGCGGATTTTTGCTTCCCATGAAGCTGATCGTTCTCGGTGCGGCCGCGGGCGGCGGTTTTCCGCAATGGAATTGCGCCTGCGAAAACTGCGCCCGCGCCCGCCGGGGTGAGCCGGCCACTCGGCCGCGTACCCAGGCCGGCATCGCCGTCAGTGCGAATGGCGTGGATTGGGTGCTGTTCAATGCCTCGCCCGATCTGCGCGCGCAGATCGCCGCGACCCCGGCATTGCATCCGCGCGCGGGCCGGCGCGACAGCCCGATCGGCGCCGTGGCGTTGACCGGCGGCGATGTCGATTTCATCGCCGGACTTCTCGATCTGCGCGAGGGCCAATCTTTCGGTCTTTATGCGGGTCGGCGCATTCTCGATCTTCTCGGCGCCAACCAGATCTTTCGCGTTCTTGATGCCGATCTGGTGCCGCGCCGTACCCTCGACCTCGATACGCAAACTAGCCTGAAAGACGGCTCCGGGAGCGATCTCGGATTGACCGTGGAAGCGTTCGCGGTACCCGGAAAAGTAGCTCTTTATGCGGAAGATCAGGCGCGCGCCGATTTCGGTTCGGCGGAAGGCGATACGATCGGACTGAAAATCAGCGCGGCAGATGGTGCGTCGTTCTTCTACATCCCCGCCTGTGCCGGCGTCTCCGACGATCTCGCGTGGCGCCTGCGCGGTGCGCCCCTCGTGCTGTTCGACGGCACGCTCTGGCGTGACGACGAGATGATCGCCCTCGGTCTGTCGGCAAAAACCGGCGCGCGCATGGGCCATGTCAGCGTCAGCGGCGAACGGGGTTCGATCGCGGCCTTCGCCGATCTCGGCGTCGCGCGCAAGGTTTTCGTTCACGTCAACAACAGCAATCCGATGATCCTCGATGATTCGCCCGAACGCGCGGTGGCCGAGCGGGCCGGCTGGATCGTGGCGCAGGACGGGATGGAGTTCACCCTATGACCACGCTGATGAGTGCCGGTGAACTGGAAACGGCGCTTCGCGATCTTGGCGCGGCGCGCTACCATAACCGTCACCCGTTTCATCGGATGCTGCATGGCGGCAAGCTGAATAAGCGGCAGGTGCAGGCCTGGGCGCTGAACCGCTATTGTTATCAGGCGCATATTCCAATCAAGGATGCGAGCCTGATCGCCCGGATCGACGATCCAGATTTACGCAGGCAATGGCGGCAACGTCTGGTCGATCACGACGGCACGCAGAAAGGCGACGGCGGCATCGCGCGCTGGATTGCGCTAACCGACGGTCTGGATCTCGACCGCGCGCTGGTCGTCTCGATGCGTGCCGCCCTGCCGGCAACGCGGTTCGCCGTGCAGGCCTATGTGCAGTTCGTGCGCGAAAAACCGCTACTCGAAGCCATTGCCTCGTCGCTCACCGAATTGTTCTCGCCCAATATCATCAGCGAGCGGGTTTCCGGCATGTTGTCGCATTACGATTTCATCACGCCGGAAACCCTGGCCTATTTCAACGCGCGGCTCGACCAGGCGCCGCGCGACGCCGATTTCGCGCTCGACTACGTCAAACGCCACGCCCGCACGCCGGAACAGCAAAGTGCCGTGATCGCCGCTCTCGGCTTCAAATGCGATGTGCTCTGGGCGCAGCTCGACGCGCTGCACCACGCCTATGTCAACCCTGGTCTGATCCCGCCGGGCGCGCTGGGTCATGACGGCGTCTGGCCATGACCCTCACCGATGCCAGCGTGCCGGCACTCGCCCGCCATGTCCGGCTGCGCTTCGATGCGGCGCGCAACTGCCATGTTCTGCTCGCCCCCGAGCGCGTCATCATGCCGGATGCGATCGCGGTGGCGATCCTGGAATGCTGCGACGGTGCGGCCACCATCGGCGCGATCGCCGATGCGCTTGCCACGCGCTACGCCGCCCCGCGCGACGCCGTGCTCACCGATTGCCTCGACATGCTCAACGATCTTGCCGGAAAAGGCATGGTGACGGCATGACAAAATTGGAACCGCCGCTCGCGATGCTGATGGAACTGACGCATCGCTGTCCGCTCAAATGCCCCTATTGCTCGAACCCGCTCGCCCTCGATCGCGCGCGTGACGAACTCGATACCGCGACCTGGAAGCGGGTGATTTCCGAAGCCGCGTCACTTGGCGTGTTGCAGGTCCATTTTTCCGGCGGCGAACCGATGGTGCGGAACGACCTGCCCGATCTGGTGCGTCACGCGCGCGCCGAGGGTCTCTACACCAATCTGATCACCTCGGCCGTATTGCTCAACGCATCGCGGATGGCGGTCCTGGCCGAGGCCGGATTGGACCATGTGCAGATCAGCTTTCAGGGTGCGGAGCAAAAAATCGCCGATCATGTCGCCGGATTTCGCGACGCCCATGCGAAAAAGCTCGCCGCCGTAAGGCGGGTGCGCGAAGCGGGTCTTGCGCTCACGCTGAACGCGGTGATGCACCGTCAGAATCTGCGTCAACTAACGGAAATGATCGGCCTCGCGGTCGAAGTCGGCGCGCAGCGGATCGAAATCGCCCATGTGCAGTATTACGGCTGGGCCTTGAAGAACCGCGCGGCGCTGATCCCGACGCGCGCGCAACTCGCCGAAGCCACAGCTATCGTCGAGGCCGCGCGCACTCGCCTCGCCGGCAAACTCACCATCGATTACGTCGTCCCGGATTACTACGCGTCGCGTCCGAAGGCCTGCATGGGCGGCTGGGCGCGACGGTTCTTCAACATCACACCCTCGGGCAAAATGCTGCCCTGCCACGCGGCGGAAAGCCTGACGCATCTTATCTTCGAGCGCGTCACCGAGCGCGGCGTCGCCGATATCTGGGCGAGTTCCCCGGCCTTCGAGGCGTATCGCGGCACCGCCTGGATGGCGCCACCCTGTCAGGGCTGCGCGCGCGCCGAAATCGACTGGGGCGGCTGCCGCTGCCAGGCGCTCGCGCTGGCGGGCGATGCGGCGGCGACCGATCCGGCCTGCGGTCTCTCGCCCCATCACGAAGCCATGGTCGCATTGGCGGAGGCGGAGAGCGCCGCCGGTATCGAAGAATTCGCCTACCGGATGATTTCGTAAAGCGCCACCGCCGCCGCCGCCGACACGTTCAGGCTCTCCATCCCGCCCGGCATGGCGAGCGAGACCAGTTCGTCGCAGGTTTCGCGGGTCAGCCGCCGCAGCCCTTCGCCCTCGGCGCCCAGCACCAGGGCGGCGCGTCGCCCGGCGAGCGACGAGCCGGACAATCGGGTGGCACCACCGGCATCGAGACCCATCACCCAGAGATCAGCCGCCTTCAGCGCGATCAGCGCGCGCGCGATGTTCACCGTCCGCAGCAGCGGGATCCGCTCCAGCGCGCCGGACGCCGCCTTGGCGAGCGCGCCACCCTCCTCGGGAGCGTTGCGCTCCTGCGCGATCACCAGGGCCGCGCCGAACGCCTGCGCCGAGCGCAGAATCGCCCCCACATTGCGCGGATCGGTGATCTGATCGAGCACCAGAACCGGGCCGGGACGCTTCAGCGCGTCCGCGAGCGTGGGGGACGCCAGCGGATCGGTCTGCAGCGCCGCGCCCTGATGCACGATGCCGCGCCCGAGCATCTGATCGAGCCGGTCCCGATCGATCCGCTCGGCCGGAATCGCCCAAGGCTTCGGCAGGCGCGCGGCGAGGGCGGCTTCGGCCTCCTCGGTCAGCACCAGTCGGCGAAGCCGCCGCGCCGGGTTGACGAGAGCCGCTTCCACCGGATGAATCCCGTAAAGCCACAGGCCGGAAGCCGGTGCTGCTCGCCGGTCGCGGTGATCCGGCCTAGGCCCATGGCCCTGCGGGCGATGCGGTTTGCCGCCTTGGCGGTGCGGATCGCGGTGTTCCATGCGGTGCTCTCTACTGCGCCAGACATAGCGTTGACAACGCTGGCCCGATCGCAGAATACGGGCGGTGGAGGGGTGCCCGAGTGGCTAAAGGGGGCGGACTGTAAATCCGCTGGCGCACGCCTACGTTGGTTCGAATCCAACCCCCTCCACCATTCTCATAATCTGTTGATTTTATGGACTTTCCTTGTGGCCATTCTGGCAATGTACACGGGATTGTATCCATGCATGGGCGGCATCTGACGCGGAACGGCAGCGCCTGGGTTTTCCAGATGCGGGTGCCACGCGCGTACGATTTTATGGAGTGGTTGACACATCTGAGAATTACAATCGGTCCTGTGGATAAACGCACCGCGCAAGGTGTGGCCCGGGTTCTTTCCCTGTCGGCTCATCGTGCGCTCGGCGAAGCGCAGGACAGACTGATGATGGCCGGAACCGGGAATGATGATGCCCTGAATAAGCGTGAGGCGGTCCGCCGTGATGTGTATGACCGCATCGGGCAGGATTTACAGCAGATCATGCCGGCCTTCGCGGCGCTGGATGAGGGGCTACCGGATCTCCAATCGACCCCGCAGGACCGGGCGCGAACGATCTATGGCCTGCTGACCGCCCTGGGCGAACTCCCCGCTTCGAAAGCGAGGGTCACTCCACCCGATTGGGATGAGCGCGCGGCGGAACCGCCTTCGGCGGCGGACTGGGCAAAACTCAGGCGCACCATCGGTTTGCCGCCAGCGCCGGACACCACGGAAGCCAAGCTCGACCAGATCATGGCCACCGTCAGGCGGCTTGAGAACCGGGGACTACGGGAACTTCCGGCGGCTTCGTCCGGGCCGGTCATCGCACCGGCCATTGCATCCGCCAGCCGGGCGCCCTTGTTCAGCAAGGCCGCCGATTCATACCATGAGCGGCTGCGCGCGACCCACGGCGATCATTATGACGAACTCAAATACATTCGTCATCGTAAGCAGGTCTTTCTCGCGATCTGCGGGGACCGGCCGGTGGATCGGTACACCTCGGACGATTTGCAGCACTTCATCAACCGCGTGAGGTTTCTGCCGCCCAACCATTCGAAGCAGAAGAACTTCACGATCGCGACGATCGACCGGTTGATCGACGCACAGGAGGCGTCCGGTCAGCCGGGCCTGTCGGAAAGCACGCTGGTCAACAACTACCTGGGCAAGGTCAAGACGATCCTGCGCCATGGCTGTGCGAGTGTCGCGGTGCCCTTCGCCCTGGAAAAGGCACGGATCATCATCCCGAAAGGCGTGCCGAAGGCCAGGCAGAAATTCCTGCCGGCCCATGACGACATGAATCGGATTTTCCGGATCGGCGTGGAGTCGGGCCTGCTTGCGGATACCATGTTGCCCCTGCTCGGGTTCCTCACGGGCAGACGGTTGGGGCTGATGGTCTTCCTGCACGGGGGCGATATCCGCCAGGAACACGGATGCTGGATCGTCACGCCGCGCAGCCATGTCGAGGTCAATGGCCAACTGATGCCGGTACCGATCAAGACCAGCGAAAGCCTCGGGGCCTATGTACTGCACGATTTTCTTGCGGAAATCGGGTTTGTGGACTGGGTTCGTGCCCGTCCGCGGTTCGTGTTCGAGGCTCTGCACGAGACACAGGATCCGGCGGATACCGCATCGAAGCGATTGGCCCGGTTGTTCCGCTCGGCCGGTCTCGATCCCGAAACCCACAAGGCGTTCCATGGACTGCGCCATCTGAAGATCGCCGAATCCCGCGATGCCGGAATCGATGCGCGCACGACGCGGCTTCAGGTCGGTCATGAACTGGGCAGCGTTCACGACCGCTATGGCGGAACGACGATGCGGCCGTCGGAGATGCAGCTGCTCGCCCGGGCGGCATTGCCTACCGATATCGACTGGTCGGTGTTCCGCAATCTGGATTACGATCGTCTGGCCCTTGCCCGCCCGCATCGCGGGGTCAGGCGCGCCGGAAACGGCGGCGCTGTCCAATGATGACGACGATCATGACATCGGGTTTGACAATCGGGGGGATAGCCAGCCATGCGCGCGTATCCGCGCGCAGCCGGGCAAGGGGCTTCGCCCCCATGCACCCCCACCAGGGGCTACGGGATTCACGCATTTGACTGAGCCGCGATGATGAATCCTGTGGCCATGGAGGCGAAGCGTGCCCATCCGGCGCGCATGGTTTTTGGTCCTGGCGGCTTGTAGTAGCAGTTCCAGCCACCGAGGCGTGCGATGATCCAGGCGAGCCAGGCGAGGGATCGCGATGGGTGGGGATTTTTCTGTCGTGGTGTCTTGCCTTCGAGTGTGGGGCCAATGGCATC